>JAPOZM010000020.1 GCA_026706075.1 Gemmatimonadaceae bacterium
CCCGGCGCCCGCGGCGCCCCCGCCGGCGTGACCGTCGTGTCCACCGACGCCCCCGACCCCGCCTTGGTGTAGGCCCGCACCTCGAAGGTGTGGGCCACCCCGTTGCTCAGTTCCTGGGGCAGATAGCGAGTCCAGCCCTTCAGGAAATCGAACCAGGCCGTCGTGTCCCCGGGGACGATCTCCCGGTAGTGATAACCCAGCAGAGGCGACCCGCCTGTCGTCGCCGGCGCCGCCCAGGTCAACAACACCTGTCCGTCGCCAGCCTCCGCTTTGAAACTCCGCGGCGCCGACGGCCCCACCGGGATGTCCGTCGACCAGGCCCCCGCCGGGAGCGACCGCACCCGGTACCGGTAGCGGTAGTCCCCGTCCAGGGGGTGGCGCTCCGTGGACGGGGTGTGCTGGAAAGTGACTCTCATGTCGGCCGACGGCAGGCTCTCGTTGGCCAGCGTGGCCAGCCAAGCATACTCCGACCAACCGGACGTCCCTCTGACCAATTGCCGCTGGAACTCCAGTCGGTACCCGGCCGCGGCCGGGACCGCCTTCCAACGGACCTCGATCCCTTCGGCGCTTGCGTGAGCGCTCCCCTCTTTCGGGGCCGCAACCGGCGGCGGCAGCTTGGCGAAGCCGTGGCCCCAGGTGTTGTTCGGATCGGACAGGTCCGTGGTCGGTTGATCGGCGTTGTCTCTCAGGTACTGGGCAACCTGCGCCGGCGTCGTGTAGATGTCACCCAGCTCCTGGATCACCAGCGCCGCCAGACCCGCCACCCGCGGGGCAGCAATGCTCGTCCCCGACTCATCGCTCTCCAAGCCGCCGACGAGGTCAGGCTTGATGCGATCTTCCAGTTCGGGGACGGGACCACGGGCGCTGTAGTCTTCGATGGCCGCAGTGCCGCCAGACACGTCGGCGGCGCCCACGGCCAGCATGCCCGCATTGGCGCTCTCGGCCGGATTCCCGATGCTGCCGGACAAGGTGGCGTCCTGCCAAGCATTGGACAAACCGGAGTACTCTTGGAGTTGAACCCAGTCTGGAGCACTGGCACTCAGCTTCCTTACGCTCAACCAGTAGTCCCTAGCGCCCCCGTAAATAAAGGGAACCACATCATCGACCAGAATCTCCATGGGAACAGCGTCGGGTCCAGGCTGGGGATCCGTTGAACTCCAAGCCAGTCTGATACCTGTCTCAGATACAGTGTACAGGTAGAGATCCAGATTGATCGCCGGGTTGCTCCAGTCGTCCTTCCACCGCAACTGGAACTCATGCTCTTGGCCGGTCAGGTTGACTGGAAGGCGGACTGGTGGTGTTCCAGGAAGCACCAGATAGCCCTGTGTGTCGAAAGTGGGTGAGTCAGAGTACCAGGTGCGCTGCGCGTCATTGCCCGCCGCATTGACCCAGGCAATCCCGGCACCCACGGCGGTGTCCACCAATTGCAGGGGACTGGCCACATCGGTCGAGGTCCCGTCTCCTGGTCCGTCCCAAGCGTCGTTCACCGAGAAATTGATCACCTGCACCCCCTGCCGGATCATCCAAGCAAGAGCATTCGTCCTCTGGGACGGTCCCATCTTGTACGCTCTCGCTATGTACAACTCCACATTGGGCGCGATGTCGAGCAAGGCCCGCGTGACATCGGTACCGTGTGGGTCATCTCCGCAATCCCCAAGACCGGTAGAGTCAGCAACCGTATCGTCCTCGTCCGCATAGCAATAGGTATGGTACGACGGGTTCAGTTCTTCCAGGAGCTCCATCAGACCGCCGAAGTCGTGGAAGCCAATGTCGAGCACACCCACCTTGATGCCCTGGCCCCGGATCCCGGCATTGCGCCAAGCTGTCGCTCCGTGCGCCGAGGAGACCGTCGTCGGCGGCTCCTGGGACTGGCTCTGCTGGGGGATGGCCTCCAACACCTCTCGCACACGGATCACGGCGGGCTGTTCCGACAGACGCACGAGGAGCGATACCGGCACCCGGGCCCAGAGAAGTCCCTGCACACCATCCCTGCCATCACTCCGCCAGGTGTTCGAGGCGATGCCCCGGCCCTGGAGAAAGCGGGCCACCGTGTCGACGCTGTCCCGGCTGTTCGTCCGGATCCTCACCGGAACGGTTGGAGTCGACTCTTGCCCGCCCTGCCCCCGCACCGCCGACCCCCCCTCGGATGACGGGGCCTGGTAGCCTTCGACCCGGCTGTTGAGCGAAGACCCCAGCTTGGGATACTGGAGAGGCCGTGGCAGATCGTGCACGCTGAGGCCGGTCAGCCCCGACAGCGACGACGCGTCTCGAAGCGGGTTGAACGCGAGAAATAGATCGGCGAGGTCGGTCAGACCCGACAGCGACGACACCTCCGCGACCTCGTTGACCTGGAGGTTCAGAAAGGTCAGGCCGGTCAGCCCCGACAGCGGCGTCACGTCCGCCACCGAGTTGCCCGCAAGGTGCAGCCACGTCAGCGCGGTCAGCCCCGACAGCGGCGACAGATCGGAGACGGCATTGCTGTTGGACCAGGGCAATTGCTCGCGCCTCGGCCCCAGGTGCAGCCGACTCAGCCCGGTGGCGTGCTCCAGGCCGGTCAGGTCGACGATGCCCAGGTCCGCCGCCTCCAGGGTGGTCAGCTTCGCCAGGGAGGACGCCGTGATCGGGTCGCCAGCCGACAGGCCGAGGCTGTCCTCCAGCACCGCCCGCAACGAGGCGTCCGGCACCGTCACTTCTGGGGTGTCGTCCTGCGCCCACCCGGCCGGCAAACCCAGCAGGGTCAGCCCAAGGGCCAGCAGTATCGTACTGCAGTGCATTTTCTTCCTCTTCGGTTGCATTGTGTGGAGTTCCAAAGGGCAGCTGCCTGCCCTACCGGAAAAGACTCTTGATCGCGCCCCAAGACGACACTTCCACTCCGGTGCCAGGAAGGTCGGAACCGCACCCTTCCTGGCCACCAGCATTGGAATCACCGCTCTCGCCTCCAGTGGAGGCAGGAAAGGACCTCGGTGGCCGCTTGACCCGAACCACGGAGGGCAGTTCGGACAAGGGCACCAGCAGCGGGATGTGCACGCAAGCGTAGACCCTGTTCCAGCCCTGCTCTCCACTGGGGACCCGGGAGATGGAGGAATCCCCGACGATGACGCAGTGATCCGCGAGGAAGCCGACGACCCTGTCGATGCTACTCTCTTCTCTGTCCACCAGAGTGATGCGCACCGGGACTCTATGGGGTGGCTTCGACGGGTCCCAGACGTAGAAATTCGGCTTCGACGGGTCCCAGTCCTCGGAAGTCGGAAATCGCGAGAAACAACGACTTGGACCGACCTTGTCCGTCGTCCGGCCCCACCGGAGCGCCTCCTTGTAGCTCCTGACAAGACCGTTCAAGGGACCGTCCAGCGTCGGCCACAGATCAGAACCCGAGAAATCGAGGTAAACGTCCACTCTCTGCTGCCACGGCGGCAGCCAATCGGCCAACTCCAATGTCGGTATGAGGTTGTACCCCATATACAGCTCCCGGAGCTTAGTCAGGCCCGACAGCGACCTCATATCCTGGAT
>JAPOZM010000072.1 GCA_026706075.1 Gemmatimonadaceae bacterium
GTAGGCGACGCGCAGACCCGAGCGCCGCGCCGCCTCCAGGGCCGGGGCGATGCGGGTCTCGGTGACCGGGTTGGGCGAGGTGCCGTCCACGTCGACGAGGAGGAAGGTGCACTCCGCCAGGGGCAGGGAGAGGGTTTCGTACCCGTAGTCGTAGCTGCCGGGGAAGTCCTTGTAGTAGCGGACGGGGATGTCGAGGAGGGCCACGTGTCGTCTCCGGGTCGGGGTGAGGGCGGCTACACTAGCGGGCCTGGAAGGAGGCTGCAACATTTCCCCGGCGGACCGGGTCTCTGTCCCCTCGGGTTGCCGCCTCGCCCCCGGGGCCGTTACGTGCCGCCCGGTCGTCGCATCCACAGCCAGGAGATCGATCGTGTCACTGCCCATGGGTGACGAAGAGTTGCGCGGCCCCCTCGATTTGGACGCACCCGGCCCTGGGCCGGTGCGTGGCCGCCCGCGAAAAGGAGAAGCGACTTGCCCTACGTGATGAGTGACGAAGAGCTGCTGGACGCCCTCGACCCGGAGCACCCGGATCTGGCGCCGGTGCGCCGGGCCCGCGAGACCGGCGGCGCGGCCACGGCGACGGCTGAGCTGGCGCGGTTCATCCGCCGGCGCGGAGGAGGCGGCGACGGTCCAGAGAGCGGACCCGGCGACCGCCCCGAGGCGGTCTCGGACCGCGGCGAGGAGCTGTGCCGCGACCTCGCCTCCCGCGACTGGCTCACGGTGCCGCACCCGGAGGAGGTCCCCGAGAGGCTGCACAGCACCCAGGTCATGGGGCTCAACGACCACCACGACTTCGCCGCCCTGGCCCAGGAGTACGGGTCGACAGGCAACCACCGCTACGCCCGCGAGTGCGTGGCCCGCATGCTGGAGTGGGCCGAGGCCAACGGACCGCTGCCGGACCGTCCTCCCACCGGCGCCACCGGCGCCTTCTGGCGGACGATCTTCTACACCCTGCCCCGTACTGCCAACTGGACCCGCTGCCTGATGTCGCTGCGCCACTGTCCCGCGGTGACCGACGAGGAGGTGATCGCCTTGCTCAAGGTGATCCTCCATCACCTGCGCTACGCCGCGAACAACCGGGTGCCGGGCATGCCCAACATGATCGTCCACCTCCACGAGCAGCTCATCGGCCTCGGGGAGCAGTGGCCGGAGTTCGCCGAGTCGAAGGGCTGGTCCCGCGCCGGCCTCGAGGGCCTCCGGAAGTTGCTGGACGACTACTTCTACCCCGACGGCGCCTACATCGAGCTGTGCTACTTCGCCCACGAGAGCTTCACCCGCGTCCTGCAGCGGGGCGAGCGCGGCGAGCTCGAGCTGCCGCCGGGGTTCCGCGAGAAGGTGGAGGGGATCTTCGACTTCCCCGCCTACATGGTGAAGCCCAACGGCAGCTATCCCTCGGTCAACGACAACTACTCCGCCCAGGATCCGGGGAAGCTGCCCGAGCGCCGGGGAGGGATGATCACCCTCGGGGTGGAGATCACCGGCCGTCCGGACCTGCGCTACATCGAGTCCTTCGGCGCCGAGGGCGAGGCCCCGGCCTGGACCTCCCGCGCCTTCCCCTACGCCGGCTTCTACGTCATGCGCTCCGACTGGTCCGCCGAGGCCCGCTACCTGGTCTTCGACGGCGGCCGCAGCGCCGGGGGCCACAACCACGTGGACAAGCTCAGCTTCGAGCTCTACGCCTACGGCAACACCCTGGTCACCGACAGCGGCTGCGGCGGGCCCTGGGCCTCGGCCTGGCGCAGCGAGTACTTCGTCGGCCCCGCCGGCCACAACACGATCATGGTCGACGGCCGCGGCCAGGTGGCCGGCCTCCCCCTCTTCGAGATCCCCTCGCTGCGCGGGCGCACCGCCTGGCACGAGATCGCCCCGGAGCCGCTGCCCAACACCTGGGTCAGCGGCCGCCGCTTCGACTACGCGGGCAGCCGCTACGAGGACGGCTACGCCGCCTACGGCTCGGAGCAGAGCCGCCGGCGGGGGTTCGCCTACGAGAGCAAGCGCGTCGACGGCGTGGAGCGCATGCAGCCCTGGACGCGGAGCCAGGGCGCCGATCTGCAGGTGCCACCCCACGAGCGCGTCTTCGTCGATCACGACCGCCGGGTCCTGTTCGTCAAGCCCGACTACTGGATCCTCTCCGACCGGCTCCTCGGCCGAGGCCGGCACATGGCCGAGTCCCTCTTCCACTTCCAGGCCTCGGCCATGGCCCGCGTCGAGCCGGAGGACGGCTCGGTGCGCACCGTGAACGGCGGCGCCGGCCTGGTGATCCTCCCCGCCCCGGGACCGGAGCTGGAGGCGCGCATCGTCAAGGGCCAGGAGGACCCGCCGCAGGGGTGGGTCCCGGCGGGTTGGGGCGAGCACCGTCCCTCGCCGGCGGCCATCTACTCGGTGGAGGAGGAGCTGCCGCTGGCCATCGACATGGTGCTGTATCCGCACCCCGGGGACAGCGCGCCGGCGCTGTCGGTGGAACGGCTGCGGGTGGAGGAAGAGGGGGAGCCGGTCCCCTCGTGGCTGGCCTCCGGTCTATGCGTACACGTCGACGGAGGGCGGGACTGGTTCTTCACCTCCCACGAGCGCCGCGCCCTGCGCACCGCCGGACCCCTGGTGAGCGACGGCGAGGTGGTCCTCGTGCGCTGCAGGGGCGACGGCCGGCCCCGTGAGCTGGCGCTGATCAACGGCAGCTACGTCAGCCTGGAGGGCCGCCTTCTCGTGGCCGCCGAGGAGACCTTCCCGCGGCTGGAGCTGTCCTGGGAGGGGGATACGTTGTCGGTGGACGCCGGCCACCCGGTGGGGGCGGACCTGTGGGCCGGCGGCGCCCGGCGGCTGATCCTCGGCGAGGGGGAGGCGGTGGAGATCCAGCCGGTGGATGATCGAATCGCGATCTTCGAGGACTGGCTGGATTGAGCAAGGGAAGCAGCACCTGTTGCGGCTGCCCGCCTCCCTGATGGCAGCGGTCGCGGAGATCAGCAGGGAAGACGGCACGAGCATCAATCAGTTCGTCACGACGGCCGTCGCCGAGAAGATCGCTGCCATGAAGACCGCCGAGTTCTTCAGCGCGCGCGGCGCTGGGGGCGACATCGAGGCGGCACGCCGGCTGCTGCGGCGCGACGGGGGCCAGCCGCCGGAACCCGATGATGCCCTGGAGCCTGATCAATGACCGTCAGGGGTCGGAGCTGTGGGCCGGCGGCGCCCGCCAGCTGTATCGGCGAGGGGGAGACACGGGCGATCAGCCGGTAGATGATCGCATCGCGGTCTTCGAGGCCTGGTTGGACTAAGGAGAACCGAAGCAGGGAGCTGAGACGACCATCCATAGGACCGGAGGCTTTACATGCGTCTTTCTGGCCCAGTTGAGAAGCCTGGGTTCTTCTGGCTACCCCAAGATCAGGAAAATCAAGTCCCGGGCATTCTTCGCATTTCCAAGTCTGGAGAAGCAACCCTTGAGATAAGCTACTCCTACAATCCCGTTCTAAGTCTGTTGAGCGAACCTCCCCTCGGACACTCTCCGGTTGGATCGCCAATTGATCGCATATGCGGTATAGCCGGCAACAGTCGTCTCACTTTGGATCGATGCTTCCGTGTGAGCGGGAGCCAAGTGAGCGGTGATGGTGTGTCAACCTCGACCATCAGGGCCGAGTACGCCTTCCTTGGAGTCAATTTCGAGGAAGGCGAGATAGTCACCTTTTCAAGTGTCCAATTCTCCGTGGAAGGGCTTGATGAGTGGCTGAGAATCAGTGGCTTTCACACCTCCGAAGACTGGGCAGAAAAGAGGACAGCGATCGATTTCACTCTTCCCGATGAAATCAACCACCATCTGCCTGATGGATTCGATCTGAAGCTCTCTTTTTCGGCGACTCTACCTGCCATAACTGCAGCCATGGAGGCTCGCATTGTGCAGAAGGCACACATTACTCTCATCCCTGGAGATCTTCGACCTCTTGATGACTTCCTGACGCTGGTTCTCAGACTTCACAATTTCCTGCGTCTTGCGATTGACAAGCCCATCTCAGTTGATTCAGTCACCGGGTACTCCAAAGAGAAGACAGGAAGTCTGGCCGAAGGAAAGACCTATCAGATTCCAATCAAGCTATTCTTTCAGGGTCCGCCATACGCAGAAGAGAAACCCGAAACTCTGTGGTTCAGAATGCTATTCAGCCGTAGGGATGTGGCCGATCAACTGGAAGGGATGCTATGCACTTGGCTGAAGAACTACACGGTTCACGAATCTGCGTTCAATCTCTACTTCGCATCCATATCTGGTGCCTCAACCTATTTGGAGAGTAAGTTCCTGTCCTTGGTGCAAGGCATAGAAGTGTTACACAGAAGGGCTTTCCCCGGAACCCAGATGGGGAAGGATGAGTTTGCAGAACTCCTCGATATGGCCGTGTGTGCCATTCCGCCTGACAGACGGGAGTGGTTACAGGACAGGCTCAAGTATGCGAACGAACTCCCTTTGCGGAGACGAATCAAGCAGATGGTCGACCCCTTCAAGCATTCCTTTGGAGAGGCAAGAAAGCGGAAGTCCTTCGTCAGTAAGGTCACCGATACGCGAAATTACCTGACGCACTACGATAGAGCTCTTGCGAGTAGAGCGGTCGAAGGGAAGGACCTATGGAACCTGTGCCTGAAGCTCGAAGCCCTGTTCCAGATGCATCTCCTAAGACTCATGGGAATGGGCATCGATTCCATTCGCTCCATAGCGAACGAGAATCAGGCTCTTCGATTCAAGCTTGGAATGGAGGATTCGGAACCCTCTGAGCGATCGGGCTGACGTGGATCCTTCGCACTCAGCCAACCCCCGACAACCTCAGCACCCTCGCAATTCTTCGCCCAATATCGCCAAAGTGCTGAACCTCCTTCGGCGACAGGATCCTCCCGAGGACATCGCGCTCACGGTAGGACAGCCACTTCTTGAGGACCTGGTAGCCGCCGAGCCTGTAGTCCCAGACGGCGGCGGGGACGTTGCGCCAGAGGGCGCGGTCGTTCAGGTACACGTCCAGCGTCCTGGCGCCGAGTGTTGGGATTGCATCGCCCAAGGCGGCGCGTTCGTCCGGGGTGTACTCGCGCTCGACGATGCGGCCCTGTCCCGGCATGACAGAGTCGCCAGTTCCGAAATGACCCCAGCCGGCGGTGAGCGAGAAATCGTCTCCGGTCATGTTGCGCCCGTCGGCGGTGGAGGGGACGGTGATGGCGGCGAGTTCCGGGCGCAACGTACCTTGGGTGACTCCGGGCACCGGCGTGTCGGGGTCCAGGAGTCGGGCCAGTTCGCGGCCCCTGCCCGCCGATGCGGCGAGCGACTCAGCTGCGCCGGCCGTATTCCCGTCGGGCCAGCCCGGGAGAGGGATGCGCGGCCACTCCATGCGGAGCGCACCAGCGTTGGCTTGCCGGTAAGTGGGATCGTGGAGGGCAATGAGGACGTGGTGGAAGAGGTCATCTACTTCTGCGCCGAGACGATGGAGATAGCGTTGCGCTGCCCCCGTCAGATTGGGGCGGCGATGGACTTGGCTATCGGCGACGCCGAGGCCGCCGTCGAGGAGGTAGCCAGGTATGCAGGTCGCGCTACGATCCATGAGGTCGAGACAACCGATGTTCGAGATGACCTGAGGTGCAGACCATTCGCGACGAGGCTTCTGCTGGGCAACCAACCACATGTTCCCCACGAAGACATGCCCCGGGTAGCGAGGGCTCTTCTCGCGCAGCAGCTTTGTCTCAGACTCCCAGTACAGCCACCGGTTGTCGAACGGACGATAGGCGTAACGGACATACCGACTCTCGTCTGGGCCACCACGTGCGAGTAGGGTTTCACGCACTCTCCGCGCATTGAATCGAGCCGTATCCTTCATTATGCGGGGATACCGACGGGCTATCTCCTCATGGGTCAGGTCGGCGTCGAAGTAGTCTTCGATGCGCGCCTTGAGCCGGGAGAGGTCAGTATCGACGAGAAACGTGTCACGTCCGGTTTGCACTCCAGGAAACGATACTGGGAACAGTTCGGGCAGCGCTGGCCAGTCGAACCAGTCCTCGCTCACCGCAGTCCGCACGAAGGGCAGGCCAAGCGGCAGGACCGGCTGAACCCCCTCGTAGAGCTCCCCCGGCTCCGTCTCCGCCGTCGCTGTCAACTCCGCGGGCTTGGCCTGTCCCCAGAGATGGCGGAAGCCGACCTCTTCGGCTGGAGCATGGTCCGCCTTGCGCACAAGCGTCACAATCGCTGTTCCGACCTGAATGCCGACCGGATCGCCCTCGGTGGAAAAGATGCTCGGGTCGGGCGACCCGTCGGGCGCCACTTTGCCCGTCTTGCGCTTGTCGCCGTTGAGGCAGTCGATGCGAATCGCGTCGAACGCCTCCAGGTAGCGCTCCCGCATGCCGGTGAAGGACAGGCCGTCGAGCCAGGAGTAGTTGGAGATGAAGCAGACCACCCCCTGGCCCGTCCTCTCGGCGATGCGCCGTTCCGCCATGCGGAAGAACCGCACGTAGGGATCGTTCAGCCCCTGGCCCTCGGGCCGACGCACGCGCCTCGTCGTGCGGTAGGCTTCGGACAGCTCCCGCTCCTCTTCCACCGCCATGCCGGCAAATCCGTTGTAGGGCGGGTTGCCGAGGATCACGAGGATCGGCGTGTCCCGCTTCACCCGCTCGGCTCGGTCTCGTTCCTCCTCCAGCTCAGGGAACGGCAGCGGCTTGTCGGTCTTCGGCTCCCAGCCGGTCAAGGCGTTGGTGAGGAAGACACCGGCCCTTTCCTCGCCGTCCTCCGCCAGCGGGGCGTCGAGATCCTGCAGAGTGAGTCCGACCTGCAGGTGGGCGACGACGAAGGGAGCGGGCATGATCTCGAAGCCGAAGACCCGCTCCAGGGCCGCCTGCTTCACACGCGCGCCGGCGAGGGCGCCGAGGCCGCGCCCCTGGAGGTTGGCGGCGATGCGGCGCAGGACCTCGGCCAGGTAGGCGCCGGTCCCGCAGCAGGGGTCGAGGACGTAGACGTTGTCGGCAGCCAGCCCGTCGGCGATGCCGAGGTCGTCCCGCAGAGCCCGGTCGACGCGGGCCACCATGTAGCGCACCACCTCGGATGGCGTGTACCAAACCCCGAGCTGCTTGCGCAGGCCGGGGTCGAAGGCTTGGAGGAAGGGCTCGTAGAAATAGGGCACGGCCTCGCCCTCGTTGAACCGGGAGAAGAAGGCCGGCCGGTCCACCCGGTCGAGGGCCGCGGCGGTCCAGTTCATCACCTCGACGAGGTCAAGACGCTGCAGGCGGGCGGGTCCGGAGAGTTGGTGAAAGAGTGCCCGCAGCACGGGTGCGCGCAGGTGCCAGACCGAGGTGCGCCAGTCGAAGCTGTCTCCTTGCCTGGCTTGCCGGGCCCACAGCACCCAGGCGGAGAATAGGCCGTAGAACAGGGTCTGTACCAGGGTCGACCGGAAGAAAGCCTCGCCGCGGGGGCCCTCGAAGCGGACCCCCAGGGCCTCCTCGAGGGCGGAGCGTACCGCCTTCAGCGGCGGCGCGTCTCCGGCGGCCTCGACCCTCGCGAGTCCGTCGCGAGCGTAGGACGCCAGCAGCCAGGCGAGATCCCTCGGCTCGGACAGGGTCGCCCGGTGCGCAAGTGCCCGGCCCAGGTACTCGGCCAGACCCGCGCCGACGTCGCGGGCGAAGGCGCGGGGCGTCTCCAGGCGCTGCTCGAACTCCTCGGCGCTCTCCGCCAGCCGGAAGGTCTCGAGCTTGGCGGGAAGGCGCGCCGAGTCCTCCCCGAGGAGCACGAAGTCGCGGGTGTTGGTCACCAGCACGAGGCCGTAGCGGTCCCAGTAGCGGCTGACCTGTCTGCTGTGCGCGGTCAGCCAGGCGTCGTCGTCCAGGGGCTTCACCTCGACGACGCCCCGCTCCGGTGCCTGCCCCGGGCGGGGCTGCCCCCTCTGCACCTGCCGCGACGAGTAGAGCCCGAAGTCGGGGTGGCCCGCCCCCTGGTCGGCCAGCTCCCCGACGCAGAACACCTTGGGCTTGAGGGCGCCTCCGACGGCGTTGAGCAGGTTGGCCAGCGGACCGTACCTAGAGCGCTCGCCCGTGGCGCTGCCGGAGGCTCGGATCCTGTGCAGGTCGGTGAGGTAGTCCTCGACCGCCGCCGTGAGGCGGGCCGTCTTGGTGGCCATGATGGGGGTCTCTCAGAAGTGGCCGCGACCTGCTGCTGTGGCCAGCGGCGGCGGCAGAATGGCCGCGTCAGCCCGTCGCCTGAGTCTGGGACCCGGGAGCTGTGCGGCGGGAAGGATAGCGGACGTACTGGCGGCCGGAAGCCTCTTGTCTGGCTCGAATGTCTCGGAAAATGGCCTTGACGTCGTAGTTGAACCGGGCTGCGTGCTGCTCTCGTACGGCCCGGACTTCAGCGATGATGGGGTCAGTCTGCGGCGTCCTCATGGTCGGGTTCCATCAGTTCGTTAAGCGCTCACAAGATAGTGGACGCCGTGCGTAACCGCGATGGCAACGTGAGCGGCATCTTCCAAGGCCTCGCGGGCCTCCGCCAGGTCATGCTCGCCGTCATCTCGCCTCCGGTCGGGCACGGCAGGATAGCCTGTGAGGACTATATTCCTGAGTAGAGGAACAACCTGCCCGCCGCGAATCTCGGATCCCCGACAGTGGAATGAACCCCCGCCAAGACTTGGACCAGCGCATCGCGAAGGTGCTCGGGCCTCGCCCGGAGGTTCTGGAGGCCTACCTGTTCGGCTCCCACGCCCAGGGCGTTGCGCAGCCCCACAGCGACATCGACATCGCCGTGTACATCGACGAAGGCCGGGTCGAAGAGAGCGCCTTCGGATACCGGGCAGAGCTCACGACCGAGTTGATCGGCGGCCTTCACGACAACGACATCGATCTGCTGATCCTCAACCACGCCCCTCCGGTTCTCTACTACCATGTGCTCCGCGACGGCAGACGTGTCCTGTCCCGTGATCTGATGGAGACGACGACGCGGGAGGGTTATGCGGTTTCCCGGTACTGCGACTTCGTTCCCCATCTCGCCAAGATGGACCGGTTGCGTTGATCCGCCCCTGACCCGTGCCGCTCCTCGGCAACATCGCCCTCGGCAAGTACGTCGCCGGCGACTCTCCCCTTCACCGCCTCGACCCGCGGACCAAGCTGGTCACGGTGACCGTCATGATGACCGTCGCCCTCGCCTCCCAGGGCCTGGCGCCGGTCTGCGCCTTCGGCCTCTTCGTCCTCTGCGCCGCGGGGCTGTCGCGCCTGCCGCCGGCCCTGCTGGCCCGCAACCTGCGGTCCTTCCTGTGGCTGCTGCTGATCACCGCCCTGCTCCACGCCTTCAACACGCCGGGAGAGCTGGCCTGGCGCGTGCCCTGGCTCGACCTGCAGACGACGCGGGAAGGGTTGGAGTCAGCCGCGCTCTTCACCCTGCGGCTGGCGGCGGTGGTGACCGCCGCGGCCCTGCTCACGCTGACCACCTCGCCCCTGGAGCTGACCGACGGCCTGGAACGGCTGCTGCGGCCCCTGCGCCGGCTGCGGGTCCCCTCCCACGAGCTGGCCATGATGATCTCCATCGCCCTGCGCTTCATCCCGGTCCTGGCCGAGGAGGCCGAGCGCCTGCAGAAGGCGCAGATGGCGCGCGGCGCCGAGTTCAGCGGCAACCCGGTGCGCCGCGCCCGCAAGCTCGTGCCGCTGCTGCTGCCGCTGTTCGTGTCGGCCTTCGCCCGCGCCGACCGCCTGGCCGTGGCCATGGAAGCCCGCGGCTACCGAGGCGAGGGCCGCACCAGCTACCGCCAGCTTCGCCTTGGCCGGATCGACGCCGCGGCGGCGCTGCTGTCGGCGGGGGTGGCCGCCGGCATCCTGTGGGTGGGCCGGCTGTGAGCCCCGCACCCGAGGAGGGGCGGACCCTGCGCCTGGACCTGGAGTACGACGGCTCCGGCTTCGTGGGCTGGCAGGACCAGGCCGAGGGGCGAACCGTGCAGGGGACGCTGGCATCGGCGATGGGCACCCTGCTGCAGGAGGAGGCCGCACCAGTCGGCTCGGGACGCACCGACGCCGGAACCCACGCCCTCGGCCAGGTGGCTCATGCCCGCGTGCGGTCGTCCATGGAGGCAGACCGCATCCTCCGGGGCCTGAACGCCCTGCTGCCCGAGGATGTAGCCGTCCTCCGCGTGCTGGACGTGCCGCCCGGCTTCCACGCCCGCTACGGCGCCCTGGGCAAGCGCTACCGCTACCGCATCGACACGGCGCGCCACGCTCTCGGCCGGCACGCCGTGTGGACCCTGCAGCGGCAACTGGACCTGGAACCCATGGCCGAAGCCGCGGCGGGTCTGAGAGGCACCCTCGACTTCCGCGCCTTCTGCAAGGCCGACCCCCCGCCGGAGAGCTACGCCTGCCGGATCGACGCCGCCGAGTGGCGCCGCCGCGGGCACCGGTGGAGCTTCGAGATCGAGGCGGACCGCTTCCTTCGGCACATGGTACGGGCCCTCGTGGGGACCCTGGTGGAGGTGGGCCAGGGGCGGCGGAGCCCGCGGCGGTTCCTGGAGCTGCTCGAGGGGGCCGACCGCTCCCTCGCCGGCTCCACCTCCCCGGCGAAGGGCCTGTGCCTGCTGCGGGTGCGCTACCCCGAAGAGGTGGGCGGGGCCTCGGGGCCCGAAACCCTTGAGAGCCCCGGCGCTCTTTAGCAGCTTAGTGCAGGCCCCATGAGAGTCCGGTCCCTGCTCATTCCGCTTCTGCTCGCCGCCGCCGCCGCCGCCGAGGACCCGGTCACCGCCTCGCGCCGCAACGCCGTGGTCCGGGCCGTCGAACGCGTGCAGCCCTCCGTGGTCAGCGTCCGCGTCGTCCACCGGGAGCAGGTCCGCCGCTACCGGCACCCCCTGGAGTTGCTCTTTCGCGACCCCTTCGGCCCGCGCTACTACCGGGGCCACCGCGACCGGGTCCTGGAAGGGTCCGGCTTCATCGTCGACAGCGAGGGTTTCGTCCTGACCAACGCCCACCTGCTGGGGCGCCGGGGCATCCGCAAGGTGGAGGTCTCGCTGCCCGACGGCCGGGTGTTCCAGGTCCGATCGGGCAGCCGCGACGTGGCCCTGGACCTGGCCGTCCTGGAGATCGAAGGCGGCGGTCTGCCGGTTGCGCCTCTGGCTCGATCCGACCATCTTCTGGTCGGGGAATGGGCCATCGCCATCGGCAACCCCTTCGACCTCGGTCCCACCGTGAGCATCGGTGTCATCAGCGCCGTCGACCGGGACTTCGAGGAGCCCCAGGGCGACTACTACTACCGCGACATGATCCAGACCGACGCAGCCATCAACCCGGGCAACAGCGGCGGCCCCCTGGTCAACGCCCTGGGCGAGGTCGTCGGCGTCAACAGCTTCATCTACACCGGCGGCGAGTACAGCCTCGGCTCCATCGGCATCGGTTTCGCCATCCCCATCGGCAACGCCCGCAGGTTCCTCGACGAGATGCGCGTCCACGGAGAGGTCCGCCGGCCCTGGCACGGGATCGTCGACCTCCAGGATCTGACCCCCCGGTGGGCGAGCTACCTGAAGCTCGATGCCAGGGAAGGGGCGGTGGTCATGCAGGTGACCGTGGACAGTCCGGCGTACGAGGCCGACCTCGACCGGTACGACGTCATCGTCGGCATCAACGGCGAGGCCGTCGGTTCGGCCTCCGAGGCCAGGAGCGTGCTCGGAGGGCTGAGGGTCGACCAGACCTGCGCTCTCGAGATCATCCGCAGCAACGAGCCCCGGACCATCGAGTTCCGCATTCGGGAGCGTCCGAAGGTGACGGAATGGAACTGAATGGCCCGTGAGGGGATCCCCTTCGTGGCCGCCGGCCTGCTGCTGGCCGCGGCCTGCTGGTACGCCCGCCAGTGGACCCCCGTGCTGGCCCCGGGGTCGGCGGTCTTCGGACTCGCGGCGGTGTTCATGGCCTTCTTCTTTCGCGATCCCCGCCGGCAAGCGCCCGGGCTGCCGGGCGCCGTGGTCTCGGCCGCCGACGGCCGCGTGGTCTCCGTCGAGCAGTTGGCTCACGACGACTACCTCGACGGGCCGGCGACGCGCATCAGCGTCTTCCTGTCGGTCTTCAACGTGCACGTGAACCGCGTGCCCCACGAGGGCGAGGTCGACTTCGTCGATCGGCGCTCCGGGAGCTACCGCGTGGCCTACGCCGAGCGGGCCTCCGAGGAGAACGAGCAGAGCGTGATCGGCATCCGCTGCGGGGGCCACCGGCTCGTGGTCAAGCAGATCGTCGGCATTCTGGCCCGCCGCATCGCCTGCCGCCTGGTCCCCGGGCAGCAGGTGCGCCGGGGCGAGCGCTTCGGGCTGATCCGCTTCGGCTCGAGGGTCGACCTCATCCTTCCGGAGTCCGCCCGGATCGAGGTCTCGGTGGGCGACCGGGTACGGGGCGGCGAAACCGTCATGGGAGTCCTGGCGTGATCAACCGAGGCCTCATTCCCAACCTGTTCACCGTGGGCAACCTGCTCTGTGGCTTCCTGGCGTTGCGCTACATCGTCGAGGGGAACTACGTGCCCGCCGCCTGGCTGATCGTGCTCGCCAGCGCCCTCGACAACATGGACGGACGCCTGGCCCGTTACATGGGCCGCGACTCCCGGTTCGGCATCGAGTTCGACTCCCTCGCCGATGTCTGCACCTTCGGCGTCGTCCCCGCCTTCATGCTCTACCACGGACTCCTGCCCACCGGGTGGGGAGCGGTCCTGGCCTCGGTCTTCCTCGTCTGCGGCGCCCTGCGCCTGGCGCGCTTCAACATCATGAGCCAGGACGAGGGCAAGGGAGAGTTCTTCACCGGGATGCCGATCCCCGCCGCCGCCATCGTCCTGAGCCAGTACATCGTCTTCACCGGACATTCCTGGGCGACGGCCCACGCCGCCCACCTCGGCGTGCTGCTGACCTTTTCCCTGTCCATGTTGATGGTCAGCCGCGTCGAGTACGACTCCATGCCCAGCTTCCGGTCCGGCGGTCTGAGGGACCGCTGCAAGCAGGTCTTTCTCGTCGTCGCCGTGGCCCTCATCGTGCATCCGGCCACGTCAAAGGAATTCTTCTTTCCCATCGCCCTGATCTACCTGCTCTCCGGGCTCTACCGCTGGGTCGCCGGCCTGTTCAGCGACGAGGTGACGCAGCACGCCTGAAGGGATGACGGCGGCCGATGTTCAGGGACAAGCCGGTCGGTTACCTGGTTCTCATCCTGCTGGTGAGCGCCGTCAGCGGCAGCGTCATCGGCGAGTCCCTGCGCATCGTCCTGCGCTTCGTCGCCGGTGAGAGCAGCATCGTGGAGCGGGCCCTGCTGGACTTCTTCCGCTACGAGATCGGGCCCCACCGCCTGGACCTCATCATCCTCTCCTTCCAGTTCGAGCTGGGCCTGAGCTTCAACGTCATCACCCTGCTCGGCATCTTCGCCGGCTGGTACTACTTCAAGTACTCGTACTGAGTCTTCCCGGAGAACCGACCATGTTTCCGAGTCATTGGGAATTGCTGATCATCTTCCTCGTGGTCCTGCTCCTCTTCGGGGCCAAGCGCATTCCGGAGATGGCCCGGGGCCTGGGCAAGGGAATCCGCGAGTTCCGCGGCGCCGTGAAGGACGTGCGGGACGAGGTGGAGACGGCGGGCCAGGAGACGACGCCCAACCGGATCGCCACCCCCGCCTCCGGCTCCGTGGCCCGCGAGGCCGGCGCCTCCCCGGCCGAGGCTTCCCCCTCCGACGACCCGGGCGCCCCCCCGGCGCGGGAAGAGGCCCGCAACTGAGTCTCGCCGAGCTCACCGCCCACGAGGCGCTGCACCGGCTCGAGGCCGGCGAGCTCACCTCCACCGAGCTGACGCGGCAGGTTCTCGACCGGGTCGAGGACCGCGACGCCGAGGTGAACGCCTTCATCAGCGTCGACGCCGACGGCGCCCTGCAGCGGGCCTCCGACATCGATCGGCGGCGGCAGGCCGGCGAGCCCGTGGGCGCCCTCGCCGGGGTCCCCCTGGCCGTCAAGGACGTGCTCTGCGTCCGGGGCGGGCCCACCACCTGCGGCTCGGAGATCCTCCGCGACTACGTGGCCCCCTACGACGCCACCGCCGTGGAGCGGGTGCGGCAGGCCGACGCCGTCCTCGTGGGCAAGACCAACATGGACGAGTTCTCCATGGGCTCCTCCACCGAGAGCTCCTGCTTCGGGCCGACGCGGAATCCCGTCGATCCGCGGCGCGTGCCGGGCGGGTCGAGCGGCGGTTCGGCGGCCGCCGTGGCCGCCCACGAGACCGTCCTCGCCCTCGGCTCCGACACGGGGGGCTCGGTGCGCCAGCCGGCGGCTTACTGCGGCGTCGTCGGGCTCAAGCCGACGTACGGCCGCGTCTCCCGGTACGGACTGGTGGCCTACGCCTCCTCCCTCGACCAGGTGGGCCCGGTGACCAAGGACGTGGAGGACGCCGCCCTCCTGCTGAACGTCATCTCCGGCCGCGACCCGAGGGACGCGACCTCCGTGGACCGCGAGGTTCCCGACTACCGGGCGAAACTCGACGAGGGGGTCGAGGGTCTGAGGATCGGCTGGGCGAAGGAGTTCTACGGCCCCGGTCTCGACGCCGAGATCCGCGCCGCCGCCGAGGCCGCGGCGCAGCGGCTGGCCGGGGCGGGGGCCGAGATCGTCGATCTCTCGCTGTCGGTGGCGGGCGACCCTGACTACTGTGTCAGCTGCTACTACGTGATCGCCATGGCCGAGGCCTCGGCCAACCTGTCGCGCTTCGACGGCGTGCGTTACGGGTTCCGCGCCGAGGCGCCGGACGACCTGCAGGACCTCTACCGCCGGACCCGCAGCCGGGGCTTCGGCGCCGAGGTGCAGCGGCGGATCCTGATCGGCGCCTACGTCCTCAGCGCGGGATACTACGACGCCTACTATCTCAAGGCGCAGAAGGTCCGCACCCTGATCCGGCGCGACTTCGAGCGCGCTTTCGACAACTGCGACCTGTTGCTGTCGCCGGTGGCTCCCACCACGGCCTTCCCTCTCGGCGAGCAGCTGGAAGACCCGCTGCAGATGTACCTGAACGACATCTACACCACGTCCCTGAACCTGGCCGGCCTGCCCGGCATCTCGGTCCCCGCGGCCACCTCGGCCGAGGGGCTGCCCATCGGCGTGCAGCTGATGGCCCGCCCCTTCGAGGAGGCGACGCTGCTGCGGGGCGCCAGGGTCCTCGAGCAGGCCGCCTGACGACCATGGAGTCCGCCATGCCCTCCACCGCCCTGCGCCTCGCCCTGGTGGCGGGGCTCCTCGCCGCCCCGGCGGCGGCCATCAACGAGAACGCCGGCACCGCCGGCTTCAGCTTCCTCAAGATCGGCGTCGGCGCGAGAGCCGCCGCCCTCGGGGGCGCCTTCACCGCCGTCCCCGGCGACCTCGAGTCCGCGGCCTGGAACCCGGCCGGTGTCTTCGGTGTGCAGGCCCGCTCGGCGGCGGTCTCCCTCACCCGCTACGTCATCGACACGCAGACCGGGTTCCTCGCCGTGGGCCTGCCGGAGGGGCCTCGGATGTGGGCGCTGAGCGCCAACTACGTCACCTACGGCGAGATGGCGCACACCGACGAGGACGGCCAGGACCTCGGCACCTTCTCCGCCTTCGACATGGCCACCGCCGTGACCGCGGCCCAGAAGGTCTGGCAGGACCGCCTCACCCTCGGAGGCAGCGCCAAGTGGATCTACTCCGGCATCCACGACTACTCCTCCGACGCCTGGGCCGTCGACCTCGGCTTTCTGATCCGCGGGCCGGTGGCGGGGATGACCTTCGGCGGCTCCATCTCCAACCTCGGGTCGGTGCGCAGCGGCTTCAGCGAGGGTTACGAGGACGCCCTGCCC
Organism: Gemmatimonadaceae bacterium; assembly: GCA_026706075.1. Taxonomy (GTDB): domain Bacteria; phylum Latescibacterota; class UBA2968; order UBA8231; family UBA8231; genus UBA8231. Next base: position 15,772 of record JAPOZM010000072.1, read on the forward strand.
GTCCTGATGCGCGCCGGCGTCAGCCACCACCCCGCCCACTTCCCCATCCCCCTCATGCTCTCCGTCGACTTCACCGTGCCCAACGACAACGACCCCTACGTCACTCTCGGGGCGGAGCTGCAGCTGGCGGGGGGTCTCTACCTGCGCCCGGGATACAGTCTCCGGCAGGAGGGCGAGGAAACCCTCGGGCTGTCCACGGGCGGCGGTGTCGAGATGAACAACCTGCGGGTCGACTACGCCTACTCCTCCCTGCCCGCCCTCGGCGGCGTCCACCGTCTGAGCCTGAGGGGCCGGATCTAGGCGCCGGCGGTCAGGGGCCCTCCTCGGCGCGCCCCGTCATCGGCACGAAACGCACCGGCAGCAGACGCTCGAGGGCGGTCTCCTCGCCCTCGCCGCGGGTGATGCGGATCAACTCCTGATACCTCTCGCCCACCGGCATCACCAGCCGGCCCCCCGGAGCCAGCTGCTCCACCAGCCGGGGCGGCACGTGGTCGGGCGCCGCCGTGACCATGATCCCGTCGAAGGGGGCGTGCTCCGGCCACCCGAAGTAGCCGTCCCCGGCGCGCACCTGAACGTTGTCGTACCCGAGGACGGAGAGCCGCTCCCCGGCCTGCTCGGCGAGGTCGGGCAGGATCTCGATGCTGTAGACCTCGGCGGCGAGGTGGGAGAGGACGGCCGCCTGGTACCCGGAGCCGGTGCCGATCTCGAGGACGCGGTCGCCCTCCTCGACCTGGAGGGCCTGGGTCATGTAGGCGACGATGTAAGGCTGGGAGATCGTCTGCCGCAGACCGATGGGCAGCGGGTGGTCGGCATAGGCGCGGAAGCGCTCCGACTCCGGGACGAAGAGGTGCCGGGGCACCCGCTCCATGACCGCGAGCACCGCCTCGTCGGTGATGTCGCGAGCCTTCAGCTGGGTGCGCACCATCTCCCGGCGCGGCCCCTCCCAGGGGTCGGCCCGGATCCCCGGCGCACCGGGGTCGGGCCGGCAGGCGAGCAGCCCTGCCGCCAGCAGGAAAAACGCCGGGGCAGAGCCTCTCACGGCTCCCAAGCCGTCAGCCCTCGTAGGCCTCTCGGAAGGCCTTCAGCGTCTCTTGGAGAGCGGCCGGGTGGGCCAGGTCGGTGGTCTGCTTGCTCTTCATGGCGTGGACGATCAGCTTGTGGAGCCGCGCGAGCTGATCGCGGTAGGCCTCGACCGCCGCGGCGTCGCCCTCGTCGGGCAGCTTGATGCGCTGGGCGAGGAAGTACTGGGCCACGGTCTCGCGGATGCGGTCGGCGTGGACCTCCTTGTTCATCACCCAGCGGGCGATCTGGTTGGCGTTGGCCCCCGGATCGGCGGAGAGTTCCGCGATCTGCCGCATCGACTTCTCCACCGTGCGGATGTCCTCGTCGAGGGCGGCGAAACGCAGGTCGTCTCCGTAGATGCCGCAGGGGATCTCGCAATGGCCGTAGACGCCGGGGGCGCTGATGAAGAGGGCCGCACAAAGGATCGCCAGCTTGGACATGACACGTTCTCCTCTCTGGTCTTGGGGTTCCGCAATCTTACCCGCCCTCCTCCTGATCTGCAACCAGGGGTGCGGTCCCGCGGCGCAAACCGGCCAGTCCTCGAGCGAGGAACTCTACGTCAGCCGGGTCCTGCTGCCTCCCGGCGTGTTCACCGGCGGCATCGAGGGGCCTGTCTGTGACGGCGCCGGCAACCTCTACGCCGTCAACTACGGCCGCCGCGGCACCATCGGCCGGGTGACGCCCGGCGGCGAGGCGGGTCTCTTCCTGCAACTGCCCTCGGGCAGCACCGGCAACGGCCTCCGCTTCGATCGCCGGGGACGCCTGCTGGTGGCCGACTACACGGGCCACAACGTGCTCCGCGTCGACATGGCGACGCTCGCCGTCGAGGTCCTGGCCCACGATCCGGCCTTCCACCAGCCCAACGACATCGCCGTGACCGCGGGCGACGTGATCTTCGCCAGCGATCCGGACTGGAGCCGGTCCTCGGGACGGGTGTGGCGCGTCGACCCGGACGGCCGGGCGTCCCTGGTGCTGGACGACATGGGCACGACCAACGGCATCGAGGTCGCCCCGGGCGGGCGCACCCTCTACGTGAACGAGTCGGTGCAGCGCACCGTCTGGGCCTTCGACCTGGACGAGGACGGCGCCTTGAGCAACAAGCGGCTGGTCATCCGCTTCGAGGACCACGGCCTCGACGGCATGCGCTGCGACACGGCCGGGAACCTCTACGTCACCCGCTACGGCAAGGGTACCATCGCCAAGCTCTCGCCGGAGGGCGAGCTGCTGCGGGAGGTGGAACTCACCGGGGAGAGGCCGAGCAATCTCGCCTTCGGCGGCCCCGACGGCAGGACCTGCTACGTCACCCTGCAGGACCGGGGCAACGTCGAGGTCTTCCGCGTCGAGGAGCCTGGCCGCGCCTGGGAGCTGGCCCGGCGCCGGCCATGAGAAAAGCCCGCTCCCAGGAAGCTGGAAGGGGCTCTCGAACCGGTGGAGCGGAGGCGGAGGCTCAGTCGCGGGAGCCCTGCTCCAGCTCGCTGATCTGGTCGCGGAGACGGGCCGCCTCCTCGTAGGCCTCCTCGGCGACCAGGCGGTCGAGCTGCGCCTTGAGGCTGTCGAGCTCGGTCGGCTCCTCCACCGGGGCGGCGGCCGCGGGGGGAGCCCCGGCGGCGCCGGCGAGTGCCTGCGAGGCCGGGGCCGGCTCTTCCTCCTCCGACTCCTCCCCCGGGGCCGCCTGCGCCGCTCCGGAGAGCTCTTCGAGCTCGTCGATGTTGAGCACGCTCAACTGCCGGCCCGCCTCTTCCATCACCTCGGGGCTCATGTAGATGGGGATACCCATGAGGGTGGTCAGGATCATGCCGTCGCTCGGGCGGCAGTCGAGGTAGAACACCTCGTCCTGGGTCTGGATCAGCAGGTAGGCGTGGAAGGTCTCGTCCTTCAGGGTGTGGATCACCAGCTGGTGGACCTTGCCCTTGACCTTCTCCAGCAGGTTCTGCAGCAGGTTGTGGGTCAGGGGGCGGGGGAAGGAGACGTCCTGCATGGCCATCACGAGGTAGCGGCCCTCGGGACAGCCGATGGAGATGGGGACGAAGCGGCTCTCCTCACCCTTGAGCACGACGATGAGGCTCTCGGGCGGGGTCACGTCGGGCACCGTGTAGATGCGCCAGATCCGAACCGGGATGAGGTGGTCGTTCTTGGTTTTTTTCATCGGAAGGAGCGCGGCGTCACCGCCGCGACGGCACCAAATATACCCGCTCGATAGGCAGAATCAAGCATGATGAGGACCGGTCGATCACATCAGTCCACGCTCCTTGAGACTGAGGAAATCACTTTCGCTGAGGATGATGTGATCGAGGATGTCGATGCCCATGATGCCCCCGGCCTCGACCATGCGCCGGGTGAGCTCGACGTCCTCCTTGCTCGGCGTCACGTCCCCCGATGGATGGTTGTGGGCGAGGATGATGCTCGCCGCCGCCCGGGTCACCGCCACCTGGAAGACCTCGCGGGGATGGACGATCGACGCCGACAGGGAACCGATGGAGATCAGTTCCTTGTGGACCACCTGGTTGCGGGCGTTGAGATAGAGACAGAGGAAGTGCTCGCGCCGCTGGTCCTTCAGCTCGGTGAGCAGCGGCAGGGTATCGGCCGGACACGAGACGATGGGCTGCACCCCCAGTCCCTTGTGCAGGCCCCGCCGGGCCAGCTCGAAGCCGGCCACCAGGACCCCCGCCTTGACCCGGCCGATGCCCTTGAGGCGGCACAGCTGTCCCGCCTCCATGGCGACGATCTCCTCGACGCCGTGGCGGTCGCAGATGGTGCTCGCCACCTCGAGCACGCTCCGGCCCCGGTAGCCGGTGCCGAGCACCACCGCCAGCAGCTCGTGGTCGCGCAGGCCCTCCGGCCCGAAGCGGTTGAGGCGCTCCCGCGGCAGGTCCTCGGGGTGCCCGGCGTCCCCATCGCCGCCGTCGCCGGGCGCCCGGCCCGGATCGTTCGCGTAGAGCTCTGACATGTCCCCTCCTGGGCGCATGAGTACGTGCACGGAAGCACACGGCCGTGTGTGCCGAGGCACACGCCGGAGGGCGGCTTCCCCTGTTCCGGCCCGCCCCGAGTACCATGCCCCGCACAGGGCGTGCCACCGCCGGCCGCGGGCCACGGGGCGGGCCTATATTCCCTCCCGATGACCTTCCCGCCCTCTCTCTCGCGCCAGCTCGGGGGGCCCTGGCCGCGGGCCGTCCTCTCCGGCCTCCTGCTGGCCCTCGCCTTCCCCTGCCACCCGGAGAACCCGGCCGCCCTCGCCTACGGCCCGGCCTGGGCCTGGATCGCCCTGGCGCCGCTGCTTCACGTCCTCGCCGGGGGGCCGCGCCCGGCCCCGGCCTTCCGCCTTGGATGGGCGGCGGGCTTCGTCTTCTACCTCGCGAGTCTCTACTGGGTCGCCCACACCCGGGGCGGCGGTCCGGCCGTGGTCGGGGGCACCGGGCTGATGGCCGTCTACCTGGCCGTCTTCACGGGGCTCTTCGCCATGGCCCAGGCGAGCCTGTGCCGCCGCCACGGGCCCCGGACGCTGCTTGCCGCCCCCGTCCTCTGGACGGCCATGGAATACCTGCAGTCGGTGGGCGAGCTCGGCTTCCCCTGGCTGCTGCTGGGCCACAGCCAGGCCCCGTGGCCCGCCGTCGTCCAGTACGCCGAGCACACCGGCGTCTTCGGCGTCTCCTTCGCCGCGGCCCTGGCGGGGGCCCTGCTGGCCCTGGCCCAGTCCTCCGGGGTCCGGGACCGCTCACGCGCCCTGATCGCCGCCGCCGCCGTGCCCGCCCTGGCCGCCCTGCACGGGGTCCTCGTCCTCGGCCCCGCGGACGGGACGGGCCTGCGGGTTGCCGTGGTGCAGAACAATCTCGGCCTGGAGAAGTGGCGGCCGGGGGGGCTCGAGGCCAGCTTCGCCTCCCTCGACTCCCTCAGCCGCCGCGCCGAGAGGCCCGGCCTGATCGTCTGGCCGGAGACCGCCCTTCCCTGCAACCTCGACCGACGGGCCGACTGCCGCCGGCGAATGCAGGCCCTGGCCGACGAACTCGGGACGCCGATCCTCACCGGCGCCCCCGGCACCGACGCGGCCACCGGCGAGCCCCTCAACGCCGCCTTCCTGTTCTCGCCCGGGCGGGAGGAGGTGCCGGCGTACGCCAAGATGCACCTGGTGCCCTTCGGAGAGCGCACGCCCCTGCGCGACCGTCTGCCGCTGGTGCGCAGCATCGACTGGTCGGCGCTGACGGGAGACCTGGCGCCGGCGGAATTCGCCCGCGGCCGCAGCCGCACCCTGTTCACCGCGGGTCAGGACTCGTCGCGCTTCGCCCTCCTCATCTGCTTCGAGTCGGTCTTCCCCGACTTCGTGCGCCAGTCGGTGCGGGAGGGCGCCGACTTCCTCGTCAACATCACCAACGACTCGTGGTTCGGGCCCACCGCCGGCCCCTACCAGCACGCCGAGCTGGCCGTTCTGCGGGCCGTGGAGAACCGCGTCGCCATCGCCCGCTGCGCCACCAGCGGCGTCTCCCTCTTCGTCGACCGCTACGGGCGCACGCGCCAACGCACGGAGCTCGGCACCGCCGACGTGCGCACCGAGGTCGTGGGCACCCGGCGCTCGCCGACGGTGTACACCCGGTTCGGCGACTGGTTCGCCGTGACCAACCTGCTGCTCGCGGTTCTGCTCGTGGCCGGCGCCTGGTGGAGAGCCCGGCGGCCGGGGAGCGCCGGCGTTCAGGGTCCAGCCGGGCCGGAGCCGCCCGGGGATCCGGAACAGGCCGAAGCCGCGCGCGAGACCACAGGAGCCCGGGGAGGGCCAGGGGAGCCGGGGGACCCCGTGGAGGCGGCGGCCGATCCACCCGACGCGGGGGCGGCCGCCGGAGCCGGCGGGGCGGATGGAGGAGAGGAACCGGACGCCCCCCCGGGGGAGGGGGAGATGCCCTTCCTCGACCATCTGGAGGAGCTGCGCTGGCGCCTCCTCAAGGCCCTGGGAGCCGTGCTCGCCGGCACCTGCATCTGCTTCCTCTTCGTGGAGCCCCTCCTCGGCCTGCTCGTGCAGCCCTACGAGCAGGCCGTCCTCAGCCTGAAGGAACAGGGCTCGCCGGGGGTGGTGGAGGCGATCCGGGGGTGGTTGACGGATCTGCGCGGCGTCGAGGTGGAGGAGCCGCCCATCGAGACCGCCACCGAGCCCGCCGTGCCGTACGGAAGCCAGCTGCAGTCGCTGCGGGTGATGACCTGGTTCTTCGTCTACCTCCAGGTCTCCCTCCTCGGCGGGTTCCTCCTCGCCCTGCCCGTGGTGTTCTACCAGTTCTGGCGGTTCGTAGCCCCCGGCCTGCTGGACACGGAGAGACGCCTCTTCGTGCCCCTGATGACCATGAGCGTCGGCTGCTTCGCCGCCGGCGCCGCCGTGGCCCACAGCATCGTGCTGCCCATCGGTCTCAGGTTCTTCCTGAGCCTGGAGCCCAAGGACATGACCTCCCAGTGGGCGGTGGACGAGTACATCGGCTTCGTGCTCCGCCTCCTCTTCGGGTTCGGCCTCGTCTTCGAGATGCCCGTGGTCAGCCTCTTCCTGGCCCGCCTCGGCCTGATCACCGCCGACACCCTCCGCCGCGTGCGGCGCTACGCGGTGGTGGCCGTCTTCCTGGTGGCCGCCGTCTTCACCCCGCCCGATCCGCTCTCGCAGTTGATGATGGCCCTGCCCCTGATGGTCCTCTACGAGATCAGCATCTGGGTGGCGCACCTGGCCGGGCGCAGGGCGGAGGATCCCCCGGACGAGGAGGGGCCCACCGCCGGCTGAGCCCCGCCGAACCCGTCTCGACGCCCGCCGAGGACCGCCCGTATATTCCCGCCTTCCTTCCCGACCCCAAGGAGAGCCCCACATGGCCAAGGAAACGACGCGCATCGGCCTGATCGGCTACGGTCAGATCGGCTCCGCCGTGCGCGGCATGATCGACGCCGACGCCGGCAACGGCATGGAGATCGTCTTCATCCACGACCAGGACCCCTCGCTGCTGCAGGACCTGCCCGAAGGACTGCCCCTGCAGGACCTGTCGCGCTTCGAGGAGCGCGGCCCCGACCTGGTGGTGGAGATGGCCCATCCGGCGGTGACCCGGGAGTGGGGGACGCGGATCCTCGAGAAGACGGACTACATGTTCATCTCGGTGACGGCCCTGGCCGACCAGGCCCTCGAGACGGCCATCGAAGAGGCCACGGCGAGACACGGCACCCGCGCCTTCGTGCCTCACGGCGGCGTGGTGGGCATGGACGCCCTCCTCGAGAACCGCGACGTGTGGGAGAGCGTCGACGTGATCATGAAGAAGCCGCCCAAGAACGTCGACTGCGCCGCCGTCGGCCTCGACCCCGACAGCATCACCGAGGAGACCTGCCTCTACGACGGGCCCACCCGCGGCATCTGCCCCAAGTTCCCCCGCAACGTCAACACCCACGCCGCCATCGCCTACGCCGGCATCGGCTTCGACCGCACCCACTCGGTGCTGCTGGTCAACCCCGAGTGGGACACGGCCATCGTCGCCATCGAGGCCCGCGGCCCCGGGCTGGAGCTGAACGTGGAGCGCACCGAGGGCATCACCGGCGTCACCGGCGCCAGCACCCCGGCCTCGATCTACAACACCGTGCAGATGATCGGCTCCACCGGCCCGGGCATCCACCTGAGATAGCGCCGCTGTGAGACCGTACGCCGCCGCCCCGGCGGGGATCCCGCGCTCCGGGATCCGCGAGATCATGGAGCTGGCCTGGGCGACGCCGGGGGTCATCCACCTCGAGGTCGGCCAGCCCGACTTCGACACGCCGCCCCACGTGGTCGAAGCCGCCGCCCGCGCCGCCCGCGAGGGCCACACCCGCTACGTGCCGAACGGGGGGATCGACCCGCTGCGCGCCGCCGCCGCCCGCTGCGTGGAGAGCCGCACGGGCGTGCCCACCACACCGGACAACATCCTCGTCACCCAGGGCGCCGTGCTCAGCGTCGCCACCGCCTTCCTCTCCCTCCTCGACCCCGAAGACGAGGTGCTGCTGCCCGACCCCGGATGGCCGAACTACGCCATGGCCGTGCCCCTCTTCCACGGCCGCAACGTGTTCTACGAACTGCGGCCGGAGCGGCAGTTCCTGCCCGACCCGGAGCAGGTGGAGTCGCTGATCACGCCGCGGACCAAGCTGCTGCTGCTGTGCAGCCCCTCCAACCCGACGGGACAGGTCCACGGCCGCGAGGTCACCCAGGCCCTGATGGAGGTCGCCCGCCGCCACGACCTGTGGGTGCTGTCCGACGAGATCTACTCGGAGATCGTCTTCGACGGCGCCGATCACGTGAGCTGCGCCAGCCACGACCCGGACGAACGGGTGGTCCTGGTCACCGGCATGTCGAAGAGCTACGCCATGACCGGCTTCCGCGTCGGCTTCACCCGGGCCCGGCCGGACTACATCGAGATGGCCAGCAAGCTCCAGGAGCCCCTCGTCTCGTGCGGCGTCGCCTTCGCCCAGATGGCGGCGGTGGAGGCCCTGGAGGGTCCACAGGACTGCGTGCGGGAGATGCGCGGCGCCTACCAGCGGCGCCGGGACCTGGCCCTGCGGGTGCTGCGCGACCACGGCCTCTACCGCTACACCCCGGGCGGCGCCTTCTACCTGCTCGTCGACATCTCCGCCTCGGGCATGGCCTCGCGGGACTTCTGCCTGGAGCTGATCGAGCGCCACAAGGTGGCCGTCGCCCCGGGCGACACCTTCGGCCGGGTCTGCGCCGACCACGTGCGCATCTCCATCGCCTCGCCGGAGGAGAACATCCGCGAGGGGCTGACCCGCATCTGCCGCATGATCCACGAGAAGGCCGGCCGCGCCGCCCCCGCTGCGGCCGGCGGTTGACGCTTCCGGACTACAGGTAGCGCTCCAGCTCCGGGTCGCCGCCGAGGCGGTCGACGATCTCCCGCACGCGCTGGGCCTGGTCCCGCCGGCAGACGAGCAGGGCGTCCCCGGTGTCGACGACGACGAGGTCCTCCACCCCCACGAGGGCGATCAGCTTCTCCGCCGGCCCGCGGACGATGAGGTTGCGCCCGTCCACGGCGACCACCCGGCCGCTGAGCAGATTGCCCTCCTCGTCGGCCTCGAGCACGTCGGCCAGCGCCGCCCAGCTGCCCACGTCTCCCCAGTTCAGGTCGCCCTCCAGGGCCGCCACGTGCGCCGCCGGCTCGATGATGGCGTGGTCCACGGCGATCGACGGCATGGCCGGGTACTCGCGATCCACCGCGGCCTGCCAGCCGACCGAGACGGCGGCCTCCCCGATCAGCAGCAGGCGCCCGTAGATCTCCGGGGCGTGGCGCGCGAACAGGTCGAGGACGGTGCGCGCCTTCCAGACGAACATGTTGGCGTTCCACAGGTAGCGGCCGCTCTCGGTGTACTGCCGGGCGCGCTCCAAGTCGGGCTTCTCGGTGAACTCGGTCACCCGCCAGACCGTCTCCTCTCCCACCCGGCACAGCTCGTCCCCCTTGCCGACGTACCCGTACCCCGTCTCCGGCCGCGTCGGCCGCACCCCGAGGAGGTAGAGATACTCCGGGTGGTCCTCGGCGGCCTCGGCCGCCGCCGACAGCAGGCGCCGGAAGTCGTCCGGCCGGCCGACATAGTGGTCGGAGCCCAGGCTGGCCACGGTGCAGCCGGGCCAGCGCGCCTCCAGCAGGGCGCACTCCAGGGCCACCGCCGGCCCGGTGTTGCGCAGGGCGGGCTCGACGATCAGGTGTCCCTCGGGCAGAACCGGCAGCTGCTCGCGCACCAGCCCCACCATCCCCGGGCCGGTGGAGACCCAGACGTCCTCCGGGCCAACCACGGGCGCGATGCGGGAGAACGTGTCCTGAAGCATCGTCCCCCGGCCGGCCAGGGCCTGGAACTGCTTCGGCCGCCCCTTGCGGCTGAGGGGCCACAGGCGGGTGCCGATCCCGCCGGCGCGGATGACCACCTTCAGCATGCCGGCTCCGCCACCAGGCACCGCAGGGAGGGTCCCGCCGGCCGCAGCGGGACCCGGCGGTCCGCCGGCACCAGGGCCGAGTCTCCGGCGGCCAGGGGCACGTCACCGAGGCGCGCCTCCCCGGCGACGACGGTGACGGCGGCGAAAACCTCCGAGCCCAGGAGCCGGTTGCCCTCGCCGAAGAGGGTCAGGCGGAAGGAGTCCGCCTCCACCAGGACCTCGCCCTCCGGGCCGGGCGCGGGCGCCGGCCGGGGCTCGGAGGCGGGCGCCTCGAAGTCGATCACCTCCATCGCCTGCTCCAGGTGCAGCTCCCGGGGCCGGCCGTCGAGGCCGGGGCGGCCGTAGTCGTAGAGGCGGAAGGTGAGGTCGCTGGCCTGCTGCACCTCGTAGACCATCGTCCCGCGGCCGAGGGCGTGGACGGTCCCGGCCGGCAGCAGCACCACGTCGGCGGCCTGCACGTGGCAATAGCGGACGGCCTCCTCGGGGCGGCCGGTGTCCAGGGCCCGCTCCAGGCGGCGGCGGTCGACGCCCTCGCGCAGGCCGAGGGCGAGCTCTCCGGGGGCCAGCACGTACCAGGCCTCGGTCTTGCCGCGCGGGCCCAGCCCCTCGCGGCGGGCGTACCCGTCACCGGGGTGGACCTGGACCGACAGGTCGTCGGCGGCGTCGATGAGCTTGATCAGCAGCGGGAAGCCGGGGCCGTGGCGCTCGCGCACCGGCGCCCCCAGGAGGGCCTCTCCGAACCCCTCCGTCAGGTCGCTGAGACCCCACCCGGCCAGCGGCCCCGAGCGCACGACGCTCTCGGCCCCCGGCAAGGCCGAGACCTCGAAGGACTCCCCCACCGGAGTGTCCGGGGGCAGGTCCTTGCCGAAGCGCTCGCCGAGGCGGTGACCGCCCCAGACCATGGGCCGCAGGTGGGGCTCGAGAGGAAGGATGTCGGGAAGGGATCCGGGCACGGGTTGGCTCGCCGGAGAAACTACGCCGGGCGATCTGCGGCGGACAGGAGACCCCCCGGCCGGTTGAGCAGGCCCCGGGGGCGGGCTATCCTCAAGGACCCTTGCTCCATCCACGACGCCCCAACCTCTGGAGAGATTCCGATGGTCGACTCACCGAGCCCGCTGGTCAGCCCCTTCACCCTGTCCGACGACGACGGCTACATCTGGGTGAAGGGAAACCTCCACAGCCACACCACCAACTCCGACGGCCGCGTCGGACCCCAGGAGCGCCTCGACGGGTACGTGGAGGAGGGCTACGACTTCCTCTGCCTCTCCGACCACAACAACATCACCCGCACCGACTCGGTGGACGCGCCCGATGACTTCGTCCTCATCCAGGGGGCCGAGCTGCACCCGGCCAACCCCTTCGGCGGCCAGACCCACCACTTCGTCTGCCTGAACATCCACGAGGACATGGACGCGAGGGCGATGCCGCCCCAGCACGTGATCGACACCTGCAACGAGCAGGGAGGCCAGGTCTGGCTCGCCCATCCCTACTGGAGCTCGGTGAACATCCTGCGCGACACCCTGCCCCTGAGCGGGTTCGCCGGCATCGAGGTCTTCAACAGCACCTGCCGCCGCCACGGCCGCGGCGAGTCCGGTCCCCACTGGGACGACTGGATGGCCCTGGAGAACCGACTCTATCCGTGCCTCGGCAACGACGACTCCCACCAGGCACAGGAGGCCCGTCACGACACCTACCTGGGATGGACCATGGCCCGCGTCCGGGAGCGCACCCCGGCGGCCGTGCTCCAGGCCCTGGCCAGCGGCGCCTCGTACGCGTCCACCGGCCCGGCGATCCACGGTATCGAGCTGCGCGCCGACGGCGACGAAGTCGAGGCCCGCGTGCGCTCCTCCGAGGCCCGCCGCGTGACTGCCGTCCACGACCAGATCGGCAAGGAGTACCACGAGCACGGCGACATCTTCGAGGAGGCCGTCTTCACCCTGCGGCCCAAGGCCCGCTGGGTCCGTTTCGAGGTGATGGGGCCGGAGGGGGAGAAGGCCTGGTCGAACCCGTTCGACCTGACGGAGCTGGGGTAGGGGGGACCCTGTCCGGCCAGTCTCTTGTATGGCAGGCTACACTGCGGCCATCAGGAGAGATTCCCGGCGTGGACTGTCAGGAACGCACCCGCAGGGGCTCTTGGAGACCTTGCAGGTGACCCTTCGAGAAGCTCTGGAAGTTCAATCGCCCGGAGGCGGAATCGGCAGCCGGTCCCGATTACGTGGAAGAGCAGATCGCGGTAGGAGAGGCAGCAACTGTCAAGCACCGGAGGTCGTGGATGTCCTCGCTCGATCTGCAGGGAGCTCGGCGACCCCCCGAACTGATCCAGTCCTTAGGCCTGACACTCGCCCCTGCTCGGGGGTGAGGTCAGGTGCCCTCCACGGTGCTTGGAGCCGTGTGAGCGGATCCAGCGCCCGTCCTGCGGCTCATTGCTATGGTTGCGCTGCTGCACGAGCCGCTCGGCGTCAGCCCTCCTTTACGGGGGCTCTTCAGCGCTTGGTCAGCGCATCATCCTGAGTCCATCGGGCGTGAGATCCGGATCCGCCCACCGCGTATGGCTATCACGGCCCGCTCTTTCGGCGCTTGATGGTGATGGTCGATGACTGCTTCAACCAGTTCGATCCGCTGGGGCACTCGAGCGTCAGGCAGGAGTATCAATCCGGCGTGGACAACTCGGCGCAGGTAGATCAGTTCTCCGAAGTCCTTGTCCACGGTGACCAGAACCCGGTCCTCTGACCCCGCCCGTTCCAGCAATGCCCTGTCGCCGGGGTCCGGGCCGAGGGTTTCCGCTTCAACGACGTCGTGCCCCTTGGTGCGCAGCCACTCTGCCAGCCTCCGCCCTGCGCATCGGTCGGTAGGAATCTCACCGTCCCCCGATGGAGACCGGCGCCAAGGCGTCGCCAGCTATCACTGCATGTGCATAGGCGATGCAGGCACGGATGTCCTCCAATTCCAGCCCTGGGTAGTCGTCCAGGAGTTCCTCCTGTGTGGCTCCCTGGCTCAGGAGGCTCAGTATCATCTCCACGGACACCCGCATGTCCCGCACAATGGGCTTTCCGCCGAACACTTCGGGGCGGGCTGTGATTCGGTTCAACAGTTCATCCCTGGTCGTCATGTGTCCCTCCGTGGTTCATGGTCGGCTAGAGGGGGAAGACAGGAAGAGGTGCGCGGGTGCCTGGTCGGCGCGGCCGTGGCTGGCCCGCCGACCAGCGACACTTGCGGCTACCAAGGCGTCGAGTACGACGGCACGGTGGCGAACCGTTCCATCCCCAGGTCGAGGCGGATCCCCGCCCCCGGCGCCAGCCCGAGGGTGAACCACCGTCCGTTCACCTCCACCCTCCGGTCCTCCAGCTGCCCCCGGACCTCCTCCCGAAACTGCTCCTCGTGCGTCTGGCCTGCGGCGGCCTCTTCGGCGCTCAGAGGACGCCGCTGCTGCCAGGAAACACTGGTGAATCGGTGCTCCCCGAAGACTCCCGCCTGCACCACCATCTCCCGCGGCTCGGTGGCGCTCAGGTTCACCAGCCGCACCACGACGCGGTCCTCCTCCAGGACCTCCACCAGGGCGGCGACGTCGCGCGGCAGTCCGGGACGGCGGCGCTGGCAGTCGAAGTAGCGAAGCCGCGCCATCTGCAGGCCGCCGTTGTAGAGGTACAGCGGCCCTCCCATGGTCAGCTGCAGCAGCCCCTCCACGGTGACGGGGTTGCGCACCTGGAGGTACCAGTCGCCGTAGGTCGCCGGGTCCTGCCGGTCGTCGCGCATGAAGGCCAGCCGCTGGTGCACCTGGGCGAGGTTGTGGCGCAGGATGTCGAGGGGGAACCCGGGGTACTCCCCCCGCAGCCAGGCGAACCAGGCGGCCTCGTGGCCGGCGCCGTGCTTGGAGCCGTGGGAGCGGACGCGGCGCCAGTCCTCTGACTCGTGGTTGCGCTGGCGCACGAGCTGGCCCGCGTCGGCGGCGCTCATCGTCATCTGCCAGATGTGGGTCATCGGCGCCGGGTGCAGCGGCGCGTACCCGTCCCATCCCTTGTCGTGGTAGTGATGGGGCGCGTACAGGGTGGAGCCGCGCCTCTCCCCCTTCTCCATGAGCAGGTCGATCTGGGAGCGCGGGAACTCCATGTACGAAGGGTCGCGGCACATGAGGGTTGCGTTCTGGGCCGCGGCGGTGACCGCGTCGGCCATCAGGTGCCAGCCGTGGGGCCAGGTCCAGCCGTAGTAGCCTCCCCACCACTTGCCGTCGATGTACTCCCCGACCTTCCCCGACAAGCCGACGTTGTCGGGGATGACGCCGCCGTTCTGTCGGGTGCGCTCCATCCAGCCTTCCGTGTACTCCACCACCCAGTCCCGGTACTTCGCGTCGCCTCCGAACAGATACGCGTTGGTGACCAGGGTGGTGGCGCCGAGGTTGGTGGCCACGTCGCCGCGGCCCATGCGCGCGACGAGGGTGCGCCCCATCAGCTCCTCCATGCCCGGCTTCCGGAGATCCTCGACCGAGTCGATGCCGGGCAGGTCGTGGAAGGGCAGGGGCCACGGCTTCCACTGGTCGTAGCGGTAGACGGTGTAGTGCCTGTCGAAGTTGCGGAAGGCGGGGCCCATCGATCCGTTGTGAGCGCACTTGATGAGCTTCTTCTCCGGATCGTAGTTCAGCGCCTCCGGGTCCTCGTTGAGGTAGAAGCCGGCGTAACGCCTCGCCCTCTCGGCGTGGGGCTCGTTTCCCGGATCGGCGAGGCAGAGGTTGTAGAAGAAGGCGTACCCCTCCCCCATGTGCATCCAGTCGTACCCCTGCTCGAACTCCTTGACCACCATCGGGTGCCCGTGCCCGGTGTCGTAGCGGCTGAACTGGCGGGTGATCCCCTCCCAGGCGAGGTGGGAGTATTCGAGCAGGTGGTCCCCTCCCCCCATCAGGTAGAGGAGGGGCCAGTTGTGGAAGCTCTCGTAGGCGTCGTCGAGACCGTCGATGCCCGTGAAGTCCTCCCGGGTCGGCCACATGACCGAGCCGTCGCCGTGGACGTAGCGCTCCATCACCGGGGCGACCGCATCGTCCATCAGGTCGATGAGGCTGCGCTCGAGCAGGGCCCACTCGGGCGGCTCGACAAAGGGGACGTTCGCTTCGATCCGGGTCATGGCTCACAGCCTGATCCGCTTCAGTCTCAGCGAGTTCGCGATCACGCTGACGGAGCT
>JAPOZM010000081.1 GCA_026706075.1 Gemmatimonadaceae bacterium
GATCTCCTCGCGCCAGCCGCGGTCGTTGCCGGCGAAAGGGTTGTCCGCGGGAATGGCGTAGTCGTCGCCGGCGGCGTCGACGTCGATCCGCAGGATCGCGCCCAGCAGGGTGGTGAGGTCCTGGCCGTGGTCGCGGCGGGGCTCCCCCTCCACGCCGCCGCCGTCGCCGAGCCCCACGTAGAGGAAGCCGTCGGGCCCGAACTCGATGTGGCCGCCGTTGTGGCTGTCCGTCGGCTGCGGGACCACGAGGAGGATCCGCTCCCGCGGGCCGGCGCGGTCCGGGTCGTCCGCGGAGACGCGGAACTCCGAGAGCACGGTGCGGAAGTTCCTCCCCGAGTAGTGGACGAAGAACCGCCCGTTGGCGGCGAACCCGGGGTGGAAGGCGATCCCGAGGAGGCCGGTCTCCGGCCGGAAGTCGCGGGCCTGGGGCCGCAGGTCGAGGAAGATCCTCCCCGTGTCCGGCCGCGCCGGGTGGAAGACGCGGACGAGGCCGGACTTCTCGCCGACGAAGAGGCGGCCGCTGCCGTCCCCCGACGGCTCCATGTAGACAGGGGCCTCCAGCGGCAGGGTGGGGAAGGCTCGCACGAGGGTGAAGGGAGGGGAGGCCGCGGCGTGGGCCGCGGAAGCGGTGGCCGCGAGGATCAGCGGGAGCAGCATGGCGAGGCCCGGCGGCTCTGCATCGGCCCGGCAGGCGGCGGCGGGCGGTCTATCCGCCGGAGTCCGGGATCTCCCGGTCCCCGGAGGCCGGCCCGGCGGACTTGACGGGGTCCACCCACTGGCTGGCGACCGTGGAGAGCAGGGCGAGGACCGCGGCGGTGAGGAAGATCACGCGGTGGCCGAAGAAGTGCCAGGCCGTCCCGAAGAGGAGGGGCACCGCCACCGCCGCGAAGTGGTTCATGGTCACGCCCATGGACAGGGTCGGCTTGAGGTCCTCCGCCAGGGCGATCTTGTTGATGTAGGTGGTCAGGGCGATGCCCGACATGAAGAGGAGGTTGTCCAGGCAGTAGAGGACATAGAGCGTCGGCCGGTGATCGATGAGGCCGTAGCCGACGAAGACCAGGCTCAGCAGCGCGTAGCCGATGGTGAGCATGCGGCGCTCGCCCAGGAGGTCCACGAGGCGGCCCACGGCGGGCGCCGTGAGCGTCACCAGCACCTGGTTGATCAGCAACAGGGTGATCGTCGTCTTCACCGGCATGCCGTGGACCTTGACGAGGGCGAAGACGGCGAAGGTGGTGAAGATCTGCCGCCGGCACCCCTCCAGGAACTGCAGCAGGTAGTAGAGCCCGTACCGCCTCTTGAGGACGAACCCCTTCTCCTCCACCTCGGCGTGGCCCCGGGAGGCGAAGATCAGGACCGCGCCCCCCAGCACCGTGGCCCCCCCGGCGAGCAGGTACATCCCCTCGTAGTTCACCAGGTCCAGCAGGAGCATGCAGGCGCCGATGGTGACGAGCATGGCGATGCTGCCGATGGCGCGCAGCTGGCCGAGCCACCTGCCCTTGCCGCCGGCCGGGGAGAACCGCAGGGCCAGGGTCGCCTCCATGGGCAGCCAGCAGTGGAAGCCGACGCTCCACACCAGGGAGTAGAGGATCAGGGCCGGCACCGAGCCCACGTCGGCGTAGGCCATCAGGCCGAGGCCCATGATCGCCAGGGCCGCGGCGGCCACCAGCGAGGGCGCCATGCGGATCATGAGGGCTACGAAGAAGGCGTTCAGGAACCCCGGGATCTCGCGCAGGGACTCCACCCAGCCGAGCTCCCGGGCCTCGATGTCGAGGCGCTCGACGATGAAGTTGTTGAACAGGGTCAGCTGCACGCCGAAGAACACGCCGACGCCGGCGACGGCGGCGGCCAGCAGGGTCCAGTCCCGGGTCCAATCGGCGAAGGGGCTGCGGAGTCGGGGCATCGGTCACCCCGGGGGGGGCAAGAATTTCATTGACAATGGCTCAGGCGGGCATACCTTCATACAAAAGTTCGGCAAGCCAAACATAAAACCATGCAGACAAACGACAGTGCCGTACGGTAAACGATGGTGAGGGACGCAGTACATATGGAAGCTCGGCAAGACCGACGCCGCGAGTAAGCACAAAAAAGGGCTATTGGCCGCGCCTGCCAGCACTTCGCCAATAGCCCGTCGAGAAACGCAAGCCAAGGACGACGGCACCGGTCTGCGACCGGAACTCGTCCGGGCTTCTTCGTCTCTGACGGGAAAGATACCCCATGGAGCCCATCGTCAGCAATCCCCCCGTGGCGACCATCTACCGCTGTGAGCACGGCGGCATCCACCTGGTCTGCCAGAACGTCAACATCGGCATGCCCCCGGGCGAGTTCCGCGACCTGAACCGGGAGGTGCAGCGGGCCCGGAGCCTGGTCGACGCCGGCCTCCTGACCTGCTCGTACCTGTCCCTCGCCTACGGCACAACGGTCATCTGCCTGAGCGCCAGGGCGCTGCCTGCGCTGGCCGAGGCGATGCAGGAAGCGGCCGAAGCGATCGAGGAGAGCCTCCAGCCGGGCCAGGGGCCGTCTCCGGAGGGGGCGTGCCCGCCGCGCGGGGCCCGCCTGCAGGTGTTCTCCGGACCGCGGGTCCAGCCGCAGCAGATGCACAACCTGAACTGAGGACCGCAGGATGAAGAGATCCGTGTTCCCCGCCTGCCTGGCGGTATGGCTGTGCGCCGTCGGCGCCCTGTGCTGGATCGTGTTGGCCGGCTGCGAGAGCGACCCCGTGCTGTCGCCGCAGCCGGACGAGGAGGAGGAGGGGGGCAGCTACGGCCGCAGCGTCCTCACCACCGGCGAAGCAGCCGGCGACCCGAGGGCCCGAGAGCCCAATCCGACGGTGTTCTGATGGGCGGGATTCCGAGGTGGATGGTCCTGTCGTGCCTGCTGGCGGGCGTCCCCGCCGCGGGCACGGAACCGGCGGCAGCCGGGGCGCCGGCGGAGATCGCAGGCCGGGTGATCGACGCGGGTACGGGGCAGATCTGCGGGACGGTGATGGACCGGGAGACGGGGCAGCCGGTCCCGGGGGGCCTGGTAGGCCTCGAGCGTGAGGGCGCGAGGACCCGCAAGGCCGTCACCGGCCGGGACGGTGCCTTCTGCCTCGACGAACTGTCCCCCGGCGGCATGCGCCTCACCGTGAGCCTCATGGGCTACTCCTCCCATGTCGAGGAGATCGCCCTGGCCCCGGGCGCGGCCCTCCACCTGGAGATCGCCCTGCGGAGCGACCCGATCCAGCTGGCCCCGGTGGAGATCCTCGGCGAGTCGCCCCTGGTGAGCCGGAAGCGCACGGGCACGGTGTCGAAGCTGCCACCGCGGACGGTGGAGCTGATCCGGCCCGTGGGCACCCAGGAGCTGCTCGAGCTGCTGCCCGGCATCAACGGCTACGCCGACGACGGCTTCGGCAACTCGCGCCTGAGCATCGGCATCCGCGGCCTCAACCCCCGCCGCAGCTCGCGGGTGCTGATCCTCGAGGACGGCGTGCCGATCCAGCCGGCGGTCTACGTCTATCCCAACGCCTACTACAACCCGCCCTCGGAGCGCATCGACGCCATGGAGGTGGTCAAGGGCAGCTCGGCCGTCCGCTTCGGCCCCCAGACCATGGGCGGGGTCATCAACTACACCACCCGGAGGCCCGACGGCACGCGGGGCATGGTCAACCAGCTCGCCGCGGGCGGCAACGGCTACTACAGCCTCTACTCCGAGTGGCGCGGCCTCGGCGGCGGGAGGACCGCCTCCGACGCGCAGATCCTCTACAAGCATGGCAGCGGCTTCCGGGACAACAACACCTTCGACCAGGTCAACGGCACGGTGAAGACCCAGGTACGCCTGAGCAACCGCAAGGTGCTCTACCTGAAGCTCAACGGAAACCTCGAGAGCTCGAACGCCACCTACACGGGCCTGACGGAGTACTCCTTCCGCACCGATCCCGCCTTCAATCCCAAGGAGCACGACGTCTTCGACGTCCGGCGGGCCTCCCTCGACCTGATGTACACCAGCCGGATCACCCCGGACCTGGCGGCCAACACGACCCTCTACCTGAACGCCTTCGACCGCCGCTGGTGGCGCGAGGACGACATCTTCGTGCGCGCCTCGGCCCTGGAGACGGGCGACCTCACGCCGGTGCCCTACTACCAGGGCGGAGACCTGGTGCGGGTCGGCGGCGGCGCCGGCAACTTCGGCATCCTGCGGACCTTCTACGTCGGCGGCGTCGCCCAGGACTACACCCTCCGGCACACCGTGGCCGGTCACGCGGCCCGGGCCGAGGCCGGGGTCCGCGCCCACTGGGAGCGCTTCGTCGACGACCGCAAGATCGGCGGCGCTCCCGACGCCCGGGAGGGCATCTACTACACCGGCACTCCGGGGGATCCCGGCGACCCCGTGAAGATCGTCGGCCAGAGCCACCACTACGAGACCGCCGCCCTTGCGCTCTACGCCAGGGAGCGGGTCGAGTGGGGGCGGTGGACCCTCTCCCCGGGAGCGCGCTTCGAGATCTTCGAGCAGGAGCGGGTCGACCGGCTGCGCGGCGCCATCCTGGCCGACAAGCTGTCGTGGGTGCTGCTGCCCGGCCTCGGCGTCAACTACCAGCGCGGAGCCGTCAACCTCTTCGCCGGCGTCCACCGCGGCTACACCCCGCCTTCGAGCGGGGCCCTGCTGATCACCAACTTCGGCCAGGACGCCGGCTCCGGCGGGCTCGATCTGGCGCCGGAGAAGAGCTGGAACCTGGAGGCCGGCGTGCGCTCCCGGGGTCCGGTCCTCGCCCTGGAGGTCTGCGCCTTCCTGCTGCGGATCGAGGACCTCGTGGCCGCCGGCCGGGGCACGGCCTTCCGGAACCTGGGCGAGGTGGAGACTCGCGGCATCGAAACGGCTTTGGCCCTCTCCGCCTCCCGGCTGGGCCGGGCCGTGCCCGACCTTCACCTCGCCCATACCTGGCTGCGGACCCGGATCAACAGCGGCCTCGTCAGGTCGGCCACCCGGGCCGGCAACGTCCAGGTGGACATCACCGGCAACGAGCTGCCCTACGCGCCGCCCCACACCCTGACCGTGAGCCTGGTGAAGGAGACGCGGGGCCTGCGCCTGCGGACCGACGTGCGCTTCGTCGACGAGGTCTTCACCGACTTCGAGAACATCGAGCGCACCCTCAACCGCGGCGACACCGGCCCGATCCCCGCCTACTCCATCGTCAACGCCAGCGCCGACTACGCCTTCGCCTCTCGGTGGAGCGCCTTCGTCACCGCCAAGAACCTGCTCGACGAGGTCTACATCGGATCGAGGCTGCACTCCAGCGCCGGCCAGCCCCAGGCCCACCTCAGCTCGGGCATCCTCGTGGGCCCTCGGCGGCAGGTGACCGCCGGCATCCGGCGCGGGCTGTAGAGCACCTCAACCTCCCGATAGGAGAACCGTCGTGAGAGCACCCAGATCGACCCTGCTTCTCGCACCCGCCCTGCTCATCGCCTGCGGCGGCGACGACGACAAGAACCCCGTCGACGGCAACGGCGGCGAGACCCCCGGGGAGATCGAGGTCCCCTCGGCCTACGTCTTCGACAGCCGCTTCAGCGAGGGCGAGAGCAGCGTCGCCTACTCCGGCCAAACGGTGCGCAACCTGCTGCTGCAGGATCTGAAGATCCTCATCGACAGCGCGGGCAAGGACGGCGCCCGGCCGATCTCGGTGCAGGAGATGCTCGACCTCTACGACTACGACGACGCCCTCGACCTGCAGTCCCGGACCACCACGGGCGACCGACCCGCGGTGGAGAGCCGGTACTCAGCCATCTCCACGGGGAAGAACCTGTCGGGCAAGATCTCGGGTGACGTCGTCATCGGCTACGGCCGGACGGCGGACGAGTTGGTGCGCGGGTGGTTCGAGGTGATCGCCGCCAACTCGGAGGACGCCGACAAGCTGGGCACGCCGGCGGCCTACACCGACGAGAACGGGGTCGACCTGACCCAGATGGTCAACAAGGTCCTCATCGGCGCCGTGCCCTACTACCAGGCCACCGGGGTCTACCTGGCGGGACTGCTGGACCGCGGCAACGGCGAGCCCCACAGCGAGGGCAAGGCCTACACCTCCATGGAGCACGGCTGGGACGAAGCCTTCGGCTACTTCGGCGCCGCCCGGGACTACTCCCGCTACACCGACGCCAAGCTCGCCGGTTCGGTCGGCGACTACACCTTCGACTCCAACGGCGACGGCCGCATCGACTTCAAGTCGGAGTACAACTTCGGCCTGTCGCGCAACGCGGGGAAGCGGGACAGGGGCGGCACCGGCGTCGACTTCAGCGGTGACATCTTCGCCGCCTTCCTCGAGGGGCGGACCCTGATCGTCAACCAGGGATCGGAAGGGGAGATCGCAGCCCAGCGCCAGGCCGCGGCCAACGGCATGGAGAAGGTCATCGCCGCCACCGTGGTCCACTACATCAACGACACCCTGAGCGACATGGCCGCCCTCGGTACCGACGACGAGAGCAGGGTCAACCTGAACAAGCACTGGGCCGAGATGAAGGGATACACCGTGGCCCTGCAGTACAATCCCTTCGCCCTGATCAGCCAGGGCCAGCTCGAGGAGCTGCACGGGATCATGGGACAGGCGCCTTCGTACGACGCGCCGGGGTCGGCTGGCTATGACGAGACCGTCCGCGAATACGGGCGCGCCAAGGAGGTCTTCCAGGCGGCCTACGGGTTCTCCGACGCCAACATGGCCAACTGGTAGGGCGGCTTCGCCGCCGGATGGCGCCGGGCACCCCCCGTGAGCGAAGGCAGGGCATGGGGCGCACTGCTGGTCCTGTGCATCGCATCGCGGCTGCTCGGCGCCATCCACTACGTCGAGGACCTGGACAGCCTGCGCTTCGCCCTGGCGGTCGTCGACTACGACGTCGCCAGGCTGCAGCCCCACTTCCCGGCCTACCCGGTCTTCTGCTTCGCCGCCAAGGCAATCCACGCCCTCACCGGCCGCTACGCCCCGGCCTTCGCCGTGCTGGGGGGCCTGTCGACTCTCGCCATCCTCTTCTTCACCCTCGGTTTGGCCCGCATCCGGCTCGCCTCGCCGACGGGCCTGATCGCCGCCTTCCTCCTGCTCTTCAACCCCCTGCTGTGGCTGATGAGCAACCGCTGGATGCCCGACGCCATGGGCGCCGCCTTCGTCCTGGCGTCCCTGTGGTGCCTGGGCCGCCCGGAGCGCGGGAAGGCGGCTTGGGGCTCCTTCATCGCCGGCCTCACCCTCGGGGTGCGGCTCTCCTACGCTCCCCTGTTGCTGGCGCCCCTGCTCTTCCGGCTGAGGGAACCAGGGCGCCGGCTGCATCTCCTCGGCGCCGGCGCGGCGGGCGCGGCCCTCTGGCTGGTCCCGCTGATCGCCGTCACCGGCTGGCCGGAGCTGGTGCAGGCGGCGCAGGCGCAGACCCGGGGCCACTTCACCGACTTCGGCGGCACCCTCTCCACCGAGCCGGGGGTCCTTGAGCGGTGGGCGGTGATCTTCCGGAGCCTGTGGGCCGACGGCCTCGGCCTCTACTGGCCGGGACGGAACCTGCTGACAGCGTGCACCACCGCGGCCCTCCTCGCCGTGTTGGCGGCGGGTTGGCGCGGCGTCGCTCAACGCCTCGACAGCGGGGCCCTGCTCGGCGCCCCCGTGATCGCATGCCTCCTCTACCTGGGCTGGATCTTCCTCTTCCAGAACGTGCTCCACAAGAGCCGGCACGTGCTGCCGCTGCTGCCCTTCCTGGCGCTGGCTCCGGCCTTTGCGGGCGACTGGATCTACAGGCAGGCCGCCAGGTGGCCGCGGGTGATCCTCGCCGTCTTCCTCTGCTGCTACGGCTGCGTGACCCTGCACCTGGTGGTCCAGCATCGGGGCCCGACCGCCATCGCCCAGGTCCACCGGCACCTGGCGGCCGGGGAGACCGAGGGCCTGCGCATTGTGTCGGTGCCGCTGATCAAGTGGTACCTGGCCTCGCAGGATCTGGAGGCTGAGTATATCCCCGTCGAGAGTCCGGAGGACCTGCGCGCCATCGACCCGGCCGCCGCCGGCGAGCTCGTCGTCATCGGCAGCCCGCTGCCGGACCGGGAGCCGAAGGCGGTGAGGACCTTCTACCACAACCCCTACGTGAACCGCCTGTGGCCGGAGCTGGTCGTGTATGAGTACTGACTCCCACGGCGCCGGCATCCACATCCTCGGCGGGGGACCGGCCGGCCTGGCCGCGGCCTACTACGCCGCCAAGGACGGGCTGGACTTCGAGGTCCTCGAGGCCGGGTCCCGGCCGGGCGGCAACAGCCGCACCCTGCGCCTGGGCGAGTTCCTCTTCGACACCGGCGCCCACCGCCTCCACGACAAGGACCCGGAGGTCACGGCCGAGTTCAGGGCGCTCCTCGACGGGGAGCTGCTCGAGGTCCGGGCGCCGAGCCAGATCTTCTCCGGGGGCCGGCTCTTCGACTTCCCACTGCAGCCCGGCAGCCTGGGGAGGGGGCTCGACCTCGGGACCCTCTGCAGGATCGTCCTGGAGAACATGCGCCCCCGGCCCCGAAGGCCAGCGGAGAGCTTCGGGCAGCTCGCCCTGGACCGCTATGGCCGGACCCTCGCCGGCCTCTTCCTGCTCAACTACTCGAAGAAGCTGTGGGGAACGGACCCCTTCCGGCTCTCCACGGAGGTGTCGGGCGGGAGGCTGAAGGGGCTGGACCTGGCCGGCTTCCTGCGCGAGACCTTCCTCGGCAGGTCCCGCCCTGCGGGGCACCTGGACGGGTCCTTCCTCTACCCCCGGCACGGGATCGGCGCCGTCGTCGACCGGATGTGCGAGACCATCGGCGAGGAGCGGATCCGGCTCGACAGCCGGGTGACCCGCCTGGCGCACTCGCGGGGGCGGCTGGACCGCGTCGTCCTCAACGGCCGCGAGGAGGTCGAGGTCTCCACCGTGATCAACACCCTGCCCCTGACGCTCTCGGCGAAGATCCTCGATCCGCCGCCGCCCCCCGAGGTGCTGGCCGCGGCCGACGCCGTGCGCTACCGGAACCTCGTCCTGTGCGTCTTCGCCCTGGACCGGCCCTCCTTCACGCCCAACGCCTCCCTCTACTTCCCGGGGGAGGAGTTCCCCTTCACCCGCCTCTACGAGCCCAGGAACCGCAGCCGGCACATGGCCCCCGGGGGCCGGACGGCGATCGTCCTCGAGATGCCCTGCTACCCGGAGGACCCGCTGTGGAGCCTGCCGGACGGCGAGCTGCGCCGCCGTGCATGGCGGGCGCTGCAGAGGGTGCAGCCGATCGAGGAAGGAGAGGTCCTGCGCTTCGCGGTGCTAAGGCTGCCCTTCGCCTATCCCGTGCTGGAGGCGGGGCTGGCCGGCCGCGTGGAGCTTCTCGTCGACTACTTCCGGAGCTTCGAGAGCATGCACCTGGCGGGGCGGAGCTCCCTCTTCCGGTACCTGCATCTGCACGATCTGTTCCGAGAGGGGCGGGAGCTGGTGGGCTCCCTCGCCAGGGACGACCGCAGGCCGAAACCGGTCCCCGGCTAGGCCGGCCTCTCGCAAAACCAACCGGGCTGAATGCGGGCGATGTGCAGGCCGTCCAGGGCGTGGTAGCTCACGAGCGCGACGTCATTCAGGTGCAGGACGCTGGGATAGCCGAAATCCCCGTAGGGATCGCCCGCGATGATTCTCTCGTTTTCCCATGTTTCCCCCTCATCCCGGCTGATGACGGAGGTGAGCGGCGTCCGAATGTGGTACTTGTTTCCATCTGCTCTGTTGTACACTCGAGGCTTCTCCCCGGCCTCCTCTCCGCCGTTGCCTGTAGAGCGCACCAGCAGTAGGTCACCGGTCGAGGTGATGCGACTCACGTGGAGCGCAGAGCTGTTCATGGGAAGCTCCAACTCCTCCTTGATCTCGCCTTTCGACCAGGTCCGGCCCCGATCCCGTGAATCGGCCCGTCCCACGTACCCACTGTAAGTCCGGAACAGCATCATCACTCGCCCGTCCCGCAGCTCGACGAGGTGAGGCTCCTGGGCCTCTATGCCCTGCTCCAACATGCTGACGTCGTTGTCACTACGATGCCAGGTATGACCATCATCATCGGAATACCAGGCCGTACTCACGAATCCGCGGTGATCGTTGTCCAGCCCGATGTCGACCCTCAGCTCGGCCGGAGCGAGGATGCGGCCGCTGGATAGGCGCAGCAGCTTGGCGTTGTGCATCTGGCAGATCCGCTCTCTGCCGGGCGTCAACACTTTGGCGTCGCTCCAGGTCTCACCCTCATCGTCCGAGAACCGGTAGTACGAGTGTCCGCATGGGTCGGGACGACCCACACTCCATACATAGGCCAGCATCAGCTGGCCGTTCTCTCGTCGCAAGAAGCTGGCGATTCCCACCCATTCGCCGCCGGGTGCCGAGAATCGCGCATCCGGTCCCGAAAGCAGCTGTTGCGGCTCGCTCCAGGTCTTCCCCCGGTCGCCGGAAGTACAAGCGTAGATGCCGGATCGCCCGTCGGGCAGCTCGGAAAAGGCATACAACAGCCGGCCGTCCCGAAGCTCCGCGATGTCCCCGTTCATCCCCCTGGTGAAGTACGGAGCCTCGACTTCAAAGACGTGCACATCACTGAACATCCGCTTACCTCTTCTGCAAGAGCGGGTACGCCAGGATCATCGGGCGGCCAGGACCGCCGGCCTATCCATCGCCGGCCGGGTCGTTCATGTCGCTCCACGCGCAGTAGCGCCGGTAGGCGTCTTCGAGCGTCCCCTCGTTCACGAATACGATCCCCTGTCGCTGCTGCTGGTGCTGAGGCTCGAAATGGCCGAATTCAGGGTCCGCATGAAGGCACTTGACGCATCCGGCCCGGTTGAGGAAGAGCCGCCGAGCGTGCTGCCAGGCATACCCGAGGACATAGCGCTCGTCTCTCGAGACAACGAAGAGGGCCGGAGCCGCCAGTCGGCGCCTCGCGCCCTCCTTCATCGGCAGCTCTTCACCCATCCAGGCATAGACCAACCTGCGGCACGGAGGGAAGACGAGCTCGGCACTGGCGACGAATCCCTCGTCGCTCACGAGGTAAGTCCGGGTGTTCTCTTCGTCCAGGTAGTCCGGGGCCGCCGGCCGCTGGAGGCAGATGCTGGTCTGCAGGCGCGACCATGCCATGGGGCCGACATTGGTGATCCTCAGGGTGAGGTCGATGTCGGTCTCCCGCCACCGGGCGCTGCAGTCGATGAGGGCCAGTCCGTCGAACGCATCGACGCTCTGGAGTACTTTGCGGACCGCCTGTCCCCTCTTCATGTCGCCGATCGACTCGTTCACGTATTGCCACGAAGCGCTTCGCCTCTCGAAGGTGTACTCCCAGAGCAGATTGTCGTTGGAGTCATGGGCCAGGATCGACTCGGGAAACCACAGGCGCAGCAGGTTGGCGGGCGCCCTGCTCTCGGGAGCGTTTCTGGGCTCGTTCAGCCAGATGTCGAGACACGTCGGGGCAAAGACGTTGACCTGTTGTCGGCTATCCATCGGTCACCTCCACGTCCCAGGTGTACTCCGCAGAACCGTGGGCGTTCTCGGCGCGGCACGTGACCCGGTGGCGGCCGGCCGCCTCGGCCACGAAGGGCAGGGACCCGCCATCCCCGGGCATCGCCTTGCCGTCCGCGGACCAGGAGAACCGCTGGTCCGGGTCCTCGATCTCGGTGACCGGCAGCTCCGCGCACCCGATGTGGCGATAGACGCCGTCCGGGTCCCGCTGGCGGGAGCCGTCGGGGGCGGTCCACCCGTCGTCGAGGTCGCGGGCGGAGTAGTACATCAGGTAGCGGCCCGGCAGCTTGACCACGTGGGGGGTGGAGGTGTAGCGGGCGTCGAAGGCCTCCCGGTCGGGGCTCGGCGGGAAGATGGGCATGTCGTTCTGGTAGTACCAGGTGCGGCCGTCGCGGGCGCGCCCGAAGGAGATGTCGAAGTAGCCGCCGTCCCGGTGGCCGCCGAACCACATGGCCAGCCCGCCCCCGTCCGGCATCACGAAGGGATAGACGCAGGAGCGGTAGATGCCGCCGTAACGCACGGCGTCCCCTTCCGGCTCCCAGTGCAGACCGTCGGTGGAGCGGAAGGAGGCGATGTTGAGGGTCATCTTCAGACCGGGGTCCTCCCTCGACGGCGCGTTCACCCACATGCGGTAGGTCCCGTCGTCCATCTTCAGCACGCAGGGACGTCTTCCCGTCCTCAGCACCGGTTCGGGGTGGAAGGTCCAGGAGAGCCCGTCGGGGCTCTCGCCGTAGCCGACGCGCTGGTTCAGGTACGGGGCGCCTTCAGTGTCGGCCTGGTCCACGGCCGTGAACCACATCTTGTAGAGCCGGTCCTGCAGGTCGTAGAGGACGTAGGGCGCCTGGAACCTGTGTCCCCAGGGGATGGCGTCGTCGGTGACGAGGGGGTTGTGCGGGTGCTCCTGCCAGCGCAGCCCGTCCGTGGACTCGGCGTATCCCAGGTGGATGTACGAAGGCGAGCGGGCGTGATCGGAGCTGCCCACGTACCACATTCTGAAGAGACCGTCGGCCCGCACCACGCAGGGCATGTAGAGGATCACGCGGCACCAGTCCTGGCGCGTGGTAGCGGCCGACAGGACTGGCCCGGGGAGGCGCCGCCACTCCTGCCTGGCGGGCAGACGCTGACAGGGCTCCAGCTCCAGCCGCAGCGCCACGGCTTCGCCGACTCGCGCCGACACCCTCGGTCCGGTGGGATCGACCCCGAGGATGCGGGGCACGTGCCACGCATCGGTCTGCGGGCCACACTCTGCCTTACGCTTCGGGGCGCGTTGCCCGGCCATCATTCTCGGAAGCGTGTCGACCTGTCAGCGCCCGCAGGATCCCGCGGCCCTGCCGTCCTCGGCCGCGGCCCCGTGATCAACCTTGGGAGCCCTCTCCGTCCGTCAGGGCCGCCGCCTTCTCTCCCAGCTCGAGCAGGCCTTCCGTGATCGTCCGCAGGCGCGGCCGGGCGAGGAGGGCGGGATCGACGTCGAAGGCGTGGCCCGCGTAGTGCTTCATGGAGCGCAGCTTGGCCTCGGTGTCGGGCGGGGTGACGAACTTGAAGGCGACGTAGCGGCGCTCGGGGAACTTGCCGTAGGCGGAGTGGAAGAGGCTGTGGTGGAAGTAGACCACGTCGCCGGGCATCGTCTCCAGGGGGCAGCAGGGGACCTCCTCGCCCCCGTCCAGCCCGAAGCTGTCGCCGACGGTGCCGTCCTTGAAGTGGTTGGCCTGCAGCGGCCACAGCCACTCATGGAAGGGCATGCGGTGGGAGCCGGGGATCACCCGCAGCGCGCCCCGGTCCCGGGTGGTGGGCGCCAGGTAGACCATCATCTTGAGCCGCCGGTACTCGGTCTCGGCGGACCCCGGCCGGTCGGCGTGCCAGTTGTGCTCCCCGTCGTCGGCTCCGTCCTTGTTGCCCTCCGAGCCCGACCACAGGAAGCCGGGACCCAACAGGTCGGAGGCGACGCCGAAGATGCGGTCGTCCTCCGCCAGGTCCAGGAGCCGGGGGCTGTGCTCGACGAACCTCCCCAGGCTCTGGGGCCGGCCGTCGTCGGGCTCCCCGCCCCGGTCCTCGAGCCACAGCTGGTCGGCGGCCTCGGTGATCTCCCGCATCTCCTCCGGGGAGAAGATCTGGCGCAGGCAGAGGAAGCCGAAGACATCGAAGTGCTGCAGTTGTTTATCCGTCAGCATCGGAGGTCTCCCCGGTGGCGTTTGCGAGGATCGGCAAGATAGAGGGGGGGCATGCCGCGGCCAACCGGTGCAGGCGGCCCCTGCGAGCGCCGCCGTCGGTCCGGCCGGTCATCCCGGCGACAGGGGGCCGCCCCCTGTCTGCGCTCGCTCCGGCCTATATTGCCGGGCCTTGGGAAGAGAACCCCACGGTTGTCCCGCGCAAGGAACCGCTGCCCCCATGACCGATCATCCCACCCAGGCCGAGCGTTTCTCTTTCGATGTCAACGGCTACCTCGTGCTGGAGGAGTTCCTCGCCCCGGGCCGGGTCGAGGCGCTCTTCGCGGCCCTGGAGCGGACCATCGAGCGCCGGCGCTCGCCCGGGTTCCGGCGGGAGCACGATCCGGCCTTCGCCGACCGGCTCGACGGCCCCAACGCGCGGGTCATGCACCTGCTGGACGAGGACCCGCAGTTCCTGGAGATGCTCGACCACGGGCCGATGATGTCCTACGTCCACGGGCTCTTCAACGAGAGGCCGCACCTGCACTCGACGGACGCCTTCTGCGAGGTCGAGCCCGGCGAGCACCACGGGCGGGGCTGGCACATCGACGGGATCCAGGACGGCTTCCGCAATCTGAAGCCCCCCATCCCGCTGCTGCAGTTCAAGGTCGGCTACTACCTGAGCGACATGAGCGCCCCCGACCAGGGCAACCTGACCGTGGTCCCGGGGAGTCACAAGGCGATGCTGGAGCCGGAGGCGGAGGGGGCGCCGCCGGGGGCGGTGCAGGTCTGCGGCGGGCCGGGGACGGCGGTCCTCTTCCACAACGCCCTGTGGCACTCGGCCGGCCCCTTCACCCGCCCCGGGGGGAGGCGGGTGATGCTCTACTACGGGTACGAGCATCCGTGGATGCTGGCCTGCGCCGAGCAGTGGCGCTACGACCGGGAGTTCCTGCAGGGGCTGTCGCCGGCGCAGCGCCGGTTCTTCCACGGATTCGTCTTCGACCCGCCGGAGTACCGCTGGGGGTGAGCCTCTAAGCCCCGGAGTCGTTCCCCCGCCCCCTGACCGAGTCGCCGATGTCGCGGACGGCGCTCTCCAGTCGAGCCAGGCGCTCGTTGGTGTCCTGGATCTCCTGCTGGATCTTGGTGACGATCCCCACCTGTTCCTCCAGCTCCTCGGCCTTCAGCGAATCCTCGTCGCTCACGAGAATGCTCGTCAGGGTGGCGGTGAAGACACCCACCAGCACCATGCCGGTGATCACCAGGAAGACGGTGAGGATCTTCCCCGGGGCGGTCTCCGGGTTGTGGATGTCGGGGTAGCCGCCGGTGACCAGGGTCGTGAAGCTCCACCAGAGACTCGGCCCGAAGCCCGAGCCGGAGTCCATGCGCTCCACGCCCATGAAGATGATGGCGCCGAAGACGAGGGAGAGCAGGCCGTAGAGCAGCGACCGCTTGAGGAGCCTCACGTCGAGGGTCGTGCTCAGGTGGTCCATCCCGCGCCAGAAGAACAGGGCGATGCGGAACAGCCGAAGGGCCCGCAGGATCCGCACCGCCCGCAGCAGCCGCCCCAGACGGACGATGCCGAGGTCGCCGGAGGCGGCGATGATCTGGAACGGGGGCAGGGGGATGGAGGTGATGAAGTCGATCCAGTTGTTCTTCCAGTACCACTTCTTCGAGTCGGCCAGCCTGTGCTCGAAGATGAAGTTGGCCATGAAGAGGGCGCAGCAGATGACGTCGATGATCCAGAAGATCCACAGCTTGGCGAGGGAGAAATGGGGGAGGACCTCCACCACCGGATCGACGTAGCCTTCGCCGCGGTGGATGAGGTCCACCTGCGTCAGCCGGCCTCCCGTGACGTGTCCGGTGGCGAGGCCGCCCGAACCGTGCGCGTCGGCTATGTGGAGGATCACCCGCTCGTACCCTGCGCCGCCCTCCAGAATGGTGATCCGGTCGATGCTTCCCTCCACGATCTCCGCGCTGGCCAGGGCGCCTCCCCCCGTGGCCCCGATGCCCATCAGGTCGACGACGAGGATGGTCACCAAGCCCAGAATGAGGAAGAAGATCACCAGGTCCTTGATCCTCACCCGGGCGGTGCCGCCCAGCACCCGGGCCTGCTCGTCGAAGAGATGCCGCTTCTGCCTCGCCTGCTCGATGAGCCGGAGCTTGTCCTGCAGTTTCTCCCGGGCGGCGTTCAGCTTGGAGACCTGGGCTTCGGCCTTGTCCAGGCCCAGCTCGTACTGGCCGTGCCTCATGCTCAGGCTGACCGTGTCCGCCTTGGCGGTCATCTCGTTCAGCTCGGCCTCGACCTCGGCCACCTGGCCGTCGATGCGGCCGATCTCCTGCTCCACCACCTCCTTCATGCGGGTGATGCGTTCGAGAGAGCAGGACTCCAGCCGCCTTGCTATCGACATCGTGAGTTCGTCCTTGTTTCAGCCATCTGCCAGGCGGCTCTTCAGCTCGCCGCGCCGCCGCAGATCCTCGAGGGTTTCCTCGGTGCCCAGGTACTCGCCGTCGACGAAGATCTGCGGGATCGTGGAATCCCCGCCCGTGCGCCGCACCATCTCCCGGAAGCGGGCCGTGGGCAGCTTGATCCCGAAGTAGAAACGGATGGGGATCTTCCTGTAACGGATTCCCTCGCGCCGCAGCATGAGCCGCGCCTTCCAGCAGAAGGCGCAGAACGGGCTCAGGTAGATCTCGACTCTGGGCATACGGGGAGCGGCAGCCGCTCAAGCGGGCGCCACAGGCTATAATACGGCAATTCTCAACCCGCGCACCGACCGACCCGGAGGAGGCCCCCTTGGCCAAGCTCGTCCTGGCGACCTGCCAGTTCCCCGTCCACGAGGATCCCCGGCGCAACCTGGGCTTCGCCACCCGCCAGATCGCCGCCGCCAGGGCCCGGGGCGCCCACCTCGTGCACTTCTCCGAGGCCTGCATCTCCGGCTATCTCGGCGTCGAGGTGACCGCTCACGACGCCGCCGACTGGGAGCGGATCACGGCGGCCATGGAGGAGGTGACGGCCGCGGCCCGGCGGCACCGGGTCTGGGTCGTGGTCGGCTGCAACCACCGCCTCTCGGGAAGGCACAAGCCCCACAACTCCCTCTACGTCATCGACACCAGGGGCCGCATCGTCAGCCGCTACGACAAGATGTTCTGCACAGGCGGCGCCGGCGGGAAGGACGGGGATCTCGCCAGCTACAGCCCGGGAGAGGCGCTGATCACCTTCCGGGCGCGGGGCCTCACCTGCGGGCTGCTGATCTGCCACGACTTCCGCTATCCCGAGCTGTTCCGCGAGTACAAGCGGAAGGGCGTCGACCTGATGCTGGTCTCCTTCCACAACGCCGGCGGCCGCAAGGAGGCCCGCGACAAGTACAGGATCACCGTGCCGGCCACCCTCCAGGCCGCGGCGGCCAGCAACTACTACGCCGTGAGCGCCAACAACGGCACCCGCCGCTACGCCTGGCCGAGCTTCGTCGTCAACGCCGAGGGCCTGATCGTCAACAGGGCGCCGTCCCACCGGCCCGCGGTGCTGATCACCGAGATCGACACGGCGAAGAAGCTCTATGACGCCTCCGTCGACTGGCGGGACCGCTGCATGCGGGGGGTGTTCCACAGCGGCCGGCTGGTGAGGGACGCGCGGTCCCGGGACCGGGGGATCCTGTAGGCCAGCCTTATTCCAGGACCACCATCTTGCGCACCTGGAGTTGCGGCCCGGCTTGCAGGCGATACAGGTAGGCCCCGGCGGCGATGCGCCGCCCGCGATCGTCGCGGCCGTCCCAGGAGACCGCGTGCGGGCCGGCCGCCTGGAAGCCGTCCACCAGCATGCGCACCCGCTGGCCGAGGGTGTTGTAGATCACCAGGCGCACCGGTCCGGGCGAGCCCAGGCGGTAGGGGATCCGGGTGGACGCGTTGAATGGATTGGGGTAGTTGGACTGCAGGGCGGTGACACCGTCGTCCTTCGGATCGATGGCGACCAGTGTTCCCACTCCGTCGGAGGGATCGGTCGAGAATACGCGGTACAGTCCGTTGTCATCGGTGACCCACATCTCGGTACCATCGAGTCCGATGGCGAGTCTGTTCGGAGAGGAAAAACCGGTCGCAAAGGCTTCGATGTCCCCTCTCGGGCTGACGATCCAGATGTTGCCCGTTGCGGCGTCGGCCGCGTAGAGAGCGCTGCCGAGAGGACCGGCGTTGGAGAAGTCGATCCCCTGGAACTGATGCTCGGCGAGGCTTGCAGCAGGGACGAGGGTTCGCAGCTCTCCGTCGGGTTGAAGCTGATACACGCCGGAGAGCTCGTCGTCGTCGATGTCCATTTCGGACAGGGTCAGGAGGCCGCCGTATCTCCCGGTCGGATCGGACTTCACATCCATTAGCCGGATACGGCTTCTCCCGCGAGGGTTCTCGATCCGCGAAGCGGTCCGGTGGAGAGCGAAGGAATCCCCCACCCAGTAGACAGAGCCACCGCGCCAGATGGCGGCGCCAGTGGGGTAACCTGTCTGGCTGTTGAATTCCAAGGCAACCCTGGACGTGTTTCCACCCATGGTGACTGCATAGTCGAACCCGCCCATTGGCTCCACAGCGATCAGGCGCGTGTGAACCCCGTTCTCGTTGAAGAGCACGAACAGTCCGTTGCCGAAGAGTCCCGTCCGGTCGAAACGGACCGTGTGCCCCCGGAGAGTCGACTCCCTGGCCGGGATTCGGGTGACCAGTTCCCGACCGCGTGCCGAGTATTTCCAGAGCAATACCATTACCTCGTCGTCAGAACGCTGATCCCTGCCGACGGTAGTCCCCAGGATCCCTGTCCCGTACTCCGGATTGGTGATGACGTCGATAGAGATCGGTTCCTGCCATGACCACTTCTCGACACCGAAGCCGATCGGAACGGCTATGGATCCATGATCTTCCTCCAATGCCGTTGTGTGGCGCCCCATGTCCCACAGCAGGATCGTGCCGTCCGTATGGCCGCTGGCCAGGATGGGCCCGGTCGAGGAAAAAGCCACGTGGCGGACCCCCGCATGTCCCTTGAGGTTGGCCCTGAGCCGACGGCTGTGCACCTCCCAGACCACGATCCTGCCGTCGGAGCCCGCCGCCGCGAGGGTGGATCCGTCCGGGGAATAGGCCACGGAGAGGAAGCTGTTTTCCATTTCCCACGAACTGGCCCCCAAGGCCAGCTTCTGGGCGTGCGTCAATCCCTCGAGGATGTCTCTGAGTTGGCCGTTGACCGCATCCAACAGCAGAATCGTGTTGTCCTCATTCCCGGCCGCCAGGATGGATCCATCAGGGGAGAACGCCACGGAAACGATCAGGAAGGAGTTGTTCCCGGCCCGATGCGCGCCGATCCGATGCGCGTCGATGGTGTCCCTGAGTTGGCCGCTGGCGGCATCCCACAGCAGAATCCCCTTCTCCCGGCAGGCACTGGCGAGGGTGGACCCGTCCGGCGAGAAGCTCAAGAGAGTGACCCGCTTCGGGTGTGGGAGGCTGGCCGTGAGTTGACCGCTGGCCACGTCCCACAGGCTGACCCGCCTGTCCTCGTGGGCGCTGGCGAGGATGGTGCCATCTGGCGAGAAAGCGAGCACATATATCGCGTCCGCCTCGTACGATCTGGTTCCGGTGTACAAGGTGCGCTGCAGTTCGCCGTGGGCCGCGTCCCACAGCTCAAGCGTGAGCCCCGAGTCACCACTACGGGCCAGAAGGGATCCGTCGGGGGAGAATGCAACGGGACTGGCACGCGAGCCATCCCCTTCGAGAGCTCTGAGGTCGCCGTCCGCCAGATCCCATAGCCCCACCAGACCGTCCCGATAGCCGCTGGCCAGGATGGAGCCATCTGGCGAAAAGGCCAGGGACTGGACCCTGGCCATATGCTCCGGCAGTACGTCAACCTGACCGGTGGCAGGATGCCAGAACTTGAGGGTGCCGCCAGTGACAATGGCCAGAGAGGCACCGTCAGGAGCATATGACACGGATTGGCCCCAACCACGAGAGACCAGGGTGTCTTGCGGTTCTGCGCTGGTCACATCCCACAGCTTGACGCCGTTCCCGTTGCCACTTGCGAGAATGGTTCCATCCGGCGAGAACGCCATGGAAACAGCAAAGCCGTCATTGTCTTCAAGGACAGCCATCAGGCCGCCGCTGGCCACGTTCCACAACCGGATCGTCCCGAGCAGCAGGGTGCCGCTGGCCGTGTTCCACAACCGAATGCTGCTGCTTGCGAGAGTGGTTCCATCCGGCGAGAACGCCATGGTAAGGATCGCGTCTTCATGGCCTTCAAGGACGGCCATCAGGCCGCCGCTGGCCACGTTCCACAACCGGACCGTGTTGTCGTCCCCGCCGCTGGCGAGGATAGCAGCATCCGGCGAATACGATACTGCGTGGACTGCCCCCTCATGCCCATGGAGAACGGTCTCCAGCTTCCCGGTCTCGGCATTCCACAACCGTACAGTGGCGTCCCAGCCTCCGGTGGCGATAGTTGCTCCGTCCGGTGAGAAAGCCACCGAAGCGGGAAGGTGTTCTTCAGTCTTCCATTCGAGTCGGCCGGCGGCTGTATCCCACATCTCGACCCCTATCCAGGCACCCTTCGGAACGCAGACCACCTTGGAACCATCCGGCGAGAGAGCCATTGCCTCGGCCTCTCTGTGCGGAAGCAGAGCAAGCTCCGCGAGGGAGTGGGGATCGTGGATCCAGATCCCGGTGGTGCTGTTCACGGCGAGGCGCGTTCCGTCGGCGGAATAGACCGCTGCTATAGCGGTTCCCTTCCCCAGGCGGAGCAGGGCCCCCTCGGGCAGATGCCGATGGGCATGGTCCTGGGCCCGGCTGGCCGACCCGAAGAGGAGGAGCACCAGCAGGACGAAGTTGAGGAGACAGGCCCTGTTCATCTCACAGATTGACATCCACGCTGCAGGGTGTCCGCGAGGTCACGGTCGGACCGGAAGGTACGGAAGTCCCTGCCCCGGACGAAGGCGTCGACCCGATGCTCGGGCACAGCCGGGCGGAACCAAGACGAGACCATCCAGGTGGAGGTGGCCTTCGATGCGCCGGTAACGGTCATCGGCACTCCCCATCTGCGGCTCGAGTTTCACTGCCGCTTCCACAAGGAAGACCTGGTACCGGAGCGGGTCCGGCACGGAAAGGCTGGTCTTCGAGTACTGCGTGCGCCGCCTCGACCGGGATTCCAACGGAATCTCCATTCCCTCGGGCCGGGTGAGCCTGAACGGGGGCGCCGTCAACGCCCTCTCCGGTGGCGCCGCGGCCATCCTCGACCACGGCGGCCTGGCCTCCGATCCCGGTCACAAGGTGAACGGTTACCAGGGAGACTGAGCCAGGTGGCGGCATCCTCCGGCGGCCGACTATCTTCTCCGCCGGAAGGTGCGGCGCCGGTCAGTCCTTCAGCTCGACGATGATGTTCCGCCAGGGCTCGTCGCCGGCGTTGACGGCCTCGTGGACATCCTCTCCCGGGATCTCCCGGAAGACCACGTGGCCGTCGGCCATCTCCCTGGGCTCGCCGTCGGACCCCTTCAGGGCGCCGCCGCCGATCACGACGTAGAGATAGTCCTCGGTGTGGCGGTGGAGACCGGTGCTCTGCCCCGGCTCGAGGCGCAGGTCCCATACGCGCACGCGATCGTTCTCGAAGAGCAGCTTCGACCCGACGTCGTCGGAGACGGTTCCTTCCGGCATGGCGGCCTCCAGGCTTGATTTGGCGGGGGGCGGTGAAGGTGGCCGGGGGCCGGACCGCTGTCAATCGGAGGAACACATATGGCGAGGATCACGGAAGTCACCGCTCACGTCCTGAAGTCGTACGAGTACCCCAACGGCGGCTGGGTGCTGGTGCGCCTGCGCACCGACGAGGGCGTCGAAGGCCTGGGGGAGTGCTTCGTCCCCGACAGTGACGGCAGCGGCGTCTTCGCCGCGAAGGAGCTGATCGACCGCCGCCTGGCGCAGGAGGCCGTCGGACAGGAAGCGCTGGCCACGGCCGTCGTGTGGGAGCGCATGTACGACGCCTGCGAGCGCCTCTACGACCGCCGCGGCATGATGATTCACGCCATGAGCGCCATCGACATGGCCGTCCACGACGCCGCGGCGCGCACCCTGAACGTCCCCTTGTACGATCTTCTGGGAGGCCGCTTCCGGGAGCGGGTCAAGGTCTACGTGAGCAGCATCTGGGTCGACAGCGCCAGTCCGGAGCCGGCCTACGCCTCCACCGAGGAGTACGTCGGCCAGGGGTACGGGGCGATCAAGTACTGGGGCTGGCCCGACTTCGGCCACCGCCCCTCGCGGGACACGGCCATCCTGCGGGAGATCCGCGCCCGCGCAGGTGAGGACGTCGATCTCATGCTCGACCTCGGCCGCCCCGCCAGCCTCGCCGAGGCCCTGCGGACGGCGCGCATGATCGAGGACTCCGGCGCGGAGGTTTACTGGTGGGAGGAGCCCCTCTCGAGCGCCGACGACGCCGCCAACATGGCCGAGCTCACCGCCCGCACGGAGGTGCGCATCGCCGCCGGGGAATCGGACATGACCGCCTTCGCCTTCCGGGACCTGATCGAGCGCCGCGCCGTCGACCTGCTGCAGCCCGATCTCTCCTGGGTGGGAGGGCTGACCGAGGCGCGGCGCATCGCCGAGATGGCGAGACTGGCGAACATCCCGGTGGTCCCCCACAACTGGGGCACGGCGGTCAACTTCGCCGCCAGCATCCACCTCGTGGCGGCCATGCCGCGGGGGTTCCTGTGCGAGTACCCCATCACCCCCCGGGGAACCATGGAGGACTGGCACAAAGGCCCGAGCCCGATGATGACCGAGCTGGCCGCCAGGCCGGTGGTCGTGGCCGACGGCTTCGCCAGCGTGCCCGACGGCCCCGGGCTGGGCATCGAGCTGGACGAGGAGGCCGTGGCCCGCTACATCATCGATCCGTGAAGGGCCACCTCAGGGGGAAGGCCAACGCGGCCAGGACGGCCAGTTGCCGGTGCCGGATGCGCTCACCGCGGTATGACTGGTCGACCACCACGAACCTCGTCCTGCAGGTGAGCAGCCAGTCGTTCCACACCTTGCGGCCCACCCCGGCCCCGAAGCCGAGACCCGCGAGGGAGAGAGACGTGTCCGTGTCGTCGAAGCCGAGGATGGAGATCCCGTACTCCAGCAGGCCGGTCCAGGACCCGCCCCGTTCAAGGTGATGCCCCACGAGCAGATGGGTCTGCAGGATCGCCGTCTCTCCCGGGTCGATGAGGGTGTTCGGCCGGACCTTCGCCTCGGAGAAACCGTGGACGACATGAATGCCCGTGGTGTGCGAGTCCCCGGCGGCCAGGGGTTTCCAGAGGCCGATCTCGATGGTGGGGGACCGCCCGCTTGACTGGTCGAAGCCGGCCAGGAGGCCCGACCCCAGGTGAAGGTAGAAGCCTCTTCCTTCTTCCGCGGAGAGGCCTCCGGGGATTGCGAGCGCAAGCAGACTGATGAGCAGGGTCTTCACGGGTCGACCTTCTGAGGGAGAAACATAGTGGAACAGTTGCGGTTGGCTCTCGTGGGATGCGGCAGCATGGCCGGCGCCCACGTGCAGGGCCTGGAGGAGCTGCGCAAGGCCGGGATCGACGACATCGAGGTGGTGGCCTGCTGCGACCAGGTGGAGGAGGCGGCGCAGCAGAAGGCCGCCGCGCTCTCCGGGTTCCAGAGGCGAAAGCCGGCGGTCTACACCGACGTGGAGGAGATGCTCATGCGCGTCGACGGGCTCGACGCGGTGGACATCTGCGCCCCCCACTCGCAGCACCACGTCCTCGCCGTGCCCTGCCTGGAGGAGGGCAGGCACGTGACCATCGAGAAGCCCCTGGCCATCACCCTGCGCGCCGGCCGCCGGATCCTCGAGGCGGCCGTGGACAGCCGCTGCCAGCTCGCCGTGGCCGAGAACTACCGCCGCTCCCCGGGGGAGCGGGCCCGGGCCTGGGCGGTGGCCGAGGGGCGCATCGGCCGGCCGCGCACCTTCTACTGGGTCGAGGCGGGCATGCAGATGGGCAAGTGGGGCTGGCGCAACTTCCGGCGCGAGGCCGGGGGCGGGTGGCTCCTCGACGGGGGCGTGCACTTCACCGACCTCTTCCGCTATTGCCTGGGCGCCGAGGCACAGCAGGTCATGGCGCGGGTGCGCGAGTTCGAGCCCTACCGCTACGACAAGCCGGTGGAGCGCGAGGGGGCCTGGCCGGTGGACGTGGAGGACAGCGCCATGGCCCTGATCGACTTCGACGGCGGTGCCGTGGTGCAGTGGACCTGGCAGGGCTCGGCGCCGGGCCAGGGGTTCGGCCGGCGGACGATCTACGGCAGCGAGGGCTGCATCGACTGGGGGAGCGGGCTGTGGACCCGGGACGGGCGGAACGTGCCCAACGAGGCGCTGGTGGCCGAGTACCGGCAGAGCCTGACGGAGGAGGAGGAGGAGCGGCTATTCCCCGGCGGGGTGGAGAACTCCGTGGCCACGGAGCTGAAGGATTTTGCCGACGCGGCGCGGGGCGAGGGCGTGCCGGAGGTCGACGGCCTGGAAGGCTACCGCTCGCAGGCGATCTGCATGGCCGTCCTCGAGTCGGAGTGGTTTCGGCGGCCGGTCACCATGGCCGAGATCGAGCGCGGCGACCTGGAGGGATACCAGGCCGAAATCGACGAGGCCCTGGGGATCCGATAGTGCCCGCGCGCCCAGGCGCTAGACGCGTCCCTCGAACTCGCGGCCCCGGATCAGCATGAAGCGGAACTCCCCGCGCGGCTTGCCGCACTCCATCTTCAGACGGTGCTCCTCGCTCTCGATGCCGAGGTACATCGTCTCGGAGCTGAGGTAGTGGATGGCCAGGCCTCGCCGCCGGTGGGGGGTGGGGTTGGCGCCGGTGCGGTGGAAGTTCAGCCCGTGGTGGAAGAGGCAGGAGCCGGCGGGCAGCTCCACCGGCACGGGGTCGGCGACCAGGGGGTTGCCCACGAAGAGGGCTCTCTGCTCCTTCCCGATCGGTCCCCACTTGTGGCTCCCCGGGAGCATGGTCATGCAGCCGTTGGCCACGGTGGCGTCGTCGATGGCGACCCAGCACGAGACGTGGTCCTGGGGCGCGAACTGGGGCCAGGCGACCGAGTCCTGGTGCCAGTCGGTGACCGTGCCGTGATGGCGGGCCTTCATCATCAGCTGGTCGCAGTAGAGCTTGATGTCGGGCCCCAGCAGCTCCTCGATGACGTCGACGATCTCCTCCTTGCGGGCCACGGCCTCGAACAAGGGATCGAAGTAGCACAGATGGGTCATCTTGCGCACCTGGTCGAGACGGTCGACCTCGGTCTCCCCGTTGCGGAAAGCGACCTCCAGCTGCACGTACTCCTCGGGGACGTGGGGGGCCTCGCCCCGGACGATCTCCTCGCTGCGCCGGCGCAGGGCCTCCAGCTCGTCGTCGGAGAGGACGCGGCCGTAGGGCAGGTAGCCGTTCTCTTCGAAGTGGGTCTTCTGTTCCGCGGTCAGGGCCATCGTCGTCTCCTCCGTCGTTTCGGTCCCATGGCAAACTAGCTGCCCATGCCCCTGCCCACGCAAGAGATCGAGTGCGACATCCTCGTCGTCGGCGGCGGCCTGGGCGGCTGCGCGGCCGCCCTCCGCGCCGCCCGCCTCGGGTACCGGGTCTGCCTCACCGAGGAGAACCCCTGGATTGGCGGCCAGTGCACCTCCCAGGGGGTCTCGGCCCTCGACGAGCATCAGTACATCGAGAGCTGCGGGGCCACCTCCCTCTACTACGAGTTCCGCGAGACCATCCGCGACCACTACCGCAGCCGCTGGCCGCTCTCCCGCAAGGCCGAAGCGGCTCCCTTCTTCAACCCCGGCGACGGCTGGGTGAGCCGCCTCTGCTTCGAGCCGCGGGCCGGTCTGTCCGCCCTCCGCGGCATGCTCGAGCCCCAGGTCGAGGCCGGCCGCCTGCGGATCTATCCCAACGCCTGGCCCATCGGCGCCAGCCGGGACGGCTCGACCATCGGTTCCGTCACCGTCGCCCAGCCCGCCCGCCAACGCCGCCTCCGCTTCCGCGCCGCGTACTACCTCGACGCCACCGAGCTGGGAGACCTGCTGCCCATGCTCGGCCTGCCCTATGCCAGCGGCGCCGAGTCGCGGGATCAGACCGGCGAGCCCGACGCCCGCGCCGACGGGCCGGACCCCGGCCTCGTGCAGACCTTCACCTTTCCCTTCGCCGTCGACTTCCGCCCCGGCGAGGACCACACCATTCCGCGGCCCCCCGGGTACGAGCGCAACCGCGACCACCAGCCCTACACCCTGACCCTGCGCTACGGCGAGCGCGACCTGACCTACAAGATCTTCGAGGACGTCGAGGACCTGCCCGGCTCCTTCTGGACCTACCGCCGCCTCGTGGCCGCCGACCAGTTCGCCCCCGGCCAGGTGGAGGCGGACCTGGCCATGATCAACTGGGCGGGCAACGACTTCAAGGGAGGCAACATCATCGACGCGGCCCCCGCGGAGAGGGCTGGTCTGCTGCGGAGGGCGAAGGAGCTGAGCCTGGGGCTGCTCTACTGGCTGCAGACCGAGGTCCCCCGCGACGACGGCAGGGGCCGCGGCTACCCGGAGATGCGCCTGCGCCCCGACGTCATGGGCACCGCCGACGGGCTGTCGCAGTACCCCTACATCCGCGAGTCCCGCCGC
The DNA here is from genome assembly GCA_026706075.1 of Gemmatimonadaceae bacterium. Lineage (GTDB taxonomy): Bacteria > Latescibacterota > UBA2968 > UBA8231 > UBA8231 > UBA8231. The sequence goes on from JAPOZM010000081.1 coordinate 26,226, forward strand.
ATCATCGCCCGGCGGACGGTACGCGAGCAGGACGTGCTCGCCCGCCTGCGGACCGGCGCCCGGGCCGAGCCGTTCGCCGACAGCGTCGGCATCGGCCACTACCCCATGGACATCCACGGCGTGCCGGGCGATGTGGCCGCCACCGGGCCGACCCTGCCCTTCCAGGTCCCCCTGGGCGCCCTGCTGCCGGCCGACGCCGACAACCTGCTGCCCGCCTGCAAGAACCTCGGCGTCACCCACATGACCAACGGCTGCTACCGCCTGCACCCGATCGAGTGGAACATCGGCGAGGCCGCCGGCGCCCTGGCCGCCTTCTGCCTCGGCAGTGCCGTCAGGCCGGGGGCGGTGCTGGACGACGCTGGCCTGCTGCGGGACTTCCAGCGGCAGTTGCTCGACGTGGGGGTGCCGCTCTACTGGTACGATGACCTGCCCCAGGGGCATGCCGCCTTCGCGGCTGGTCAGCTGCTGGCCCTGGAGGGGCTGTGGCCGGGCGCGGAGGACCATCTGCATTTCGAGCCCGACCGGTTGCTGGGCGCGGAGGAGGCCAACGCCCTGCTGAGGGAGGCCGGCCTGAGCGCCGACCGTGTCGATCCCGTGACCCGGGGGGATCTGGCGCGGGAGGTGGCGGACCGGCGTTTCGGGACATCTGCCGACTGAGGGAGGTGGTCCCGCGGACGGGAATTCCGCCAGCGTGCGTTCCCCTCAGTCCCAGACGTCCTCTCGTGTCTCCCAGTACGCCTTTACCTGGTCGAATCGATCCATCCTGTCCCGGATCTTGGCGATCTCCCGCGGATAGAACTCCATCATCACTTCGCAGAGCTGTAGCATCCATCGCCTTCGCGAGTACCGCTCCTTGACCCGAATCTCCTTTGCATCGGCGATCTGGACCTGACCCCATCCAAGCGCGCCCACGGTGAGACAGTCCCAGTCCAGGAATTCGATCGGGGTGAAGATGACCTCCGTTACGGTGAGATGGATCCCTTCGACGGAGTATCTGATCAGCATGACTGCGAAGACGTTGGTATCGCTCTCGTAGAATCGAGCGAGCCGCTCTACCGAAGTGAGGTTCGGCATATTGAAGCGAGTCTCTTCCCGGTGCGACTTCACGTCCACCACGGAGTAGATCCCCTCCTTGTCGGTGAACGCCAGGTCGGCCATGGCACGGCGTGCGAAGTCACTCGAGTACTCGTGACACCAGCTGCCGAGAAAGGTCTGGAAGTTCTCCGCGACGAGTGACTCTATCGCATCGCCAACCGCCCTGGGGCTGGAAGCCGTCTGCGGAGTAAGGAAGTCCGGAGCAGAGTTCAGGGGTCCCGGATACTGGATGCGACCTGTCGGTGGTGACCGCCGTAGTAGAAGTCCGACTTCATGGGAACATGTCATCCTGGTGGCCCCCGGATCCCTTTTTTCCCCGTTGGCCCAGGTTGGTGTTCCTCTCCAGGAACACACCATCGTCGTATCCCTGGATCGCAGGATCCGTGCGCGCAGCGGCGAGCCGTTTGAGCCCCCAGCACAGGTACTCGGGTTCTACCTCGACTCCACACCATCGGCGGGCCAGCTTTTCGGCGACCACCGCGGTTGTCCCGCTGCCAACAAAAGGATCGAACACGTAGTCGCCCGGTTTGGAGCTCGCGAGTATCAGCTTGGCAATCAGTTTTTCAGGTTTCTGAGTGGGATGATCGGTGTTCTCCGGCATCGACCAGAACGGCACGGTGATGTCGGTCCAGATGTTCGACGGATGAGTCATCCGGTACTTGCCGTCCGAGTCCTGTGTCCAGTCTTGGGGCTCGCCGCCCACCCGGTAGGGCGCAATCACCCTGCGTCTGAGCTTCACGGCATCGACATCGAAGTAGTACTCGTCCGAAACCGTGCAGAACCAGATGTCCTCGGTGTTGTTCTTCCAGTTTCGTTTCGCTCCCCGTCCTTTCTCGCGTTCCCAGGTGATCCGATTCCGAACCTGCAGTTTCGACTCCAGAATCGGGAATACAAGGGCCGATGTTGTCCAGTCCGAGCATACGTACACCGTCCCCTCCGGTTTCATCATTGGCAGGAGTCGGTCAATGAGATCGGCGAACCAGCGGCCATACTGGTCTCCGGTCCTCTTGCGGAATCGAGTGCCATTGAAGCTCTTGGTCAGATTGTACGGAGGATCCAGAATGAGCAGATCGACAAACTCGGGCGGGAAGTATTCCGCAACCTCGAAGAAGTCGCCTCCCACAAGGCGGCCTTCGAGGTCGCGACAATGCACGGGCCCTTCAAGGCGCATGATGTCGCGGCTCAATCGGGCTCGTTCGTCCGTGGTGCAGGAGAGCGTTCGGTTGCGGGGGGCTCGGTCGGGCATGGCCGGAAGTTCCTGTGCTACAGTGCTTCGGTGAGGCGGTCGAGAAGGGAGAACAGTGTCCCCTTTCCTCAAGTGCACGTCAAGGCGGTGAGCGCACGCGTGGCAGGGACGGACTCCCAGTTCAGGGTTCCCTCAGCCCACGTAGAGCGCGTAGAGCCGCCCGTCGTGGCGGCGCAGCCCGTCGAAGCTCACCCGCAGGCGGAAGGGGCCGTCGATCCCGCTCACGGAGTCCCGGTCCTTCCAGACCACCGGCTGCCGCAGGCCCGGCTCCCGCACGGGGACGCAGGCCTCGCCGGACCAGCCGGGCAGGGGCCGGAACCGCTCGTCCAGCACCTCCACCGTGATCGCGGCATGCTCGCCCAGGCCGTCGACGTTGGCATAGACCCGGGCCGGTGCGTCTCCGGCCCGTACGGGACAGGTGATGCAGTGGCGGGCGGCGTCGTCCCAGCGCGCCGGGGGGCGGCGGCCCAGCTCCTCGGGCTCGAAGGCGCGGAAGCAGCCCAGGCGGTCGCGCGGCCAGCGGGCCAGGCGCACGCCGCCGGTGGTCCAGACGCTGTAGTAGAGGAACGTCTCGTCGCCCCAGTTGCACATCCCCTGGCCGTGGGTGAGGGCGGGTCCGCCGATGATCGGCGGCATGCCTTCCTGCGGGAAGAGCGCCCCGTCGCCGCCCTGCTCCTCGGCGGCGGGCACCAGCCGGAAGTCGGGGATCGGCTCGTGGTAGTGCATGGCGTTGTGGCTGATCACCAGGCCGAGGTCCATGGCCACCAGCTTGCGGTCGCCCGACGGGTGGCCGTGCCAGAGGTCGTAGACGCCGACGATCACGTTGCCCCGGTCCCACAGGCCGGCGCCGAGGTGGACCTGCTCGCCCGAGTTGCCGCCGGTGGCGACGCCGGCCATGTCGAGCAGGGGCAGACGGTCGCGCTGGAAGCCGAGGGCGGTGGCCTCGGTCCAGTGCTCGAAGTCGTACGAGGCGCAGGTCACGAGATCGCGGGCCGTGCCGAAGTGGAAGCCGCCGTGGCCGTTGACGTAGTAGCAGCCGTTGAACCGGACGATGCCGCTCAGCTCGAGCATCGGTCCCACCGGGTTGCGCGGCGATTCGGTCCAGCGCAGACCGTCGGGACTGAAGGCCACGGCGAGGCTCTTGTTCTCGTAGCCGCGGCACTCGAAGGCGAGCTTGAAGCGCCGCTCCGGGTCCGGGTCGTCCGGGTCGTGGAGCACGGGCATGGCGAGCACGTCGGGGGAGCCGCCCCGCAGGTCCACCATGTTGTTTTTCGTGCTGCCGTGGTAGTCCACCAGGCCGAGGTCCGGCTTTTCCCAGTGAATCCCGTCGCGGCTCACGGCGTAGCAGATGCGGTGGGAGCGGAACCCGTCGCGGCGGCCGCTGCCCAGGTACCACATGCGCAGCTCGTCGTCGAGGGGGATCACCGATCCGTAGAACCGCACCCGCATGTCGTCGTGGCTCCCCTCGGGCCCCGGCTGCACGACCAGCGCCTCGGGCCCCCGGGCCTTGCCGCTCACCATGTGCAGCCGCAGCCCCGAGGTGAAGGGGATGCTCTCCCTGTCGAAGGGGAACAGGACCGCTTCGTCCACCCGCGGATGGGGAAGGCCGTTCTGTATCTCGATCATGGATGGCTCCCGTGTTGTTCGGCCAGGCCGGCCCCCGACAGGGTGGTCCGGTGCATGACCCGGCGATGGCGGCCGTCCCAGGGCCGGCCGCGATGCAGGCAGCCGACGTTGTCCCACATGACCAGGTCGTGCCGCCGCCACTCGTGAC
>JAPOZM010000074.1 GCA_026706075.1 Gemmatimonadaceae bacterium
TGCGCCCGGTGTTCCACAGGTAGGGGCTGCGGTAGAGGTGGGCGCCGGGGACCACGGCCAGCTCGCCGCCTCCGTCGTCGGTCCCCATGCCCTCGGGATAGCAGAGGGTGCGCACGCACTGGAGCGGGAGGTACTCCCGGGTCGGCGGGCGGTCGTTGTCGCGGCCGTGGACGTCCTCGGTCTCGTGCTGGCCCAGGCGGTAGCCGTGGGCGTGCCAGCGCCGGCCCGTCGACCCCGGCGGGCGGTTCAGCATCAGGATGTGATCGAGCAGGAACCGCGGCCCCAGGAGCTTGCCGAGGAGGTCCATCATCTGCGGGTGGGTGGTGGTCGCGTCGAGGATGAAGTCGTCGTAGGCGAGGGGGAAGTACTCGGGCATGACCCCCTCCCACCGGGAGCCGTCGACCGCGGGGACCGTCCCGGGCCCGAAGAGGCCGTGGTCCTTCATGTAGTCGCGCAGGCCGGGGGTGAGCTGGACGACCCGCATCTGCTCGGAGCCGCCACGGCAGGAGGTCAGGAACTCGGGGGTACAGGTCTCCGGAGGGGGCGCCGGGAGGCCTCGGGCGGCGTAGTCGACGGCTCCCCAGTCCGTGCCCGTGAGGACGGCGTCGTTCATCGCCTGGAGCCGCTGCAGGGAGGCCGTCCAGCGGCGGCGGCCCTCGTCGGTGAGGACCCCGTCCCAGACCCAGCAGCCCTCGCGCTCGAAGCGGTCGCGGTCGAAGGCGGCCAGGACCTCGGGCCGCAGGAGATCGCGGCAGGGCGCGGCCCCGGGGGGGATGGTCTCTTCGGCTGGCGTCGTCATTCGGCCTGAAGATAGACGGCTCCGGCTGGCGGCGCACCACCGGGAAGCGGCGGGCCGGGGGAGACCCGCCTCCCTATCTTCTCACCCCATGCAGAGCCAGACGCTGGAGCCGATCCGCGGCCGGCGGGTGTGGACCGCGGCCACCGCCGGCGACGCCTCGGCCTGGACCACCGTCCTCGGCGACGAGTCCCTCCGAGAGCTGGAGGCCCTCGCCGGCTCGGAGGAGACGGACCCGCCGAGCCTCGACCGCCCCCCGCTGCCCTCCTGCGAGCGGCAGCTGGCCCCGGTGCGCGAGGAGCTGGACCAGGGCCGCGGCTTCGCCATCGTCGAGGACCTCGACGAGTCCCGCTTCGGAGGCGGCCGGGCCGTGGCCGCCTGTTGGGCCCTGGGCCGGCTCCTCGGCCGCCCCTTCCCCCAGGACGTGGCCGGCACCCTGCTCTACGACGTGCGCGACACCGGCCGCTCGGTGACCGACGGCGCCCGGTTCTCGGTGACCCGCGCCGAGAGCACCTTCCACACCGACAACGCCTTCAACGACGAGCTCCCCGACTTCGTGGGCCTCCTCTGCCGCCGCGCCGCCCTCGAGGGAGGACGCAGCCAGCTGATCAACGCCCTGGCCCTCTACAACGAGGTGATGGCCTCCGTCGACCCCGAGACCCTCCATGGCGCCTTCTGGTTCGACCGCCGCGGCCAGGAGGGGCCGGGGGAGCCTCCCATCGCCCGCCGCCGGCTCTTCACCCGCGACGACGGCGAGCTCTCCATGCGCTACATGGCCTACTACATCGAGGTCGGCCAGGAGCGCGCCGGCGAGGACCTGACCCCCGGCCAGGGCCGCCTCCTCGAGGCCGTCGAGGAGGTCCTGGCGCGGCCCGGGATGCGCGTCGAGTTCGACCTGCGGCCGGGGCAGATGCTGTTCACCAACAACCACTGGATCCTGCACAACCGCACCGCCTTCACCGATCATCCGGAGGCGGCCGAGCGCCGCCACTACGTCCGCCTGTGGCTGCGCCGGGACTGAGCGTGACCGCCCGCCGGACCCCCTTCCACCCCGACCCGTCGCTGCTGGGCCGCCTCGGCGGCGCCGGGGGCGTGCACCGCCTCATCGACGCCTTCTACGACGCCATCGCCGCCGACGGCGAGCTGAAGCCCCTCTTCCACGACTTCCACCTGCGCCAGGGCCGGGAGCGGGTGAAGGAGTTCTTCGTCGAGTGGCTGGGCGGGCCCCCGGGCTACTCCCGCACCGCCCGCACCGGCATGCGCCGCTTCCACGGCCACCTGTTCATCACCCCGGGCCTCTCCCGGCGCTGGCTGGACCACTTCGACGGGGCCCTGCGCCAGGTGGACGCGCCCGCCGATGCCGCCGCCGAGGTGATGGCCGCCCTCGGCCGGCTGGCCGGGCACGTGGTCAACGACCTGGAGGAGCGCCGGCCCCTGATGCCCCGGGACCTGCGCTGCGTGCGATCCCGCCTCTTCCGCGGGCCCGTGGCCCGCATCGCCGCGGACGACCTGCCGGGGCTGGAGGCCGCCCTCGAGGGCGATCCCCTGATGCCGAAGATCAGCGGCCCCGGGGGCCGCACCCTGCTCTGGGAGGCGGCCTGGCGGGGGCGGCTGGAGATCGCCCGCTTCCTCCTCGACCGCGGCGCCGACCCCTGCGAGCCGGGCCTCAGCTCGACGGCCTCGCGGCTGGACGCCGTGGGCGCCGACCTGATGCTGACCCCCCTCTGCGCCGCCCTCTGGCGGGGCCACCGCGAGTCGGCGGACCTGCTGACCTCCCGCGGCGCCCGGATCGACGTCCACACCGCCGCCTTCCTCGGGGATCTCGCCGAACTGGGCCGCCTCCTCGACGCCGACCCCGCCCGCGTCCACGAGACCCAGCCCGCCGAGGACGTGTGGCCGGTGACGCCGCTGGCCCACGCCGTGGGCGCCGGCCGCGCCGGGGCGGCAGAGCTGCTGCTGTCCCGGGGCGCCGAGGTGCGCCCCCACAGCCGCGGGCTCCTCGACCGCGCCGCCCGCATCCGGCGCGCCGACCTGGTGAAGCTGCTGATCGATCACGGCGCCGACCCGGCCGAGGTGATCCCCGGCCCCTGGGTGGTCGACGGCGCCATCGCGGGACTGCTGGCCGCCAGCGTCGCCAACATCGGGGACTCGCGCTGGGTGCGGCTCTCGTGCTCGGCCGACATCCGCAGCCGCAGCGGCGGCGCCGCGCTGGCCCGGGCCTTCCTCGACTTCGGCGCCGACGTCAACGCCCGGCAGGCCGACGGGCGCTTTCCCCTGCACGCGGCGGCCAAGGCCGGGTTCCTCGAGACGATGGCGCTCTTCCTCGACCGCGGGGCCCGCGTCGACGCCCGCGACCGGCTGGGCGAGACGCCCCTGCACCACACCCTGAAGGGGGGCCGCGGCGCCGACGTGATCGCCGCCATGCAGCTGCTGCTGGAGGCCGGCGCCGACATCGACGCCGCCGGCGACCCGGGCGCCACGGTCCTGCACCGGGCCGCGGCCCGGCGCGACGCCGACGCGGTCGCCTTCCTGCTGCTGGAGGGGGCCGACGCGGGACGGCGGGACCGCCGCGGCCGCACCCCCCTCGACGCCCTGCTCTCCCGCCGAGTCCGCCCGGAGCCGGCCCTGGTGCGGCTGCTGACCGGGTTCGGCTCGGCCCGCGCCGCCTGAGGATCCAGTGCTCGAAGACCTCTACCGCCAGTTTTCCCGCTGGATCCAGTCCGACTTCTTCGAGTACAGCCTCGCCGCCCTCTTCGTCCTCATCTGGTGGGCGGCCAGCCGGATGGTAGGCCTCTTCCGCGGGAAACCCGCCGCCGAGGACCGGCCCCGGCGGCGACTGCCCCTGTAGCGTATGGAAGACCGCCAGGCCATCCGCGAGCACTGCGCCGGTCTCGACGACGCCGGCCTCGTGCGCGCCCTGACCGTCGACCGCGAGACCAACTCCGCCGCCCTCATCGACGAGGCCGGCCGTGAGCTGGACCGCCGCGGCCTCACGGTGGAGGCGGTGATCGACCGCGTCTCCGTGCGCCTCGGCCGGGACCGCGAGAACACGGTCTCGGCGGCCGAGGCGGCGGCCCTGGTCAACGACGAGGTCCCGAGGGGCGCCGTGGCCGCCTTCACCGACTGCCTCGGCGAGACCCTGATCCTGCAGCGCGAGGCCTGGGGCTGGGTGGCCCACAACTACGAGGGGGAGAGCTACGGCCTCTCGTACCTGGTGGACGACACCGAGGGGGCCCGGGCGCTGCTGGAGAGCTTCCTGGGGCTGCGGGACTGGCGGGCCCAGGCGGGCGAGGGCCACCACCTCGACGAATGGGAGATCATCGTCCGCAGCGAGGAGGCCGACGACGTGCGCGCCCTGGCCGACCGCCTCGCCGAGGCCGGCATCCCCCACATCCTGCGCGGTCCCCCCTTCACGCCGGAGGGGGATCCCACCACCTCCCTGCTTGTGCCTGCCGAGCGCCGCGAGGAGGCGATGGAGACCACCGGCACCGGACGCCGCTCGGTGCGGCGCCTCCACCGGCTGGCCAGGGAGCGCGACGAGGCCGGCGACCGCAACGGCGAGCTGGCCGTGTACGACGAGCTGGCCGAGACCGACGCCGGCAATCCCGCCGTCCACTACAACCGCGGCGCCGTCCTCCTCGAGCTGGGGCGGCCCGAGGAGGCGGCCGCCGCCTTCCTGCGCTGCGCCGGCCGCGGGATCGAGCGCATGGAGGCCCGTCTCGCCCCGGGCGGGGGCGGGGGCGGCGGCCTGGGCGGCGCCGTGGCGCGCACCTTGGGCCGCCTCGGCAGCGGCGCGGGGCAGCCGCACGTGCCCGACTTTCTGGTGGACGCCGAGCTTCAACTGCTGGCCCTGGAAGAGCGGATGCCGCAGCGCAAGGAACTGCTCCACGGCCTGGCGAGCCTGGCCCGGGTCAAGGGTGACGCCGAGACCGCCGCCCGCCGCTACCACCAGGTCCTGGAGCTCGATCCCGAGGACGAGGTCGCCCGCTTTCAGCTCGGGTACTTGCGGGCCTCCGCCGATTGACCATCCTCTTTCTCTCCGACGCTCACCACACTCCGAAGGGAGCCCGCCCGTGACCTCGATCCGACAGTCCGTCTGCTTCGGCCCCCTCGCCCGCGGCTTCGACGACCCGGCAGAGGGGATCGCCGCCGCCGCCGAGATCGGCTTCGTCTCCGTCGAGATGCTTCCCGAGGAGCACTGGCCGGTGGTGCGCGATCACGGCCTCGACATCGCCATCGTTTCCGGCCACGCCTCCCTGCCCGACGGCCTCAACAACCGCGGCAACCACGACCGCATCGAGTCGGAGCTGAAGGAGAGCATCGACAAGGCCGTGGAGCACGGCATCCCGTCGCTGATCACGTTCTCCGGCAACCTCGAGGACCGCGGCGACGAGGAGGGCCTCGACAACTGCGTGGAAGGCCTGCTGCGGGTGAAGGGCCACGCCGAGGAGAAGGGCGTCAACCTGTGCATGGAGCTGCTCAACAGCCGGGTCAACCACCCCGACTACCAGTGCGACCGCACCGAGTGGGGGGCGCGCCTCTGCCGGACCGTCGACTCGCCGCGGGTGAAGCTGCTCTACGACATCTATCACATGCAGATCATGGAGGGCGACCTGATCCGCACGATCACCGACAACATCGAGTGGATCTCCCACTTCCACACCGCCGGCAACCCGGGGCGCAACGATCCCGACGACACCCAGGAGATCTACTACCCCGCCGTCATGCGGGCCATCGCCGCCACCGGCTACGACGGCTACGTGGGCCACGAGTACTCGCCCAAGGGCGACCCCGTCGAGTCCCTGAGGACGACCTTCGCCACCTGCGACGTCTGAGGAGAGAGGCATGACCACCACCACCGGCGCGGAGCTGCGCGTCCTGCCCTCCGGCGGCGCTCTCGGGGCCGAGATCCGCGGCCTCGACCTGGGCCGCGAGCTGGCCCCGGAACAAGTGAAGCAGGTGCGCGCCGCCCTGTTAGCGCACTGCGTCCTCGTCTTCCGCGATCAGCGCATCAGCGACGAGGACCAGGTGCGCTTCACGTCGTACTTCGGCAGGCCCGTCGAGCACGTGCGCAAGCAGCGCGAGCGCCGCGTCAAGGAGATCTTCATCATCTCCAACGTGAAGGAGAACGGCGAGCCGATCGGCGCCCTCGGCAGCGAGCTGATCGACTTCCACTCCGACCTCTCCTACCTGCCCAGGCCGGGGACGATCTCGCTGCTCTACGCCGTGGAGATCCCCCCCGCCGGCGGCGACACCCAGTGGTGCGACGGCCGCGCCGCGTTCGACGCCCTGCCGCCGGAGCGCCAGGCCGAGCTGCGCAAGCTGCGCGCCGTGCACCGCCACCACGTGGACGAGCAGAACCCCCCCGAGCCGACGATCCACCCCGTGGTGCGGCGCCATCCCGAGACCGGGCGGCCCTCGCTCTACGTGAGCCCCCACCTGACCCACCACATCCACGGGGTCAGCGAGGAGGAGAGCCGCGCCATCCTCGCCGGGCTCTACGCCCACATGGACCAGCCGCAATTCGTCTGGACCCACCGGTGGCGGGTGGGCGACCTGGTGATGTGGGACAACCGCCCCACGAGTCACCGGCGCCTGCCCTTCCCCGACGATCAGCGCCGCATCATGAACCGCACCCAGATCTTCGGCGAGGAGGTCGTGGAATGAAGCTGAAGGACCAGGTCTTCATCGTCACCGGCGGCGGTTCCGGCGCCGGCGCCGCCATCGTCGAAGGCTGCGTGCGCGAGGGCGCCCAGGTGGTGACCATGGGCCGCGACGAGGCCCGGCTCAAGGCCGCCTGCGCGAAGGCCGGCGACGGCGCCCACCCCATGGCCGGCGACGTCCGCGACCGGGCCCGCGTGAAGGAGATCGTCGACTGGACCCTGGCCGAGTTCGGGCGCGTCGACGTGCTCGTCAACAACGCCGGCGTCAACGTCGTCGACCGCTCCCTGGAGAGGCTCTCCCCGGAGGACTGGGACCTGCAGATGGACGTCAACGCCACCGGCGCCTTCAACACCCTCCACGAGGTCCTGCCCATCATGCGCCGCCAGCGGGACGGCCTCGTGATCGCCATCTCCTCCGTGGCCGGCACCGCCCCCGGCGTCCTCGCCGGCGCCGCCTACTCCGCCGCCAAGCACGCCATGTCCGTCGTCACCCAGACCGTCAACCTCGAGGAGGCGAAGCACGGCATCCGCGCCAGCGTCATCTCCCCCGGCGAGATCAACACCCCCATCCTCGACCAGCGGCCGGTGAAGGTCTCCGACGAGCACAAGGCGAGGATCCTGCAGTCGGAGGACATCGCCGACGTGGTGATCTACGTGGCGTCGCTGCCGCCGCGGGTGGTGATCTCGGAGTTGGTGGTCAAGCCTCTCGGGCAGGGATCGGTGGAGTGAGGGAGACGGGGGAGGACCGGTTTCTTCGCATGGTCTCCCTCGCGTATCCGCGTATCTTAGAGGACGAACCAATGACGATTGCCGGTGGAAAGCACGGGCGATGACCGGAGAGCCCGGCCCATGAGGATCGAACCCGAGATCAGCGGCGCAAGCGTCGTTCTCCTCGGCGATTTCAACCCCGCCATCTTCACGCCGGCGTGGTTCGCGCTGCAGGGCCTTCTGCCGAAGAGTGTGGCACAGGGCGCCGATCTGCGGGTTGCCCACCAGCAGGTGACCGCCTTCGAGGCGGATTGGCTTCAGCTGCAGGTTACGCTTGACCGGTTTTCGGCTGAAACATCGCAGGCACCTTATGTCCGCCTGTTCGATCTGGTCTCGCGGACATTCGGGGAGTACCTGCACCATACCCCCCTCAAGGCGTTCGGCATCAACCGCAACGTCCATTTCCGCGTCCAAAGTCCTGCACGGGATCAGCTTCTCCAGACCTTGGCTCCATTGGAGCCGTGGGGGGGCTGCGGGCTAGAGCTCGAGTTGCCGAGAGGGAAGGGGGGAATGACGTCCTTGACGATGTCGCGCCTCTCCCCCCAGGGAAGGCCCGATGGAGATCGCATCAACGTCACCGTAGAGCCTTCCGGCTGGATTGCGGAGGGATTCGGAGTGTACGTCCAGGTCAACGATCACTATTCCAACGACAGCGCCGAGCCGGGAAGTGCCGACCGCTTGATGAAACTCTTGGAGGACCACTTCGATACCTCACTGCAGCGCAGCGACGATATCATTGACTACATCATGTCCCTGGCAGGAGCCACGGAGAGATAGCCATGTCTCAGGCACTTCAGTCAACAGCGACGCAACGCCTCGGGGCGCCACAAAGGCGCAGCGACGTGGATGGCCGTGTCCTTCTTGATCCGGTGGAAGGCGCGGACGCTGCCGTCCATCGAGCGTTGGAACGGAAGACCGGCGCCCCGACAACGGGCTCACCGGTCCAGGACAAGCAGAACGGGACTCTGTCGAGGCTTGCGGGTCCTGCAGGGGGCGGCAATGTACACACCCGGGTAGTGGATCTTGCGCGAGTGCCAGCACGTCCGTCGCCGCCTGTCACGCTTCACGCCCTGCAGGAGTGGGAGGGCTACATCACCGAGATAGGCGACTCCGAGGTCACGGCGAACCTGATCGACCTGACCGCCGGGGCAACCTATGCGGGAGAAGAAGCAACGATTCCCCTGCAGGAAATCTCAGAAGCCGATGCTGCAAAGGTGCAGGTTGGGAGCATCTTCCGCTGGGTAATTGGCTACGAGCGCACAGGGGGAACGAAGAAGCGTGTCTCCCATATAGTATTCCGCGACCTCCCGGCGATGACCGAGTCCGATCTTCGAGACGGCGAGGAGTGGGCCCGCAGAATCCTGGCCGCCTTCAATCGGTGACCGAACCCGACAGAGCGGCAACTCCCCCCGACAAGGATGAGGTTGAGGTTGTGTTGCTTGGCCCCGGCTACGGGGAGAGCGTCGTCCTCCATACGGGCCACGGTGGCTGGGTGATCGTCGACTCCTGCATCAACACTGAGGGACAACCTCGTGCCTTGGAGTATCTCGAGAGCGTCGGAGTAGACCCGGCGCAAAGGGTTGATCTCATCGTTGCGACGCACTGGCACGACGATCACATACGCGGAATGGCACGACTCGTCGAAGTCTGCAGCCAAGCCGAGTTTTGTTGTGCCAGTGCGCTCCTCACCGAGGAATTTCTCGCGGCTGCTGATGCCTTGGAAGCCCGCCATCTCTCCGCGGATGGGTCAGGAGTTCGGGAGCTTCACCGCGTATTCACCTGGCTGGAGTCCAAAGCGTCGCCGCCCACCTTCGCCGCGGCCAACCGACGCATCCATCTGCGGAACCAGTGTGAAATCTGGTCGTTGTCTCCCGGTGACGCCGCTGTTCGGGACTTCCTGAGATCCGTGGGCAGTCTCCTCCCTGCTCCAGGTCGGACCAAGGCAAGGGTTCCATCGGTTTCCCCCAACGACCTCTCGGTCGTGCTGTGGATCGCGATTGGCAATCTGGCCTTGCTGCTCGGCTCGGACCTGGAAGCGCGCGGTTGGCTGGCGATCCTGGATAGTGAGGAGCGGCCGGCGGGGAAGGCGTCGCTCTTCAAGGTTCCCCACCATGGATCGGCGGACGCATATGAGCCCCAGGTGTGGAGGCAGATGCTGGATCGCGATCCCTTCGCGGTACTGACCCCCTGGCAGAGGGGGATTCGCTCCCTGCCAAGCCGGAGTGATGTGCAGCGCATCCTTGCACACACGAGGCACGCCTATTCCACCTCGAGTGGCCGTTTGAGGAGTCGCAGTCGCAGACGCGGAAGCATGGTGGATCGATCCATTCGGGGGGCGGGAATAAGGGTTCGGCGGCTTGAGATGCGCGCCCCCGCGATCCGTCTGCGATGCCCGATCGGCTCTGAGGACCGCTGGAGGGTTCAGACCTTCGGGACCGCATGTCATCTCGAGGAGTTCTCCGGTCCCTGAGGTGCGCAGGACCTCCTGACAGACCCCGGCCTTGCCAACAGGTTCGTTGCCAACGTGCCTGTTGCCAACAAATGCGTTGGGATGGACGGTGTCCGCTGGTCGAGTACGACGCTGTCCTCGATGCCGTGGTATGCCGCCTCCGAGAAATCGCAGATCTCATCGACAAGCACCGCTCCTGACCCACCCCCCCTCACTCCCACCCCCCCTCCGCCGCCAGCACCTTCACCGCCTCCACCAGCGCATCCAGCTCCGCCTCGCTGATGTAGAACGCCACCGAGATCCGGACGCCGCTCGGGTCGGTCAGGTAGGTGGCCCGCTGCACGATCTGCCAGCGCTCCTTGAGCGCCGTCGAGACCTGGCCGCCGTCGACGCCTTCGATGGCGAAGGTCACGGTGCCGGTCTGCGAGTCGGGGCGCCGTGAGCTGAGGACGAGCACGCCGGGCACGGCGTCGAAGCTCGCCTTGAGGGCCTCCGCCTTGCGGGCGGACTCCCGCTGGATCGCCTCGACGCCGCCGAAGCTCTCCATGAGGTCGATCGTCGCCGCCACGCCGGCGTAGAGGGCGTAGGCGGGGGTGCTGGTGACGTACTGGGCGGCGCCGGCCTCGGGATCGTGGGGTCGGAGGAGGGGTTTCAGGCCCTGGCGCGCCTCCTCGCTGACGTAGAGGAAGCCCGTACCGATGGGGCCGAGCATCCACTTGTAGCAGTTCGAGGCGTAGTAGTCGCAGCCCATCTCGCCGAGGTCCACGGGGATCTGGGCCACGGCGTGGCAGCCGTCCCACAGGGTCGGGACGCCCCGCTCCCGGGCCAGCCGGCAGATCTCCTCCGCCGGCACCACCAGGCCGGTGTCGGTGGTGACGTGGCTCATGCAGATCAGGCGGGTGCGCGGCGTCAGGGCTTCCCCCGTGCGCTCCAGCACGACGGCGGGGTCGTGGTCGATCTCCACGCTCTTGAGGACGACGCCGTAGCGCTCCTGAAGGCCGATGACGGCCTGGTGCGGGACCGGGTGCTCCTCGCTGGTGATCAGCACCTCGTCGCCCGGCTCCCACGACAGGCCGCCGATGACCGCCGCGAGGCCGTCGGCGGTGCTCACGGTGAGGGTGATCTCGCTCTCCGCCGCCCCGAGGAAGGCGGCGAGCCTCGCCCGCGCCGTGTCGGCCGCCTGGTGCGTCAGGGTATACCACTCGATGGGCGGCACGTGTTCCTCGTAGAGCTGGTCGAAGCCGGCCTGGACGGCCGCGTGCACCTCCCTGGACGGCAGCCCGACGCCGCCGGTGTTGAGCTGGATCCCCCGGCTCAGCCCGGGGTAGTGGGCGCGGATCTCCTCGAGGTTCACGGGTCCTGCCTCCTTGTGGTGAGCTCTTCCACCGCTTCGGTCATCGCTTCGAGGACCGCCTCCAGGCAGCCGGGCGCCAGGCACGAGGGCTCCTCCTGGTAGAGCCCGAGGCCGTAGCGGTCCCGCGGCAGCAGGTAGGCCAGCTGCGGGGTCCCGGCCACCGGCGAGATCAGCACCGGCCGCCCGGGGAAGCGCCGCCGCAGCTCGCCGGCCAGCAGGCTGTAGGGCTCGGCGGCGCAGGTGATCCAGAGGGCGTCCCCCATCTCGTGGACCGAGAACCGGTACGGACAGCGGTCGCCCGGCGGCAGCTCGGCTAGCCTCCGCAGCCAGCGGCGGCAGCGCTCGGCACGGGCCCCGGCGTCGCGCGCGGCCAGCGTGTCGCCGGCTTCGTCGGCTCGGGCCTGCTCCCCCGTGTGGCGGTCGAGGTCCGCCCTCAGCTGATCAGCGTCGGGCAGCGCCTTGAAGGGCAGGTCGATCTCGAAGGGGCCGCCCGACCAGCGGCGCACTGCCTCGGCGCGGGGGTCGTCGAAGGGAGTCCACGCCCAGGTGCCGATGGTGGCGCCGGAGAGGACCGGCCCCTGGTAGGCGAAGTCGTGTCCCGGCGGGCCCAAGCCGGCGAGGGCCGACAGGGCGGCGAAGCCCAGCTGCCGGCCGTTGCGGTCGGCCACCTCGGTCTCGCCCGTGAAGCCGTCCCGGGGCCCCAGCTCGCCGCACAGGCCCTGGAAGTAGACGCAAGGGGTGCCGGTGTGATCGCTCACCACCTCGCGGGCGGCGCCGACGAAGTCGGGGCTCAGGAGGCTGTTGTCCCACGCCAGAGTCGTGGGGTGGCAGGCGTAGTGCAGGAGGTGCAGGCGGGGGGTGCCGTCGGGGGCGGTGACCCGCGCCGCCACCACCAGGTCCTCGGCGCTCTCGTCGGGGTTGAAGCCGGTGACCCGGAGGTCCCGCTCCTCGTCGTGGTAGTCGCGGTTGCCGGCCATGCTGCAGCGGCCTTCGGCGTAGGTGACCACGGCCTCGTCCAGGTCCTCAAGGGCGGCCCGGGCGAGGGAGGCGAGGGTTTCCCCGAGACCCGCCAGGTAGGGCTCGATCAACTCGCCGCCGGGCAGGGGAATGCGGTCGGGCGTGAGGAACCCGGCTGCGTGGGTGTGGGAGAAGGTGACGTGGACGCGGTCCCGGTCGACGGCGGCGGCTCTCACCAGGCCGGCCACGGCCGCGTCGGTCTGGCCATCGTCGAGGAGCACGTGGTCGAGCTGCACGCGCACCAGGCGCTCCTCAGGCCGGTCCACGGGCTCGAGGACGAGCACGTCCGCCAGCAGCGGCCGGTGGACGCCGGTGGCGCGGTCGTGGCGGGCGGCGCCCCACATGCGGTGGTAGATACCCACGGGCGGGGTGATGTCGCCCTGGGCGTGGCCGAGGCGCAGCACCGACGTGGGCGTGGGAACGAGCGTCGTCGACATGGGATCCCTCCGGCTCCGGGCGGCTCAAGCTGTGGCGGCGGTTCGATCGTGGCAATAGCATGAAGACCATGCCCGAGCCCGTGGATCACCTGATCTTCCTCATCCACCCGTGCTGCTACGAGCCGATCGAGGCCGAGCGCATCCGGCGGGAGGGGATGCAGCTCTTCCTCGAGAGGGAGGAGGAGGTGAAGGCGCGCTGGCTGGCCGATCTCGCCGGACGGGGCGAGGGCACCCTCTTCGCGCAGCTCGGGGGGCCGGGGTACCTGCGCGACGCGGCGGCGGAGTCCCTCGGCGAGGGCGGGGCCCTGCAGCTGCGGAGCCCCTTCCCCGAGAGCGGCGATCTGGACGAGTACTACCTGCGCCTGAAGGACGAGATCCTGGAGCACCTGCGGCGCCACGCTCTCACCCTCGACCCCGCGGCGGCGACCTCCGAGCTGTGGGGCGAGTCCTTCGAGGGCTGCGTCCCCGGTTACGGCGGCGCCTTCGCCCATCACCTGGGGCTTGCCCGGGCGCCGCGCATGCGCTTCGAGATGACCGTGTACGACTCCCGCTTCCTGCACCGGGCGCGCCGCTGGGAGCCCCTGGCCCTGCCCGGCAGCGATGTCGAGGCCTGGCTCTTCGAGTGCCACGACGGCACCGGCGCCGCCACCTTCCAGCCGCGCCTGACGCCGCAGTGGCTGGACGGCCGTCGCCTGCGCCTGAGGCTGAACGACCGCCGCCACCAGCTCTGCGACAAGCAGGGCCACGCCGTCTGGCCGGTGGCCCCGTGGGAGAAGGGGAAGCCGGAGCGCGAGCACGTGGTCACCGTGGCCGTGAAGGAGTGGATCAACCGCTGGGTGCGGGGCGTGGGCACCGGCATCGACGAGTTCCGCGCCGTCGTCGAGGCGGCGCGCCTGGCGGCCCCGTGAGCGGCGCCGCGCCCCCGGGGACGGAGGAAGCCCTCGAGCTGTTCCACCCCCTGGTGCGGCGGTGGTTCGCCGAGCGCGTCGGCGAGCCGACCGACGTGCAGGCCGCCGCCTGGCCGCGCATCGCCGCCGGCGAGCACCTGCTGGTCACGGCGCCCACCGGCTCGGGCAAAACCCTCACCGCCTTCCTGTGGGCCCTCGACCGGCTGGTCCGCGGCGACTGGCCCGAGGGCGCCACCAGCGTCCTCTACGTCTCACCCCTGAAGGCGCTCAACAACGACATCCAGCGCAACCTCCTGGGGCCGCTGGAGGAGCTGCGGCAGCGCTTCCAGGCCGCCGGCGAGCCCTTCCCCGCCATCCGCGCCCTCACCCGCTCGGGGGACACGCCCCAGGAGGACCGGCGCCGCATGCTGCGCCAGCCGCCGGAGATCCTCATCACCACCCCGGAGTCGCTGAACCTGCTGCTCTCCTCGCAGGGGGGGCGGGGCCTGCTCACCAGCCTGCGGTGCGTCATCCTCGACGAGATCCACGGCGTGGTCGGCAGCAAGCGCGGCGTCCACCTGATCACCGCCGTCGACCGCCTGGTGCGCCTCTCGGGGGAGTTCCAGCGGATCTCCCTGTCGGCGACGGTGCGGCCCCTGGATCGGGTGGCGGCCTTCGTCGGCGGCTTCCGGCGCCTGCCAGGGCGGGGCGGCGAGCGCTACGAGCCGCGGCCGGTGGCGGTCCTGCGCTCGGCGGCGTCCAAGCGCTACGACGTCTCCGTGCGCTTCCCCGAGGCCGCCGACGCCGAGGGGGAGAATCAGGACGACTCGATCTGGCCGGCCATGGCCGAGGCCTTCGAGGAGATCATCGCCGGCAACCGCTCGACCCTGCTCTTCGTCAACGCCCGCCGCCTGTGCGAGAAGATCACCCGCTTCCTCAACGAGGGCCGCGAGCAGCCCCTGGCCTACGCCCATCACGGCTCCCTGTCGCGAGAGATCCGCGAGGTCGTGGAGCGCCGCCTGAAGGAGGGGGAGCTCAAGGCGATCGTGGCCACCAACTCCCTCGAGATGGGCATCGACATCGGCTCCCTCGACGAGGTCGTCCTCGTGCAGTCGCCGCCCTCGGTCTCCTCCGCCGTGCAGCGCGCCGGCCGCGCCGGTCACCAGGTCGGCGAGGTGAGCAAGGCCACCCTCTACCCCACCCACGGCCACGACTTCCTCGAGGCGGCGGTCCTGGCCGGCCAGATCGACGCCCACGACATCGAGGAGATCCGCCCCGTCACCGGCGCCCTCGACGTCCTCGCCCAGGTGCTCGTCTCCATGGCCGGCACCGAGAGCTGGGATCTCGACGAGCTCTACGACGAGATCCGCGCCAGCTTCCCCTACCGCCACCTGGCCCGCCGGCAGTTCGACCTCGTCGTCGACATGCTCGCCGGCCGCTACGCCGGCAGCCGGGTGCGCGACCTGAGGCCGCGCCTGACCGTGGACCGCCTCGACAACACGGTGGAGGCCCGCCGGGGGGCGATGAGCCAGCTCTACATGTCGGGCGGCACGATCCCCGACCGCGGCCTCTTCAACCTGCGCCTGGAGGGCTCGGGCGCGAAGCTGGGCGAGCTGGACGAGGAGTTCGTGTGGGAGTCCTCCGAGGGGCAGTCCTTCACCCTGGGCACCCAGAACTGGACGATCCGCAAGATCACCCACAACGACGTCCTGGTGAGCCCGGCGCCGGCCCGCACCGTGGACCTGCCCTTCTGGAAGGGGGAGGGCGCCAACCGCGACTTCCACTTCTCCAGCGCCATCGGCGGTTTCCTCGAGGATGCCGAGGCCTCCCTCGAGAGCCCCGCCTTCCGGGAGCGGCTTACCGCCCGCCATCACATGGACGAGACCGCCGCCGGCCAGCTCCTCGACTTCCTGCGGCGCCAGCGCGAGGCCACCGGCGCCCCCCTGCCCCACCGCCATCACCTGCTGGTGGAGCACGTCGCCTCGGCGCCGGGGGGATACATGGGCAGCCAGGTGGTCCTCCACACGTTCTGGGGGGGGCGCGTCAACCAGCCCTTCTCCATGGCCCTCGACGCCGCCTGGGAGGAGCGCTTCGGCGGCCGCATCGAGGTCTATCCCTCCAACGACTGCATCGTCCTCGTC
This sequence comes from Gemmatimonadaceae bacterium, assembly GCA_026706075.1. GTDB lineage: Bacteria > Latescibacterota > UBA2968 > UBA8231 > UBA8231 > UBA8231. Next base: position 15,513 of record JAPOZM010000074.1, read on the forward strand.
CTGCCCGCCGAGACCGGCTCCGAGGAGATCCTCAGCCTCGTCACCTCCGCCCGCGTCGAGGAGCTGCTGCGCCAGCGGCTCGAGGCCTCGGGCTACTTCGGGGCCCGCTTCCGCGAGTGCGCCCAGCGCGCCCTGCTGCTGACCCGGCGCAGCCTGACCGAGCGCATGCCCCTGTGGCTGAGCCGCCTGCGCTCGCAGCGGCTCCTCGACACGGTCATGCGCTACGAGGACTTCCCCATCCTCGTCGAGGCCTGGCGCGCCTGCCTGCAGGACGGCTTCGACCTGCCCGCCCTGCGGCTCGTCCTCTCCGAGCTGGAGTCCGGCGCCATCGAGTGGTCGGAGTGCCGCACCAGCCGCCCGAGCCCGTTCTCCCGCTCCGTCGCCTGGGGGCAGGTCAACGAGTACATGTACGCCGGCGACGCCGCCGCCGGCCGCCAGACCTCGGAGCTGCGCTCCGACCTGCTCCGCGAGGTCGTCTTCACCCCCGACCTGCGGCCCACCCTGCCGGCCCACGTGGTGAGGCGGTTCGAGGAGAAGCGCCAGCGCCTGCACCCGGGGTACGCCCCGTCCGAGGCGCGGGAGCTTGTCGACTGGGTCGACGAACGTCTCCTGATCCCGTGGAAGGAGTGGGAGGCCCTCCTCGGCGGCGCGGCGCGGGACTCGGCCGATGCCGGGGGGGAGGGATGGATGGAGGAGGCCGCCTGGAGGGGGAGGATCGTGCGCATCGAGGCCGAGGCCCTCGCCGGGCCGGTGGCCGCCGCCCGGCAGGCCTTGGAGCGGCTGGCCGTGTTCCCGTGGTGGCGGGAGGCGCGGGTGAGGGCGCTCGACGGCACGCCCCTGGAGACCAGGGCCGCCTCAACGGTTGCGGGGACGCCGGTTGGGCGGGCGGAGCCGAGCCTGGGCAGAGACGCCGGCACAGGCGGGGGCTCTGGAGATGGGCGGAAGGAGCCCGGCCTGGAGAGCGATGTCGAGGGCGGCGCGCAGGAGGGGCCGGAGGTGCCGAGCCCGGACGTCTCCGCCCGAGCCGTTGCGGACGCGGCAACTGGACGGAAGGAGCCGGGCATGGAGCCCGGGAACGGCGGCGCTCGAGGGGAGGCGCAGGAGGGGCCCGCGGGCTCGGGCCTGGAGATCGAGGCCGGCGGCGGCGGGAACCGGGAAGAGGGGCCGGAGAAGCCGGGAATGACTGTAGCCGGCGGCGGCGGCGGGCACGACGACGAAGATGCCCGGGAGGTGCCCGCCCTCGAGGCCGCCGTGGCCGCCTGGCTCTCCTACTACGGCCCCGTGGACCGCGGCCGGCTGGCGGGGACCCTCGGCCTCGGGGACCCGCTGCTGGCGTCCGTCCTCGACGACCTGGCGGCCGAGCAGGCGGTGGTCACCGGAGGTCTGGTCGAGGGCGAGGGCGAGGACCAGGTCTGCGAGGCGGAGAACCTCGAGTCCCTGCTGCGCATGACCCGGGCCGACGCGACGCCGGCCTTCCAGGCCCTGCCGGTCGACCAGCTTCCCCTCTTCCTCGCCGTCTTCCACGGCCTCCACGAGCCGGGGGACACGCCCGAGGCCCTGCGCCGCCGCCTCGAGCCCCTCCTCGGCTGCGACGCCCCCGCCGCCCTGTGGGAGACCGAGATCCTGCCGGCGCGCATGCGCTCCTACCAGACGCCGCTCCTCGACGGGGTCCTGCAGGAGAGCGGCCTGCGCTGGGTCGGCTGCGGACGCGAGCGCCTGACCTTCTGCTTCGAGCACGACCTCGACCTGCTCGCCGGACCCGCCGAGGAGGAGGAGCCGGACGGCTCCGGGAACGGCGCCGCCTCCCTCTTCCCCGACCCCCACGGCCGCTACGACTTCTCCACCCTCCAGGAGCTGGCCGGCCTCGACGCTCCCGCCCTGGCCGCGGCCCTGTGGCGGGGCGCCTGGTCCGGCCGCGTCGGCAACGATTCCTTCGCCGCCGTCCGCCGCGGCCTGGACACCGGCTTCCAGCCGCCCGAGGCGCCCGCCGCCGAGGAGGGCTCCCGGCCCGCCGGCGGACTCCACCGGGGTCCCCGCGGGGCCCGACTCTCCCGCCGGGCCGCCGGCCGCTGGCGGGGAACGGCCGTCTACCCCGGCAGCTGGCAGCTGCTGCCGCAGCCGGCGCCGGCCGGGGACCCGCTGGAGGAGGAGGAGCGCAACAAGGACCGCGTGCGCCTCCTCCTCGACCGCTACGGCGTCCTCTTCCGGGAGCTGCTGCAGCGCGAGCTGCCCGCCCTCCGCTGGAAGGGGCTCTTCCGCGCCCTGCGGCTCATGGAGCTCTCCGGCGAGATCCTGGCCGGCCACTTCTTCGAGGGCGTGCCGGGGCCCCAGTTCGCCAGCCACCGGGCCTTCCGCCTGCTCTCGCGGGGCCTGCCCGAGGACGCCGTGTTCTGGCTCTCCGCGGCCGATCCGGCCTCCGCCTGCGGCCTCGGGCTGGAGGGCCTGCGATCCTCCCTGCCCCCCCGGGTGGCGGGCACCCATCTCGTCTACCACGGATCGCGCCTGGTGCTGGAGTCCCGGCGCAACGGCCGGCGGCTGGTCTTCCACGCCGCCCCCGACGACCCGCGCCTGCCCGAGTACCTGGCGCCCCTCGACCACCTTCTCACCCGGGCCCGCCAGCCGGTGCGCCAGCTGGAGATCGAGACGATCGACGGCGGCCCGGCGGCTTCCAGCCCCTTCGCCGACGCCCTCGGCCCCCTCTTCGACCTGCGGCGCGACCACCGCAGCCTGATCCTGCTGCGCAACGTCTGAGCCCCGCCGGTGGGAGCCGGCCCGTCCAGTTCGTATCTTGCGCGCCCCCCCGGAGCCCGGACCGGCCCCGGGCGGTCCTCCTTTCAGCGGTTCCCGGGTCCATCCGGACCCGTCCTCGTCAGGCGCGCCCCGCGCCGGAAAGGGAGCCTGTCATGGCTCAGGACGTGAAGACCGCCGAGCAGATCCTGCAGGAGAAGGGCGGCGAGCTCTATTCGGTAGGAGAGGACGCCACCATTCTGGAGGCGCTGCGCCTCATGGTGGAGAACAAGGTCGGGTCCACCCTGGTGGAGGAGGGAAGCCGCCCGGTGGGCATCTACACGGAGCGGGACCTGATGCGCAACACCATCGATCCCTCCTTCGACCCGGGGACGGCCCGCATCGGCGACTACATGACGCGCGGGCTGAAGTTCGCCCCCCACACGGACAACGCCTACGAGCTGATGGACAAGTTCCTCGGCCTGCGGCTGCGCCACCTCCTCATCGACCGCGACGGCCAGTTCATCGGACTCCTCTCCATCGGCGACGTCATCCGCAGCGCCCTGCAGGAGCGGACCCGCGAGCTGGAGGCGCTGCAGCTGGTGGTGCAGTGGGAGTACCACGAGGAGTGGAAGCCGCGCCGCTGAGCGCGGGGCCCCGATGGCCACGGAACTCGCCCTCATCGGCGACTCGATCCGCATGGGCTACCAGGAGACGGTCCGGCGGGAGCTGGAACCGGGGATCCGCGTCCGCTCGCCGGAGCCCAACGGCGGGCACTCCCGCAACGTCCTGGACCACCTCGACGCGTGGGTGCTCGACCGTCCGCCGGACGCGGCGCACCTGAACTGCGGCCTCCACGACCTGGCGAAGGAGTTCGACTCCGGCCTGGCGCGGGTGCCGCTGGAGGAGTACCGCAGCAACGTGGCCCGCATCTTCGAGCGCGTGCAGGCCGCCGACATCCGCCCCGTGTGGGCCACGATCACCCCCGTTGACGAGGTCCTCCACCACCGCAACAAGAGCTTCGACCGCTTCGAGGCCGACGTGGACGCCTACAACGAGGCCGCGCTGGAGGCCGCCGAGGCCGCGGGGGTGCCCGTGAACGACCTCTTCGCCGTGATCGAATCCGCCGGCCGGGGGCGGCTGCTGCGCGACGACGGCGTCCACTTCACCGACGAGGGGAGCCGCCTCCTCGGCGAGGCGGTGGCCGCCTTCGTCCGCGGCCTGCCGGGCCTGGTTCCCGGGAGCGCCGGTGGGTAGGCTGGAGGGCCGCGTCGCCGTGGTCACCGGCGGGGCCACCGGCATCGGGGGGGCCGCCGCCGAGCTGTTCGCCGCAGAGGGCGCGCTCAGCGTGATCCTCGACCACAACGGGGAGGAGGGCCGGGCCACGGTCGAGCGGGTCACCGCCGCCGGGGGGCGGGCCGAGTTCCACCCCCTCGACGTGCGCTCCCCCGAGCAGACGGCCGGCGTCTTCCGCGGGATCGGCGGCCGCCACGGCCGCGTCGACGTGCTCCTGTGCAGCGCCGGCGTGCTCGACGGCGCCTACCGGAGCATCGCCGACCTCCCCGAGGAGGAGTGGGACGCCACCATCGACACCAACCTCAAGGGGACCTACCTGACGGTGCGCTCCGCCGCCCCCCTGCTGAGGGCCGCGGAGCGTTCGGTGCTGCTCCTGGTCTCTTCCGGCGCCGGGGTCCGCGGCGCCTCCTCCTCCTATGCCTACGCCGCCAGCAAGGCGGGCATGCACGGCATGCAGTACAACTTCGAGAGCGACCTGGGGCCGGACGGCACCCGCGTCCACGTGATCTGCCCCGGCGGTATCGCCACGCCCCTGAAGCTGCTCAACATCGCCCAGGGCGCCGAGGCCCGGGGGGAGGACCCCGAGGCCGCCGTGGCCGCCGCCCGCCGATCCCTCGGGGACCCGGCGGGCGTGGCCAAGGTGCTGGCCTTCCTCGCCTCCGACGACGGCGCGTACGTGCGGGGCACGGTCCACACCCGGTAGACCGGCCTCAGGGCACCAACTCCTTCGACACCACCGCCCGCGTCGTCACCGGGAACGCCCCCGGCTCGCAGCACTGGCAGATTTGCACGTCCACCACGGCGCTGGAGAGCATGTAGGCGTCCTCGAAGCCGAGGCCGAGCCGCTCCTGCAGCAGATCGACCATCTCGCCGGCCGCCAGCCTCGCCGCGGCGGCCAGGCTGTCGCCCTCGCCGGTGGTGATCCAGTGGTCGGCGGTCTCGACCAGGGGCCGCTTCGTCCCCGCCCCTCTGGCCACCTGGACGCGCACCGTCACCTCGGCGCAGATCTCCAGGCCGATGAAGGTGATCTCGCCGTCCCCCATGGCCGCATGCACGTCCCCGAGGCCGAGGAGGGCGCCGGGGACGGCCACGGGCAGATGCACCCGGGCCCCGGGGCCGACGTGCTTGTTGTCCATGTTGCCGCCGTGGGGTCCGGCGAAGCTGGTCGACACCGGTTCCCCCGCCGGCGCCGTGCCGACGACGCCGACCATGGGGAGGACCGGGAAGCGCAGATCGCCGAAGCGGGCCACCCCGTCCACCACGGGGACGATGCGGGTGGCGTAACGGCCGGCGCGCTCCGCCAGCAGCCCCTCCCCCTTCTTCACCGCCAGGAAGCCGGCGTCGGCCAGCTCGATGCTCTCGATCTCGACGCAGAGGCCGTCCCCCGGCCTGGCGCCGCGCACCAGGACCGGACCGGTGGCCGGGTTCGATCCCGCCGGGTGGGGCCGGTCGAGGATGTCCTCGTCGGAGCGGATCGTGCCGGTGCGGGCGTCGAAGGTCTCGAAGGTGACGCGGTCGCCGGGGTCGATCTCAAGGACCGGCTCCAGGCTCTTGTCGAAGCGGTAGGCGATGCGGTCGCGGCGGAGTCGGTGGTCCATGGGCGGATCTCCCGGGTTGGGTTGGGGCGGTGCGCCCCCTAAACTACGTCGCTCACACGGAGAGGAACCGGATGACCGTCATCGACCACCGCGACATCGACCGCCGGATCTGGGAGGGGGAGTTGGAGGACTACGTCCCGGGGCGGCTCTACGACATGCACGTCCACATGTGGTCGGAGGCCCACGCCGGCGACTCGGAGAAGAGCGGCCTGCGGCTGGAGATCGACTACCAGGACCACCTGGCCTGGGCCGAGGCCCTCTACCCGGGGAGGGAGATCCACTACCTCGTGCTGGCCACGCCGATCGTCGGCATGGACGCCCACGGGCACAACGAGTGGATGGCGGCCGAGATGGCCGCCGACCCGCGCTCCGGCGTCAACATGATGGTCACCCCCGCCATGAGCCCCGAGTACGTGGACGCCATGGTGGAGCGCCACGGCTTCGTCGGCCTCAAGCCCTACCGGACCTTCGCCCCCGACCCGGCCGAGGCGCCGATCCGCGACTTCCTGCCCGAGCCGCTCATCGAGGTGGCCCACCAGCGAGGCCTGGCGGTGACCATGCACCTGTCGAAGCGGGCCGGACCCGCCGACTTCGAGAACCTGGCCGACCTCGAGCGCTACACCCGCGTCTACCCCGGCGTCCGCTGGATCCTCGCCCACTGCGCCCGCGGCTTCAACGCGGTCTTCCTGGAGGAGGCGATCCACTTCCTCAAGGGGCTGCCGGGGATCTGGTACGACACCTCGGCCGTGAACGACGTGTACGCCCACTACCTGCTGATGAAGCACGAGGACCGCCGCCGGGTGATGTACGGCTCCGACAACGTCGTCGCGGGATGCGGCCGCGGGAAGTACGTCACCTACGCCGGCGCCTGGCACTTCCACGGCGGAGACCCGGCCCTGCCCCACTGCGATCCGGAGGCCACGTGGGTGATCTACGAGCAACTGCGCCAGGAGAGGCAGGTGGCCGAGATGCTGGGGCTGACTCGGTCCGAGATCGAGGACCACTTCTGGGGCAACGCCGTGCGCTTCTTCCGGGAGCTGGGCCGCTGACCACCGGTCGGCCGTGAGCCGCCCGCCTGGGCTCGGTGCGGTGGGCGCGCCGGCAACCGGGATGACAAAGGGTGGGTCTGCGGCTGAGCCCGCCTGAGAGGGGAGTCTGGCTCCGGAGCCAGCCCCCGGCCTGCTCCGGCGGGCGTTGTGGCGGGCCCGACGGACTTGCGCGGCGGCGAGGGTTGGGGGGTCCCCCCTCCGGCACTTGCTCACGGGGGGGATCCGAGGCTGAACCGCGGGACCGGGCCGGCCAGCGAGGCCGGCCCGGCTACTCCGCCTTGGAGGGAGACTCGTGCGCCTCCGGGCCATCCTCCGGCGGGGGGGCTTCCTCGGCCTCCTGCTCGCCGCTGCGCACGCGCTCGTACGCGGCCTCGGCCTCGCGCTGCGCCGCCGCGGCCTCGCGGATGCGCTGCCGCAGCTCGCGGACCCCGTGCTCGCTGCTGAGTTCCGCGCCCCGGCCCTCCTCCAGAAGCCGGAACACCTTCTGCCCCAGCTCGGTGTAGAGGCGCGACAGGCGCGTCCGTGCGGCGGCCACGTCGAGCCGCGCCCTCCCGATGCGGGTCAGCTTGCCGGCCTTGTTGGCGGCGGCGGCGGCGCCGCCCTGGAACCCGCGCTTGATGGAATCCCACGTCCTGTCCATGCTCACTCTCCCGCCGATTCGGGGGCGCCGAGGGCCTGGCGCAACGCCTCGATCAGCTGCTCCTTGTTGGCGCGCGATACCTGCCGGCCCTTCAGGCCGACACCGGCGGTCTGGCGGGCCAGCCGCCGCAGCCGGCTGACCGGCACCGCGTCGAGATCCTGCGGAAGCTCCGGTGGCTCCGGCGCGTCCCCTTCGGGCCGGGGGTCCGGAGCCCTCGGGGCGAGAGCCTCCACGTCGATCCGCGGCGACGGGATGACGTGGGCGCTGACGACCTCACCGACACGGGCGGCCGCGGCGCGGGCGGCCTCGACGGCGGTGGTCACCGACGCCGTGTCGCCCCGGAAGCTGAGGGAAACGAAACCGCCGCCGATGCGCTCGAACCCGAGCAGGCGGACATCGGCCGTCTTGGCCGCGGTATCGGCGGCTTCGATGACGCCGACCAGGCCGCGGGTCTCGATCAGTCCGATAGCGGACCCGGGCACGGGTGAAGAGAGGGGCTAACGCGTATCGTTGATGCTGAAGGGCAGCAGCCCGAGATAGCGGGCCCGCTTGATGGCGCGGACGATCCTGGTCTGCTGGGAGCGGGTGGCGCCGGTACGGCGGGCCGGCTCGATCTTGCCGAAGGGAGTGAGGAAGCGGGACAGCACGTCGAGCCGCTTGTAATCGATCTCTTCGGGCTTCAGCTTGGCCGTGAACTCTTTGCGATTGACCCGGGCGATGGCGCTAGGCTCCTGTGCAACGTGGAGGGGCCGCAGGCGGGAGGGCCGATGCGGCAGGTGAGCTTTGGAAGCTAGGGGATATGCCTCCATTCGTCAACGATGGAGGGAGGCTTCCAGCCTCGCCCGCTGGGCCTCCTTCTGCCTGGCAATCGTCGCCCTCCTGCCCCCCGCGGCAGGCTCCCGCGGACCACTGGCCGCCGGGTTGACGGCGACGGCGGTCCTCCTCGCGGCGGGGCTGCTCCGCCGCTCCCCGGAACGGCCTCCGCGCCGCCTGCTGTGGCCCGCCGCCGCCTGGCTCGCCGGCCTGGGGATCAGCTTCGCCCTGGGCGGATCCTCCCAGCCGGCCTCCCTGCTGCCGCCCCTGCTGGGGACGGCGGCCCTCTTCGTGGGCTGGCAGCTCCGTCGAGCGCCCGACGCCGCGGTCGCCATGGCCGGCATCGGCGCCGGCGCCGTGGCGGCTTCCCTGCACGCCGCCGCCCAGCACGCCGGTTGGGACCCGGTCCCCCGGGCCGACTTCTTCCCCGACCGCGTGGTGGGACCCTTCGCCAACCCCAACCACCTCGCCGGCTTCCTGGCCGCGGCCCTGCCGCTGCTGCTGACCGCCGGCCTGGGCGCGGGCAGCTCCCCGGGCGGGGTCCGCTGGCGGCCGGCCCTGGGCCTGGGGCTGGCGGTCCTGCTGATCCTCGGGGTCCTGCTGCTGGCGGGCAGCCGCGGGGCCCTGGCCGGCTGTCTGGCGGGGACCACCGTGGTCTTCGCCGGCTACGTCCGTGGCGCGCGGCTGCGGCGGCTCCGGGCGCGGCCCCTGGGATGGCTGCCGCTGCTGCTCGGCGCGGCGGGGGTGGCGCTGCTGCTCCGCCACGAGCCGGTCATGAGCGACCGCCTGGGAGAGACCTCGGTCAGCCAGCGGCTGCAGGCGATGCTGAACGTGGCCGGGGATGAGGCCGACCGGGACGCCACCCTGGTGCACCGGCGGGTGCTCCGCAGCCTCGCCTGGCGCATGTTCGCCGCCGACCCCTGGCTCGGCGCCGGACCCGGGCAGTTCCGGACGGCGGGCGTCCTGGCGGACGAGGCCGAGACGCGGCTGCTGGCCACGGTGAGGGGAGGCATGCCCCGCCACGCCCACAACGAGTTGCTGCAGACGGCCGCCGAGTCGGGCCTGGCGGGCCTGTTGCCGCTGGTCGTCCTTCTCGCCGCGGGCGGCCTGGGCGCCCTCGGACCCGCCTGGCGCACGGGGGATCCGGTGACCTGGGCGGCCCTCGGCGGATGCGCCGCCGTCATGGTCCACGGGCTGGTGAGCTACCCGCTGCACCTGCCCGCCACGGCGGGGGTCTTCTGGGTGCTGCTCGGTGTCCTGTTCCGGCGCGCGGAGCCCCGGGGGGCGGGCGCTCGGAGCGCCTAGCGGCAGAAGCTGCCGAAGTCGCGGTAGTGGCGGACCGGCAGCTCGTGGTAGCGGCGGGCCAGGGCCTCCAGCCGCTCGCAGGCGAGCTCGTAGATCCGCCGGCCCTTCTCCGCCGAGGCGGCCAGGGCGTCGCCCATGATGCCGGTGCCCTCGGCCGTGTCGCGGCGGCGCTCGGCGAAGACGGCGAAGGGCAGCTCCTCGAAGGGGGCCGTCAGGGAGTCGTCGGCGGCGGCCCGGCTCATGTCGACCATGTGGGCCCGCAGATGCAGCTGCACCGCCGTCTCCCACTCGCCGCCGTGACCGACCAGCTCGTCGGTGGCGCTCCACTCCCGCATCTCGGCCTCCACCGCGTCCCACCAGCTGAAGCTGAGGGTGAAGACGTCCTCCTCGGCCAACTGCCAGCTGACGGCGCGGCAGGGCGCGGCGTTGCCGCCGTGGCCGTTGAGGGTGACGATGCGCTCGAAGCCGTTGGCGTGGATGCTGCGGCAGACGTCGGCCACCAGGGCCTGGAAGGTCTCCAGGCCCAGGGAGATGGTGCCGGCGAAGCCCATGTTGTAATGGGTGAACCCCGACCAGATCGGCGGCGCCACGATGACGGGGAACTCCTCCACCCGCCGCGCCACCTCGGCGGCCATGTGGAAGGGGGCCGAGATGTCGACGTCCATGGGGCAGTGGGGGCCGTGCTGCTCCACCGAGCCCACGGGCACGATCACCACCGGCGCCTGCTCCACCGCCTCCTCGAACTCGTGGCGGAGCATCTCCTGCCACATGACCTTGCGGTTGGAGCCGTCGTAGGAAACCGAGTACATGCTATTCCTCCATCTCCTGGTGCAGCCGCCTCATGGCCTCGCCGTGGGCCACTCCCTCGCGGCGCAGGGCCCTGTAGCGGTCCCGGTCGATGCCCTCCCAGCTCTTGTGGCCGCGGATGTCGCGGCCACCCTCGGCCTCCACCGGCAGCTCCCCCGCTTCGATCATGAGACCCAGGGGGTACTCCTTCTCCTGCAGCGGGAAGTGGATCACCCGCCGGCGCCGGGCCGACTCGTAGAGACCCATCATGATCGCCACCGTGATCCGCGCCTGGGCGCCGGAGCCCCGGTGCTCGTCGACCTCGCCCTCGAGCCACTGCACGAGCTCGCGCACCTGGGCGGCGTTGGTGCCGCCGCCGATCGCCTGGCCACCCTCCCCGAGGCCGAGATCGATCTCCTGCCAGCCGGCGGCGCCGGCGTTCATCAGTCGCACCCGGCCCTCGTTGACGTCCATCAGCCCCTCGGTGCCGCGGATCTGAAAGCCGCCGGCCGTGGCCCCCTCGCGCATCAGGTCGGACTGGATGAAGAGTTGCACGTCACCCTCGAAGTGGACCAGCCCCAGGCACGAGTCCTCGATCGCCGTGCCGCGCTCGTAGCGGTCGGTGAGGCGCTCGACGGCGCCCACCACCCACCGGGGGTCGGGATCGCCGAGGACGAAGCGCGAGCCGTCGATGGAGTGTGTCCCCCAGTTCGACAGCCCGTCGGCGACCTTGTTGGTCACCATCAGGGGCTGGCCCACGGCGCCCTGCCGCATCAGGTCGCGGGCCTTCTCCCAGCCCTTGGTGAAGCGCCGCTGGTGGCTGACCACCAGCTTGGTGCCGCTGGCCTCGCAGGCCTCCACCATGCGGTCGGCGGCGCCGAGGCCGATGGCCATCGGCTTCTCGCAGATCACCGCTCTGACGCCGGCCTGGGCGGCGGCGATCGTCGGCGCCGGATGCAGCAGGTGCCAGGTGCAGACGCTGACGATGTCGGGTTTCGCCTCGGCGAGCATCTCCTCCACGCTCTCGAAGCCCCGCAGGTTCAGGTGGGGATAGACCTCCTCGATGTAGCGGGTCCGGGCCTCGGCCACGGGATCGGCCACGGCCACAACCTCGACTCCGTCGACGAGGGCATAGCCCTCCATGTGGGCCTGTCCGATGCCGCCGCAGCCGACGATGGCGGCTTTGTATCTCGCGGGCATGACGGGATAGTATAGATACCGCCCATGGAACCTCTCCAGAGCCGCGACGGGATCGACCTTCCGGGGGGCATCCGCCTGCCCCTCTCCGAGCTGCGCTTCTCCTTCAGCCGCAGCCCCGGCCCCGGGGGGCAGCACGTGAACAAGGTCAACACCCGCGTCGAGCTGCGCTTCGACGTGGCGGCCTGTCCCCGTCTCCCCGTCGAACTCCGCCAGCGCGCCCTGGCCCGGCTGGCAGACCGCCTCAACCGCGCCGGCGAGCTGGTGGTCGCCTCCTCCCGGCACCGGTCTCAGACCCGCAACCGCCTCCACTGCATCGAGCGCTTCCAGGCCCTCATGGCCGAAGCCCTGCGTCCTCCCGGCCCCCCGCGGAGGCGCACGAGGCCGGGACGGGCGGCGATCGCCCGCCGCCGCGAAGCCAAGATGCGCCAGTCCCGGAAGAAGAGCCTGCGGCGGCGTCCCGACTCCGAGTGAACCGATACACCCCTTGAAGCGTCCCACAAGAAGGGCTTGCCAATGTGCGGCTGCCCTCTCTACCTTAACCTTTACGTTCACGTCAAGGTTGGACTTCCGGAGGATTCGGAGGGCGGAATGACCGCCAGCAGGCCCACGAGCACCACCGACGCCGCCGAGCTCTACTGGCGCGAGATCAAGGACAACGAGCCCCTCAGCCGGGAGCGCGAGGTCGAGTTGTTCACACGCTTGCGCGGGGGGGACGAAGGTGCTCGGCAGCGGATCATCGAGGCCAACCTGCGCTTCGTGGTCAGCGTCGCCCGCGACTACAAGGACTACGGCCTCACCCTCGGCGAGCTGATCTCCGAGGGCAACGTGGGCCTCCTGGAGGCGGTGAAGCGCTTCGACGAGACCCGGGGGTTCAAGTTCATCACCTACGCGGTGTGGTGGATCCGGCAGGCGATCCTCAAGGCCCTGGCCCTCCAGGGCCGCGTGGCGCGGCCCCCCATGAGCCAGATCAACGACCTCCAGAAGATCGAGCGCGAGGCCGGGCAGCTGGCCCAGAGCCTGGGCCGCTTGCCCACCAGCGCCGAGATCGCCGAGCGCGTCGACATCAGCGCCGAGCGCACCCGCAACGCCCTGGACGTGGGCCAGCACGACCTGTCCCTCGACGCCCCCGCCTACCCCGACGAGGCGGCGCCCCTGCTGTCGGTCTACGCGGCCCCCGAGATCGGCGCCGACGCCCGCTTCGAGGAGGCCGAGATGCGCGACCGCCTGTCCTCGTGCCTGAGTCAGCTCGACGAGCGCGAGGGCGAGATCGTGCGCGCCTACTTCGGCTTGGGCGGCGCCGAGCCCATGACCCTCGAGCAGATCGGCGACTGCCTGGGCGTCACCCGAGAGCGCGTGCGCCAACTGCGCAACCGCGCCCTGACGAAGCTGCGCGACAACTGCGGCGAGATGCTCGGGGAGTTCTCCCCCAACTGAGCGGCTCCGTGCCTCGCCCGGCGGCGGGGTCCCGCCTCAGCCGCGGCCGCCCGGCCGCGGCGCCTGCCGCGACCACAACTCCTCCATGCGCTCGATCGGCTCCCGGAGGGTGTCGATCGCCTCCAGCCAGAACCGGGGCGACTCCAGGTCGGCGCCGATCGACTCGCGGGCCACGTTCTCGGCCGAGTCGGAGCCCGCGCGCCGCAGGAACTCCTCGTAGCGGGGCAGGAAGGCGGCGCCCTCCTCGCGGAAGCGGGCGAAAAGCCCGCGGCTGAGGAGGAAGCCGAAGGTGTAGGGGAAGTTGTAGAAAGTCAGGCTGGTGATGTAGAAGTGCAGCTTGGAGGCCCAGAACAGGGGGTCCTCGCCGCCCTCCTCCAGGGCGTCGCCGAAGAGGCGGCGCTGGGTTTGCGCCATGAGCCCGCACAGGCGGCTGACCTCGACCTCCTCCTCCAGGCGCTCCTCGTGGAAGGCCTTCTCGAACTCGAAGCGCACCGGAATGTCCATGAGATAGACGGCGCCGTGGGCGGCCTCCATGTCGAGGACGCGGAGCTTGTCCTCGTCGCTCACCGCGGGGTCGGAGAGGACGCCCTCGGTGAGGATCATCTCCCCGAAGGTGGAGGCCGACTCGGCCAGGGTCATGGGGTAGTGGTGGAGAAAGGGGCGAGTCCCGCGCAGGAGGTGATGGTGGAAGGCGTGACCGGCCTCGTGGGCCAGGGTGCGCACATCGCCGAGGCGGCCGTTGAAGGTCATGTACACCCGCGGCTCCATGGTCAGCAGCGAGCCGGTGCAGAACGCCCCCGGCCGCTTGCCGGGCCGCGGCTCCCACTCGATCCAGCGGCGCTCGCTCATCTGCGCCGTGAACTCGCCGAGGGCGGGGTAGGCGGCGGCGAAGGCCTCCTCCACCCACGAGCGCGCCTCCTCCCACGAGAGGGACTTCTCCTCGCCGGCGGCGGGAAGGGGCGCCTCCAGGTCGTACCAGGCGACGCCGGGGGCGCCCATGGCCTCCGCCTTGAAGCGGAAGACGCGGCGCGCCAGCTCGGCGCGGTCGTAGATCGCCTCGAAGAGGGCCTCGAGGGAGCGCCGGGTGATGCGCGCCTGGAACAGGGCGGTGTCGAGGAAGTGGTCGACGCCGCGGTGGCGGTTGAGGGTGAGACGGGTCCCGGAGATGGCGTTGATCGCCGCCGCGGCGACGTCCTGAACCGCCTCCCAGGCGGCGTTGCCGCCTTCGAAGGCGGCGCGCCTCACGGCGCGGTCGGGATGCGACATGAGGGAGCGTCTCTGGGCCATCGGCAGGCGTTCGCGGCGGCCGTCGGGCCAGGGCATCTCGAACTCGAGCTTGCCGGAGAGCGTGTCGTAGAGACGCCCCCAGGCGTGGATGCCGTCGACGCCGAGATCGGCGGAGAGGCGCTCCTCCGCCGGACTCATGGTCCGCCGGGCTTCCTGGCGCAGCCGCCGCAGGTGGTAGGCGCAGCCGTCGAGAGCGGGGCGGCCGGCGAGCCCGTCGACGGCGGCGGCGGAAGCCTGCTTCAGGCCGCGCTGCAGCTCGACCTCGAGCTTCTCGGCCTCGGCCGCGGTGCGGGCGAAGGCGGCCTCCGCCTTCTTGTAGGACTCGTCGGCGGCGTCGGCGGCGGTCAGGCACCCGAGATAGGAGCCCAGGTGGCTCAGACGGCGGGACAGCTCCTCCACGTCGACGAGAACGGACTCCCAGTCGCCGGCGTTGTCGGCGCCGAGGGTGGGCAGCTCCGCGGCGCGCTGCAGCAGGGCCTGCAGCTCGTCGGCCAGGGCGCGCTCGAAGGCGTCCCTCTCGGAGCTGTCGAAGCTCGGGAAGTAGCTGGCGAGGTCCCAGTTCATCCCAGGCGCACCGACTTGAGCTCCTTCGGACTCAGGCGGATGCCGCCCGCCCGCTGGCCGCGCACCGGGTAGTCGGAGACGGCGAAGCTCTCCTCCAGCACCCGCAGCCGCGGCTTCGGCTTGTAGACCAGCTGCACCGTGGCCTCCTCGGCGGTGGTGAGCTTGAGCAGCCTGGCCCCGTCGGGCACCAGGGAATAGCTGCGGTTGAGGATGTACGAGTCGATGCGGCAGCGCTTGATGCAGGTGCCGCCCCTGGCGTCGCGGAAGACGGCGGTGAAGACCTGCTCCTTGTCGGGGAGACCGGCGTGGGCCATGCCCTTGCCGACGAAGAGCTTGTCCGGCGCGTCGATCACCGACCAGGTGCCGTCGGCGCGGATCACGAGGACGCGGTCGTAGACGGATACATCGGCCACGTGGGCGCCCGTCACCTGGTGGCCCAGGTAGCCGGCGGCCCGGTCGTAGCACAGCCGCAGGTCGCGCCGGGCCGCCTCGCGGGCCTCGACCCGCTCGAAGGAGGTGATCTCCGTGCGCCGGGGGAAGTCCTCCCGGCAGCGCTCGATCAGGTCCTCCAGGTAGCCGATGGCGTAGTCCACGATCTCCTTGAGGTGGCGGCGGATCTGCTTCAGGCGCGCCGCCAGCTCGCGCATCTCGCGGCCGGTGCGCTCCATGTCGTAGAGGGAGATCCGCCGGATGGGGATGCGCAGCAGGGCCTCCACGTCCCCGGGGGTGACCTCCCGGCCGATGCTCTCCCGGTGCGGCGCCAGCCCCTCGAGGACGGCCCGCTCCACCCCTTCCTGGGTGCGCTCCTCCTCGATCGCCTGGTAGATCCGGTGCTCGATGAAGATCCGCTCCAGGGTGCGGGCGTGGAGGCGGTCGTCCACCTCCCCCTCCTCGACGCGCAACTGCGCCCGCAGGATGTCCACGAGGCGGTCGACGTTGTGCCGCAGGACCTCGGAGACCGACATGATCCGCGGCAGCTCGCCGTCGATGACGAGGAGGCTCACCGAGATCGACGTCTCGCAGTCGGTGAAGGCGTAGAGGGAATCGACCACGTCGGCGGCGTAGACCCCGCGGGGCAGCTTGATCTCGATCTCCACGCTCTCGGCGGTGAAGTCGTGGATGGAGGCGACCTTCACCTTGTTCTTGCGCGCCGCGTCCTCGATGGAGGCGATCAGGGTCTCGGTGGTGCAGCCGTAGGGGATCTCGCGGACGATGATGCGCTTGTCGTCGGAGGTGTCGAGGCGGGCCCGCACCAGGACCCGGCCGTTGCCGTCCTCGTAGCCGGAGGCGTCCACCAGGCCGCCGGTGGGGAAGTCGGGGAGCACCTGGAAGGGCTCGTCCTTCATGAACGCCACCTGCGCCTCGAGGAGCTCGATCAGGTTGTGGGGCAGGACCTTCGTCGCCATCGTCGGGGCGATGCCCTCGGCCCCCTGGGCCAGCAGCAGCGGTATGCGCACCGGCAGCACCACCGGCTCGCGGTTGCGGCCGTCGTACGAGTCGACGTACTCCGTCACCTTGGGATCGAAGATCACCTGCCGCGCCATGTCGGTGAGGCGGCACTCGATGTAGCGCGCCGCCGAGGCCATGTCGCCGGTGTGGATGTTGCCGAAGTTGCCCTGCTTGTCGATGGCCAGGTCCTTGTTGGCCAACACGATGAGGGCGGAGAAGATCGACGCCTCGCCGTGGGGGTGGTAGCGCATGCACTGGCCCACCACGTTGGCCACCTTGTGGAAGCGCCCGTCGTCGATCTCGTGGAGGGTGTGCAGGATGCGCCGCTGCACCGGCTTGAGCCCGTCCTCCAGGTGCGGGATGGCCCGCTCCTTGATGGCGTAGGAGGAGTACTCGATGAAGTTCTTCTCGTAGATCTGCCGGATCCAGGCCACGGCGCTATTCCCTCAGACCATGTGCTCCATGATGTACTCGCGGCGCTCGGGCGTGTTCTTGCCCATGTAGAACTCCAGCGTCTGGTGCACCGTCGACATCTTGTCGATGCTCGTCTTCACCAGCTTCATCTCCTCGCCGATGAACCGCCCGAACTCCTTCGGCGAGATCTCGCCCAGCCCCTTGAAGCGGGTCACCTCGGCGCCCTTCACCTCCTGCAGCGCCCGGTCCCGCTCGTTCTCGGAGTAGCAGTAGCGGGTCTGCTTCTTGTTGCGCACCCGGAAGAGGGGCGTCTCGAGGATGTAGACGTGGCCGGCCACCACCAGTTCCTCGAAGTAGGTGAGGAAGAAGGTGAGGAGGAGGTTGCGGATGTGGAAGCCGTCCACGTCGGCGTCGGTGGCCAGGACGACACGGTTGTAGCGCAGGCCTTCGATGCCGTCCTCCACCCCGAGGGCCATCATCAGGTTGTAGAGCAGCTCGTTCTTGTAGACGGTGGCCTTGCTGCGGCCGAAGGCGTTCTGCGGCTTGCCCGTCATGACGAAGATCGCCTGCGTGTTGGGGTCGCGCGAGGAGACGATGGAGCCCGCCGCCGACTGGCCCTCGGTGATGAACAGGGTCGACTCGTCGCCGTGCTTGCGGTGGCCGAGGTGGTACTTGCAATCGCGCAGGTTCGGGTTCTTGATGGAGATCTTGCGCGCGTTCTCCCGGGCTTCCTTCTTCACCGCGTTCAGGTCCTTGCGCAGCTTCTCGTTGTTGAGAATGCGCGCCTCGAGGGCCCCGGCCGCCTCCTGGTTCCGGTGCAGGAAGTCGGCCACCGCCCCCTTCACCTCGCTCACCATCCAGCCGCGAACGTCGGTGTTGCCCAGCTTGTTCTTGGTCTGCGACTCGAAGACCGGCTCCTTGAGGCGCACCGACACGGCGCCGGCGATGCCCTCGCGCACGTCGACGCCGTTGAAGCTCTTGCGGTAGAACTCGTTCACCCCTTTCAGCAAACCCTCGCGGAAGGCCGACTGGTGGGTGCCGCCGTCGGATGTGTACTGGCCGTTGACGAAGGACCAGTAGGTCTCGCCGTAGCCGTCGACGTGGGTGAAGGCGAACTCGAGATGCTTGCCGGCGTAGTGGGCGGGCTCGTAGGCCACCCCCTCCTCGGCGGCCCCGACCTCGCGCCGCAGCAGGTCGAGGAGCCCCTTCTTGGAGGTGAAGGAGCGGCCGTTGAGGACCAGGGTGAGCCCGCGGTTGAGGCAGGCGTAGTTCCACAGCCGCCGCTCGACGAACTCGCTGTCGTACTCGTAGCTGTCGAAGATCCCGGGGTCGGGCCGGAACTCCACCAGGGTGCCGTCGGGCTCGCCGGCGGCCGATCCCCTCTTCGTCTCCTTCTTCAGCTCCCCCGACTCGAAGACCGCCTCGGCGTACTTGCCGCCCCGGTAGGAGACCACCCGGAAGCTCCGTGAGAGGGCGTTCACCGCCTTGGTGCCGACGCCGTTGAGGCCCACCGAGAACTGGTAGACGTCGTCGTTGTACTTGGCCCCCGTGTTGATCACCGAGACGCACTCCACCAGCTTGCCCAGGGGAATGCCGGAGCCGTAGTCGCGGACGCGGACCCCGCCGCCGTCGATCTCGACCTCCACCTTGCGGCCGTGGCCCATCATGAACTCGTCCACGGCGTTGTCGATCACCTCCTTGAGCAGCACGTAGATGCCGTCGTCGGGATCGGAGCCGTCGCCGAGGCGGCCGATGTACATGCCCGTCCGCAGGCGGATGTGCTCGAGAGACGAGAGCGTCTTGATCTTGCTCTCGTCGTAGCCGTTGGCGCCGTTGGCGGAGGCCTTGCGCCCGGCAGGGGTGAACAGGTCGGGTTGCGTCGTCGTCATCGCATTCCGCGGGCGGCCCGGGGAAGCGGCCGGGGCGGGCCTTCGCCGGGCGTGGCCATGGGCCGGGCGGGGCCGGGTCCGCCGTTGGGGGGACCCGATCCTCCGGGGAGGGAGAGAGCTGTCTTGCGGGGAGAGAGTGCCGCCGCTTGCGAAGATAGGGCGGCGGTTGAACTAGCGCGAGGGGCGGCCGGCGCCGCGGCCTCCGTGGTGGTGCTCGCGGTGGTGCGGCGGCCCGTGGTGCTCCTGGCGGCGCCCCGATGGACCCCGGGGCTGGCCGCGTCCACGGCCCCGCCGGCGCCCGCCCCCGCCGCGGGACCGGACCGCGTTGAGGTCGGGCGCGTGGCCGCGCCACTGGGGCTCGATGCCCCGGGACTGGACGATGCGCTTGAGGTTGCCCAGGTCGCGGTCGGTGACCAGGGTGAGGGCGATGCCGGTGCGGCCCATGCGCCCCGTGCGGCCGGTGCGGTGGGCGTAGATCTCGGGATTGAAGGGGAAGTCGAAGTTGACCACGTGGCTCACGTTGGTGAAGTCGAGCCCGCGGCCGGCCACGTCAGTGGCGATCATGTACTTGATCTCCCGGCCCTTGAAGCGGTCGAAGATCGAGATGCGGCGGTCCTGGTCGAGGCCGCCGTGGATGTACTCCACCGAGCGGAGGGAGCGGCGCACCTTGCGGTACAGCTCTCCCCCTTTGTCGCGCGAGTTGCAGAACACGATCACCTGGTCGATCCCCTCCTCGCCGGCGAGGAAGTCGGTGAGCATGTCGACACGGTCGCCGCGCACATGCAGGAAGTGGTGCTGCAGCGAGCTGGGGGCCTGCTGGTCGCGGTTGAGCTCGATCCGGACGGGCTCCTTGAGGTACTTGGCGGTGAGGTTCTCGATCGCCGGCGGCATGGTCGCCGACCACAACAGCACCGTGTGCTCCTGCAGCAGGCAGGCGAGGATGAAGTCCACGTCCTCGATGAAGCCCATGTCGAGCATCTCGTCCGCCTCGTCGAGGACGACGGTGCGCACCTGCTGCAGGTCGATGCGGGTGTTCCAGATCAGGTCGATGAGGCGGCCCGGCGTGGCCACGAGGATGTGGACGCCGTGGTTGAGCTTGCTCTTCTGCACGCCGATGTCGAAACCGCCGAAGACGGCGAAGGGCACCACGTCGGTGTGGCGCGCCACGTCGTCGATCTCCTGCACGTACTGCATGGCCAGCTCGCGGGTCGGCACGAGGACGAGGTGCTGCACGACCCGGAGATCCGGGTCGGTCATGTGCACCAGGGGGATGGCGCAGGCCGAGGTCTTGCCCGATCCGGTCTCGGCGAGGCCGACGACGTCGCGGCCGCCGAGGACTTTGGGGATGGCCTTCTCCTGAATGGGGGTCATGTCCTGGTAGCCCATCTCGTCGAGGGCCGACAGGATCTCGGGCTTGAGGTCCAGGTCCGTGAATTTCAAGGCGATGTGATTCCTTCTCGGTGGTGCTCTCGCTCGGAGCGTCCCCGGGTGCAGGGGCGGGACGGAGCGCAGGCGGAAAGTCCGTCAGAGGATGGGGCCGCCGGCGGAACAGGAGGGCCGGCGAGGAGGGGGAAACGATCTCTAATTCTATGAAATTTCTGAAATTACGCAACCTCCGGCAGGCTCCGCCGGGATCCCGGAGCGTTGCCCGCCGCAAAGGTCGCCGTATCTTACGGCATCCCCACGGTCCACCCCCTGCCATCGATATCCGCGAGTCCCGCCATGGCCGACGTTCGCGTCCGTGTCGCCCCTTCTCCCACCGGCGCCCCGCACCTGGGCACGGCTTACATCGCCCTCTTCAACCGCCTCTTCGCCCGCCGCCACGGCGGCCGGTTGATCCTGCGCATCGAGGACACGGACCGCTCGCGGTCCCACCGCGACCACGAGCGCCGCCTCATCGACGCCCTGCGCTGGCTGGGGATCGACTGGGACGAGGGCCCCGTCGTGGGCGGCGCCTCCGGCCCCTACCGGCAGAGCGAGCGCCTCGACCGCTACCAGGAGGCCGCCGAGGTCCTCGTCGAGGCCGGGCACGCCTACCATTCCTTCGTGACCCCCGCCGCGCTGGCGGCCTGGAGGGCCGAAGGCCAGAAGGCGGGAGAGCCGCCCCCCCACGAGGCCGAGCGCGACGCCGACCCCGGGGACGGCCGCCGGCGCCGGGCGGCCGGGGAGTCCTGCGTGATCCGCATGAAGGTGCCCCGCGAGGGCGACTGCGCCGTGCCGGACCTGCTGCGGGGCGAGATCCGCTTCGACCTCGCAGGCCTCGACGACCAGGTCCTGCTCAAGTCGGACGGCTTCCCCACCTACCACCTGGCGGTCGTCGTCGACGACCACCTCATGGGGATCAGCCACGTCATCCGCGGCGAGGAGTGGATCAACTCGACGCCGAAGCACCTGCTCCTCTACGAGTGGCTCGGCTGGGAGCCGCCGGTCCACGCCCACCTGCCCCTGCTGCTGAACCCCGACCGCTCGAAGATGTCGAAGCGGCGCAACCCGACCTCCATCGACTACTACCGCCGCGCCGGCTACCTGCCGGCGGCGGTCCTGAACTACCTCGCCCTCATGGCGTATCCACCGGCCCGCGGCGCCGACGGCAGCGACGAGGAGAAGTTCGGCCTCGACGAGCTGGCCGGCCGCTTCGAGCTGGAGCGGATCAATCTGGGCGGCTCGGTCTTCGACCTGGAGAAGCTGAGCTGGCTGAACGGCCGCTACATCCGCGAGGACCTGTCCGAGGGGGAACTGCTGGAGGCGCTGCGGGACTGGGCCCTCAACGACGACTCCTTCGGCAGCCTCGTGCCGCTCATGCAGCCGCGCATGGAGACCCTGGGCGACTTCCTGCCGAAGTGCGCCTTCCTCTTCGCCCGGCGGGTGGAGCCGCGCCAGGAGGACCTGGTGCCGAAAAAGCGCACCCCCTCGGAGGTGACCGAGGCGCTGCAGTGCGTCGTCTGGGCCCTGGAGGAAGTGACGCCCTGGGGCCGGGAGGGCGTGGAAGCGGCCTTGCAGATGGTCACCGCCGCCAGGGAGTGGCCGATCCGCGACCTGACGCGGCCCCTCTACGCGGCCCTCATGGGGCAGCCCGTGGGGCCGCCCCTCTACGAGTCGATGGTGCTCCTCGGCCCCGACCTGACCCGGGCGCGGATCCTCGAGGCGATCGAGGCTCTGGGCGGGCTCTCGAAGAAGAAGGCCCGCCGGCTGGAGAAGGAGTGGACCGGGGCCCGGGAGCGGGTCAGCCGCCCCGCTTCCTGATGTTGGCCCAGGCGTCGCGCAGGGTCACGGTGCGGTTGAAGACCGGTCTGGCCGGGGTGGAGTCCAGGTCGGCGCAGAAGTAGCCCAGCCGCTCGAACTGCACCGTCGTCCCCGGGGCGGATTCGGCCAGGCCGGGCTCCAGCCAGCAGTTGCGCCGCACCTCCAGCGACCCGGGGTTCAGGTTGTCGATCCAGTCCTCGCCGTCGGCCCCGTCGAGGGGGTCCTCCACCCGGAAGAGGCGGTCGTAGAGTCGCACCTCGGCCTCGACGGCGTGGGCCGCCGAGACCCAGTGCAGGGTGGCCTTCACCTTGCGGCCGTCCGGCGCGTCCCCTCCGCGGGTGGCCGGGTCGTAGGTACAGCGCAGCTCGACGACGTCACCGGCGGCGTCCTTGACGACCTCCTCGCAGGTGATGAAGTAGGCGTAGCGCAGGCGCACCTCGCGCCCGGGGGCGAGGCGGAAGAACCTGCGCGGCGGATCCTCCATGAAGTCGTCGGCCTCGATCCACAACTCGCGCCCGAAGGGGATGGGCCGGGTCCCCGCGGACTCGTCCTCGGGGTTGTTCACCGCCTCGAGCTGCTCGCTCTCCCCCTCCGGGTAGTTGGTGATCACCACCTTCAGGGGGCGGAGCACTCCCATCACCCGGGGCGCCACCTTGTTGAGGTGGTCGCGGATGCAGAACTCCAGCAGCGACACGTCGATGTTGTTGTCGCGCTTGGCCACCCCCACCTCGCTCCAGAACCGGCGGATCGCCTCCGGCGGCACACCGCGACGGCGCATCCCCCGGAGGGTGGGCATGCGCGGGTCGTCCCACCCCGAGAGCCGTCCCGACTCGACGAGGCGGGTGAGGTGGCGCTTGTGGGTGATCGTGTAGGTGAGGTTGCCGCGGGCGTACTCGATCTGCCGGGACGGGAAGATGCCGAGCTCCTCGATGTACCAGTCGTAGAGGGGGCGGTTGGCCTCGAACTCCAGGGTGCACAGGGAGTGGGTGACGCCCTCGATCGAGTCGCTCTGGCCGTGGGCCCAGTCGTACATGGGGTAGATGCACCAGCGGTCGCCGGTGCGCTGGTGGGGGGTGCGGAGGATGCGGTACATCACCGGGTCGCGCAGGACCAGGTTCGGCGAGGCCATGTCGATGCGCGCGCGCAGAACTCTCTCGCCGTCGCCGAACTCGCCGGCGCGCATGCGCGCGAAGAGATCGAGGCTCTCCGCCGCCGTGCGGCCTCGGAAGGGGCTCTCCTGCCCCGGCTCGGTGAGGGTCCCGCGGGTCAGGCGGATTTCCTCGGCGGACTGGTCGTCCACGTAGGCCAGGCCCTTGCGGATCAGCTCGCGGGCCCACTCGTAGAGCTGCTCGAAGTAGTCGGAGGCGTAGAGCTCGCTCTCGCCCCAATCGAAGCCGAGCCAGCGGATGTCCTCCATCTGGGCGTCGACGAACTCCTGCTCCTCGCGCGCCGGGTTGGTGTCGTCGAAGCGCAGGTTGCAGCGGCCGCCGAAATCGGCGGCGATGCCGAAGTTGACGCAGATCGCCTTGCCGTGGCCCACGTGCAGATAGCCGTTGGGCTCGGGGGGGAAGCGGGTCACCACGCGACCGTCGTAGCGGCCGGCGGCGGTGTCCGCCGCCACCGCCTCGCGCAGGAAGTCGCGGGGGCGCCCGCCGTCCTCGCTCTCCATCGAAATCCTCCGTCTTCCGTCAGGGCAGGTCGCGCCCGGGAGGCGGGCGCGACCTTCGTGTTGCAGAGGGGTGCCGCTGCCGTAAATTCCGGGGCTTCCCACCCGGACAAGCCCGGGAATCTAAGCAGAAAAGAGGATCATGGCCCTGCTCAACGAGCACTACCTGAAGCTCGCCGCCGGTTACCTGTTCCCCGAGATCGGCCGCCGCACCGCCGCCTTCGCCGAGGCCAACCCCGACGCCGACGTCATCCGCATGGGCATCGGCGACGTCGTGCGCGGCCTGCCCCGGCCGGTGGCCGATGCGATGAAGGCAGCCTGCGAGGAGCTGGCCCACGACGAGAGCTTCCACGGCTATCCGCCCGCCCGCGGCTACGACTTCCTCCTCGAGGCGATCGCCGGGCACGAGTTCAACGCCCGCGGCGTCCCCGTCGACGCCGACGAGATCTTCCTCTCCGACGGCTCCAAGTGCGACTCGGCCAACATCCAGGAGATCTTCGGCCTCGATCAGCGGGTCGCCCTCACCGACCCGGTCTACCCCGTCTACTGCGACTCCAACGTCATGGCCGGCCGCACCGGCCCCGCCGACGAACAGGGGCGCTACGAGGGGCTCGTCTACCTGCCCTGCACGGCGGAGAACGGCTTCCGCCCACCCCTGCCCGACGGCCACGTGGACCTCGTCTACCTGTGCTCGCCGAACAACCCCACCGGCGCCGTGATGACCCGGCAGGACCTGGCCGCCTGGGTCGAGTACGCCCGCCGCGAGGGCGCCGTCCTACTCTTCGACGCCGCCTACGAGGCCTACGTCACCGACCCGGAGATCCCCCGGTCGATCTACGAGATCGACGGCGCCCGGGAGGTGGCCGTCGAGATGCGCTCCTTCTCCAAGACGGCGGGCTTCACCGGCGTGCGCTGCGCCTTCACCGTCGTGCCCCACGAGCTGATGGGATCCACCGCCGCGGGCGAGGCCGTGCCCCTCCACGGGCTCTGGGACCGGCGCCAGTCGACCAAGTACAACGGCGTCTCCTACCCGGTGCAGAAGGGAGCCGCCGCCTGCTACACGCCCGAGGGGAAGGCCGCCGTGGGCGAGCTCGTCGGCTTCTACCAGGAGAACGCCCGGCTCATGAAGCGGGATCTGATCGAGGCGGGCTACACCGTGCACGGCGCCGACAACGCCCCCTACCTGTGGATCGCCTGCCCCGGGGGCGCCGGCAGCTGGGACTTCTTCGACCGCCTGCTGCAGGAGGCCCACGTGGTCTGCACCCCCGGAGCCGGATTCGGCGCCGCCGGCGAGGGCTACGTGCGCCTTTCCGCCTTCCAGCAGCGCCCCCTGGTGGAGGAAGCCCTGCGCCGCATCCGCGCTCTGTAGCCTCGATTCCTGCCGCGCGACTTGCGAGCCAGGCGCCTCGGCGCCCTCCTCCGTACGCGATCGTGGGCGCGCCGGCGCTTGCCCCGATTCCGCCGCAGCCTCGATCTCCACGGCGCGGCCGGGGCCCGCCCGGCCGTCTCCCCGGTCGTCACTTCCTCGTCACACGGGCTTGACAGACGCTGCGGGCCTATTTACTGTACATCGGTTAGGAAAGAATTAAATAACTATTACCGGCTTCAACTCCTTCCTCCAAGGAGAGCCATGCCCGCCGCACCGAAGCCCAAGAGAGACCGTTCCCGGCCGCGGACTTACTCGGCCCACGACCGCGACTTCCGGATGCTGGAGGCGGTCGCCCGCTACCACGGCAGCAGCAAGAGCGCCATGATCACCGGCCTCATCCGCAAGGAGTTCTGGCGCGTTTTCCCCAACGGAACCGAGACCGTCCCCCCCGACGCGGGGGCGAAGGTGAGCGAGCCATGACCCAGGTTGCCCCCCCTGCCGGCCAGACCCGCTTCGAGCACATCCCGGACGAGGAGCTGATCGAGCAGATCGACCGCCTCCGGGTGGAGAAGAACGCGGTGATCCTGGCCCACAACTACCAGATCCCGCCGATCCAGGACCTGGCCGACGTCACCGGCGACTCCCTCGGGCTGTCGGTGGAGGCGTCCCGGACCGACGCCGAGATCATCGTGTTCTGCGGAGTCCACTTCATGGCCGAGTCGGCCAAGATCCTCAGCCCGCAGAAGCGCGTCTTCCTGCCCCACCTCGGGGCCGGCTGCGCGCTGTCCGACTCGATCACCGTGGAGAGCCTCTACGAGTGGAAGGAGCGCTATCCCGGCCACGCCGTGGTCACCTACGTCAACTCCTCGGCCGAGGTGAAGGCCGAGTCCGACATCTGCTGCACCTCGGCCAACGCCGTCTCCGTGGTGCGCAGCCTCGACTCCGACCGCGTCCTGTTCACCCCCGACAAGAACCTGGCCCGCTGGGTGGCCGACCAGGTGCCCGAGAAGGAGGTCGTCGCCTACGACGGCGTCTGCCCGACCCACGACGTGCTGCGCCACGCCACCGTCGACCGCACCCGCAAGGAGTTCCCCGAAGCGGTGATCATCGCCCACCCCGAGTGCCGGCAGGACGTGGTCGAGGCCGCCCACGAGGTCTGCTCGACGACGGGCATGCTCAACGCCGTCGGCAAGTACCCCGACGCGCGGACCTTCATCATCGCCACCGAAGAGGGGATGATCCACCAGCTCAAGAAGCGCTACCCCGGCAAGGAGTTCGTCCCCGCCGACGGCTGCATCGGCTGCCGTCTGCACTGCCCCTACATGAAGGTCACGGGGCTCCAGGACGTCTACTTCTCGCTGGCCGAGGAGCGCTTCGAGATCGACCTCGACGACGACGTCATCGAAGGCGCGCGCCTCTCCCTGGAGCGCATGATGGCGGTGCCGCGGGACAACTGATGGAACGCGTTTACTTCAAGCCTTGGATCGGCGAGAACTACTGGAGTGGTCGCCGTTTCGGGAAACGAGTGCTCGTTCTTGGTGAATCGCATTACGAGTGGGACAAGGAGATGTGCGGATTGCCACCTGATTTTACAATTCAGTGTATCGAAGATCAGGTATTGGGCTACACAAAACGCTTCTGGACAGAGATTGTGATCGCGTTCCTGAACAAGCGCCCCTCGGTCGAGGACAAGAGGGAATTCTGGCATTCCTGTGCTTTCTACAACTACATTCAGGAAAGTGTTGGCTTTGGACCACGCGTACGTCCCACCCGGGAGATGTGGGAAAGAGCCGTGAACCCGTTCAACGCGGTGCTCGCTGAACTACGTCCCGATTTCATCGCCGTGCTTGGCTATGAGTTGTGGGATAACCTTCCAGAAGATGGCTCACCGGAGCCCACGGTAGGCGGTGCCGACGGCAGTGACGTACACATTTTCCGCTACCCACACTCTGAAGGGGACGCATGGGCGTTTCGGATGAAGCATCCATCTGGACGAGGGTTCAGTGCTCGAAGTTGGCATCGCCCCTTGATGCATGCACTTGAGCGTGCGCCGCAACGGTCTCAGCCGGCGTGAGAACAGTGCCGAAGACTGATCTGTTCTGCTACCGTCCCCAAGCGAGCAGCCGCCCACTCTGGAGAGCTCGGATTGCCATGGGCTGCGGCGCCCGTTCCCGCAACTGAGGACTTCCTACGCAATCAGGCGGGGCCCCGCCAATCTTGGTCGTCGTCGGCGTCCAGTACCGCGTACAGGGTGGAAATGACGACGAAGACCATCACCCGCGGTAGGCATCCCGCAGGTGCCGATCGTGCTCGACGGCTCCGTTGCCGCCCCCGGAACGGAACCGGCCCGCCGCAGAGATCGCCCGAGCCCCGCGCTCGTCATCGCTGACGGCCGTCTCCGCCGAGCGCAGCAGGAGGTCCAGGCCCTGGCGGATCACCGCGGCCATCGAAACTCCCTGCTCGGCGGCGATTCGCCTGGCCTGTCGCGCCTGTTCTACGGTCAACTGAATCCATGTACGGATCATGCCGAGCGGCTCCAGGCTCTCAGTGCGCTGCGGGTGGGGACCGGCACTATAGACCGCCAGACGCACCCGAGTCTTCTGACTCCAGGATGCCGGCGATGTCGTCGGAGCCCAGGTTCACCGACCCGGGCCTGTCGGACGGAACCAAGGGGAACCGAAGCCGGCGGCCGGGTCCCCTCCCCACGGCGCTGCCCACCTTCTCCTCGAGAGCCTCCGTGACGAAGTCCTCAAGGCTCTTGCCCTGGAGGGACGCGGCGGCCTCGGCCCTGCGGAGGAGATGGTCGGGAACACCTATCTTGGTTGGCATTCCTGGAATGTACGGGCTGAAGGGGAGACATGGCGGAAACGAAGAGCATCTGCGTGTACTGCGGTTCGAAGGCCGGCTTCGACGAGACCTACCTCCGCGAGGCCGGAGCGCTGGGCCGGGCGATCGCCCGCCGAGGGATGGGGGTGGTCTACGGCGGCGGGAACGTGGGGCTCATGGGGGCCGTCGCCGAATCCGCCCTGGCCGCCGGGGGCCGCGTCGTGGGGGTCATCCCGCGCAGCCTCGAGGAGCGGGAGCTGGCCAGCGGCGGGCTGCACGAGCTGATCGTGACCGACGACATGCACGAGCGCAAGGCGATCATGGCCCGCCGGGCCGACGCCTTCCTGGCCCTGCCGGGCGGGTACGGCACCCTGGAGGAGCTCTTCGAGGCCCTGGCGTGGTCCCAGCTCGGCTTCCACGCCAAGCCGGTGGGGCTGCTCAACACGGCCGGCTACTTCGACCCCCTGGTGCGCTTCCTCGACCAGGCGGTGGAGCGGGGGTTCCTGCGCCTGAAGGACCGGGCCCTGCTGCAGGTGGAAGCGGAAGCCGAACCCCTCGTCCGGGACCTGGCCGCGCGGGTCGGCGCTTGACCGGCCTCAGAGATAGCTGTTGATCACGTTCTCCAGCCACTCCTCGCGTCCGCTCACCCTGGCCGCCTCGCCGTGCTCGTGGACGTACGCCTCCATGTCGGCCAGGGTCGCCTCGCCCCGCAGGATCTTCCGCCCGATCCCCCGCCGCCAGCCGGCGTAGCGCCCCTTCACGAAGTCGCCCACCACCCCGTCCTCGAGGATCCGCGCCGCCGTCTTCAGCCCCCGGGCGAAGGCGTCCATGCCGCCGATGTGGGCGTGGAAGAGGTCCTCCACGTCGAAGGAGCCGCGCCGCACCTTGGCGTCGAAGTTGACGCCGCCGGTCCGCAGCCCGCCCTGGCGCAGGATGACCATCATCGCGTAGGTCGTGCCGTAGAGGTCGGTGGGGAACTGGTCCGTGTCCCAGCCGAGGAGGAGGTCGCCGCGGTTGGCGTCGATGCTGCCGAGCCGGCCCTCGGCGGCGGCCACGGTCAGGTCGTGCTCGAAGGTGTGGCCCGCGAGGGTGGCGTGGTTGGCCTCGAGGTTGAGCTTGAAGTCGTCGAGCAGGTCGTGGGCGCGGAGGAAGCCGAGGACGGTGGCCGCGTCGTAGTCGTACTGGTGCTTGGTCGGCTCCTTCGGCTTCGGCTCGACCAGGAGGGTGCCCCGGAAGCCGATCTCCTTCTTGTAATCGGCGGCCATGCGCAACAGCCGCGCCATCTGCTCCTGTTCCTGCTTCAGGTCGGTGTTGAGGAGGTTGGAGTAGCCCTCGCGGCCACCCCAGAACACGTAGTTGGCGCCGCCCAGGGCCTGGGTGCACTCCATGCACTTCTTGATCTGCGCCCCCGCCCAGGCGAAGACGTGGGGGTCCGGGTTGGTGCCGGCGCCGTGGGTGAAGCGCGCGTTGGAGAAGCAGTTGGAGGTCCCCCACAGCAGCTTCACCCCCGTCTCGCGCTGCAGAGAGGCGGCCAGCTTCACCATGCGGTCGAGGCGTTCGTTCGTCTCCTTCAGGCTGTCCCCCTCGGGGGAGATGTCGCGGTCGTGGAAGGCCCAGAACGGCACCCCCAGCTTGGTGAAGAACTCGAAGGCCGCCCGCATCGTATCCTCGGCCGCTTCCATGGGGTCGCGGGAGGTCTCCCAGGGCCGGTCGTAGACCGGGGAGGGTCCGAAGGGGTCGATGCCGCCGCCCTTCATCGTGTGCCAGTAGACGACGGAGAACCGCAGGTGCTGCTCCATCGTCCGGCGGCCGACCTTCTCCGCCGGGTCGTAGTGCCGGAAGGCGAAGGGGTTGTCCGTCTCCGGCCCCTCGTACTCCACCTTTCCGATGCCCTCGAAGTACTCCTTCATCGACTCGTCTCCTCCGGTTCGGGGGTCACGTACGCCGCGGTGATGCCGCCGTCCACGGTGAAGGCGGTGCCGGTGACGAAGGACGACTCGTCCGACGCCAGGTAGAGGGCCGCGTCGGCGATCTCCCCGGCCTCACCGAAGCGGCCCATGGGGATGTGGACGAGCCGCCGCTGCCGCTTCTCCTCGGTGTCGAGGTACTTCATCAGCAGCTCGGTGCGCAGCGGCCCCGGGCACAGGGCGTTGACGCGGATGCCCTCGCGGGCGTGGACCACGGCCAGCTCCCGCGTGAGGGCCAGCACCCCTCCCTTGCTGGCGGTGTAGGCCAGCTGCGGCACCGCCGCTCCCAACAGGGCGACGAAGGAGGCGGTGTTGACGATCGAGCCGCCGCCGGCGCGGCGCAGGGCCGGCACCCCGTGCTTGCAGCCCAGGAAGACGCCCTTGAGGTTGACGGCCATCGTCAGGTCCCAGACGGCCTCCTCCGTGTCGACGGCGTCGGCGTCGGCGGCGTGGGAGATGCCGGCGTTGTTGAACAGCACGTGGAGGGCGCCGAACTCCTCCTCGGCCCGGGCGACCATGTGAGCGCAGTCACGGCCCCGGGAGACGTCGGCCTCCACGAAGACGGCCCGGCCCCCGGCGGCGGCGACCTCCTCCGCGACAGCCTGTCCCGCCTCGGCATTCACGTCGACGGCTGCAACCCGCGCTCCCTCGGCGGCGAACCGCAGCGCCGCCTGCCGCCCGATGCCGCTGCCGGCGCCGGTGATCAGGGCCACCTTGCCGTTCAGCCGGCCGGCCACGTCAGGCTCCCCCAGTCCTCACCCTTCCCGGGGTGGCCGCGGCGGTGGTCCGGGTGGCCCGGAAGGTCGGCCCCACCGGGAGCGGCCGCGGCGCGGCGGCGGCCAGGGCCTCCCGGGAACCCGCGCCCCACGGGCCTGCGGTAGCCCGGGGCTGCCGACGGGACCGGCTCGCCGACGGCGGCACGAAGGTGGCGGACGGTTGCGGCGACGCCGTCGTTGAGCCGGGCGGCGCGGGGGAGAGGAGGTCGATCCGGGGGAGGATGAGGCTGGAAGGGTGGGCCACGGCGCAGCAGTGTACCGGGGCGCCGGGAGAGACGCAAGCTGGCCGCAGCCTGGGCCAGGGCGTTGATTCAGGACCGCGGACGGGCGGCGCGCTCCGCCCTCGAATCCGGCCCGCCCCAAAGGGAGAGCACCGAGATGCTGGGCATGACCCTGACCCGGTTCATCATCGAGCAGCAGCGCCAGTTCCCCGGCGTCTCGGGGCGCTTCACCTCCCTCCTGGAGGGGATCACCACGGCCGCCAAGATCATCGGCCGCGAGGTGAACAAGGCGGGCCTGGCCGAGACCATGGGCCTCACGGGCCGCATCAACGTCCACGGCGAGCAGGTACAGAAGCTCGACGAGTTCGCCAACACCACCATCATCCACGCCCTCGACCACACCGGGCTGCTGGCGGCCATGGCCTCGGAGGAGATGGAGGACTTCTACCCGATCCCCGATCCCCACGCCCGGGGCCCCTACATCCTCGTCTTCGATCCCGTGGACGGCTCCTCGAACATCGACGTGAACGTCAGCATAGGCACCATCTTCTCGATCTACCGTCCGCCCGGCTCGGCCGCCGCCACCGCCGAGAGCTTCCTGCGGCCCGGCCGCGAGCAGCTGTGCGCCGGCTACTTCGTCTACGGGTCGAGCACGATGCTGGTCTACACCACCGGCCGCGGCGTCCACGGCTTCACCCTGGACCCGACGATCGGCGAGTTCCTGCTCTCCCACGAGAGCATCCGCATCCCGGAGAGGGGCGCCATCTACAGCGTCAACGAGGGCAACGCCGCCGGCTGGAGCAGCGGCGTGCGCGCCTACGTGGACAGCCGCAAGGAGGGGGGCTGCTCGGCGCGCTACATCGGGTCCCTGGTCTCCGACTTCCACCGCAACCTTCTCAAGGGCGGCGTCTTCCTCTACCCGGGCGACCGCAAGTCGCCCGAGGGCAAGCTGCGCCTGCTCTACGAGGCCAGTCCGCTTGCCTTCGTCGCCGAGCAGGCCGGCGGCGCCGCCTCCAACGGCACCGGTCCGATCCTCGACCTGGCGCCGAAGACCCTGCACCAGCGCGTGCCCCTGGCCATCGGCAGCCGCCTGGACGTGGAGGAGTTCGAGGCGGCGGTGAGCGGCGAGGCCCCCGGCGGCGACTGAGGAGGAAGATGGAACGCGACACCGCCTTCGAGATGGCCACCTCCAGCATCCGCTACGGCTCCGGGGTCACGGCGGAGATCGGCATGGACCTGGCCGACATGGGCGCCCGGCGGGCGCTGCTGGTCACCGACCCCAAGGTGTCGCGCCTGGAGCCGGTCGCCGTGGCCCGCCAGTCGCTGGACGACGCCGGGGTCGAGCACCAGCTCTACGACGGCGTCCACGTGGAGCCCACGGACGCCTCCTTCCGCGAGGCGATCGGCGTCGCCGCGGAGGGAGGCTTCGACGCCTACGTCGCCGTGGGCGGCGGCTCCAGCATCGACACGGCGAAGGCCGCCAACCTCTACGCCACCCATCCGCCCGGTGACTTCCTCGACTACGTCAACGCCCCCATCGGCCGCGGCCTGCCGGCGCCGGGACCGCTGAAGCCGCTCATCGCCGTGCCGACCACGGCGGGCACCGGCTCGGAGACGACGGGCGTGGCCATCTTCGACCTGGTGGAGATGAAGGCCAAGACCGGCATCGCCCACCGCCGCCTGCGGCCGGTGCTGGGCCTCATCGATCCCGACAACACGCGCACCCTGCCCCCGGCGGTGGCCGCCTCCACCGGGCTGGACGTGCTCAGCCACGCCCTCGAGTCGTACACCGCCATCCCCTACGACCGCAGGCCGCGGCCGGAGAGGCCGGTGCTGCGTCCGGCCTACCAGGGGGCCAACCCGATCAGCGACCTGTGGGCCCTGCGGGCCCTGGAGATGATGGCCGCCTTCCTGCCGCGGGCCGTGGCCGACCCCGGCGACGACGAGGCGCGGGGGCAGATGCTGCTGGCCGCCGCCTTCGCCGGCATCGGCTTCGGCAACGCCGGCGTGCACCTGCCCCACGGCATGTCCTACCCCGTGGCCGGCATGGTCCGCGACCACGTGCCGGAGGGCTACGGCCTCAACTACCCGGTGGTGCCCCACGGCATCGCCGTCATCGTCAACGCCCCGGCGGTCTTCCGCTTCACGGCGCCGGCCGATCCCGGGCGGCACCTCACGGCCGCCCGCATCCTCGGCGCCGACGTCAGCGGCGTGAGCGACGACGACGCCGGACGGCTACTGGCCGATGCCATCGTCGGCCTCATGCGGCGGCTCGACATCCCCAACGGTCTGTCCGCCCTCGGCTACGGGCCCGGGGACATCGACGCCCTGGTGGAGGGCACACTTCCCCAGCACCGCGTCACCAAGCTGTCGCCGCGCCAGGCCGGGGCCGATGAGCTGGCGGGGCTCTTCGAGAAGGCCATGGCGTACTGGTAGCCGGCCGGCTGCCTCGCGCCGCACCCCGCCTGGAGGAACCATGCTCCGCATCGCCGATCAGGGCACCATCGACCACACCGAGGGCCGCGGCGCCTACATGCCGTGGATCACGCCCCTGGGGGACGGCTCCTTCATCGCCAGCCAGCACGTCGGTTCGGAGCTCGGCTCCCCCGACAACCACGTCCTCGTGCTGCGCTCGGAGGACGGCCGCCGCTTCACGGAGGTCGGCGTCGCCAGCCCCTCCGGCGACGGCTACGCCTACCGGGCGCCGCAGATCAGCGTCGCCGGTGAGGGCCCCCGGCTGGTCATGACCTGCTGCCGCTTCGAGATCGGGGGGGACGGGCAGCTCTTCGACCCCGACACCGAGGAGCTGCAGCGGCCGGAGATGTGCCTGCTGTGGTCCGACGACGGCGGCGCTTCCTGGTCGGAGCCGCAGGTCGTGCCCGTCGACCTGCCCCCGGAGCGCTACACCTGGAACAGCGCCGGCCAGCTGCTGCAGCTGGCGCCGGACCGCTGGATGTGGCCCCTGGAGACCTGGAAGCCGAAGGGGTACGAGGGCCCGCCCGACCAGCGGACGTGGGCGATCTTCTCGGCCGACGGCGGCGCCACCTGGGGCGAGCTGACCGAGGTCGCCAACGACCCCTCGGGCAAGCTCCTCTACTGGGACCTGATGAACTGCCTGCTGCCCGACGGCCGCATCTACAGCCTCATCTGGACCCACCTCTACGGCACCAGCGACGACATCGAGAACCACTGGGTGATCTCCGACGACGGCGGGCGCACCTGGTCGGAGCCGAGGGCGACGAACCTGCGGGGCCAGGTGTGCACGCCGGTGCCCCTCGCCGACGGCCGGGTCCTTGCCGTGTACAACTACCGCCACGAGCCCCAGGGCGTGAGGGCCGCCCTCACCGAGGACTTCTCCACCTTCGACACCGACAACGAGGCCGTCCTCTTCGACGCCGGCGCCGAGGCCACCCTCGGCGACCCCGACCACGACAACTTCCTCGCCGAGCACATGCTCATCGCCTTCGGCAAGCCCGGCGGCCGGCGCCTGGACGACGGCACCCTGCTGACCTGGTTCTGGTGCACCTCGGGCGGGGTCACCCACACGCGCTGGGTGCGGCTCGAGGCGGACTGAACCGCGCCGGGCGGCCTCAGCGGCCGCCGTCGTTGCCGGTGTAAACCCTCTCGCCGCGCACCAGCACCGCCTTGCCGTCCGGCGGTCCCGCCAGCTCATCGGCGCTGCGGTAGCCGATGGTCATGCTCGTGCGGGTGCCCTCGGTGCGGTTGGGGCCGATGCGGTGGAAGATCAGGCTGTCGATGGCCAGCAGCCCGCCCGCCGGCATCGGCACCGGCACCGCCTGGCCGGTCACGCGCGACTCCCGGATCCAGTCCTGCTCCTCCAGCCGGTGCATCCGCGTCTCGCCGGGCAGCTGGTGGGTGCCGGGGATCACCTGCGTGCAGCCGTTGTCGAGGGTGGTCTCCTCGAGGTAGTGGATCACCGTCAGCAGACCGCGGCTCCACTGCAGGATGTCGCGGTGGAAGTAGTCGGAGCGCGCCGAGGCGACGTTCAGGGTGGCGTGGTTGTGGCGGTTGAGGACGACCTCGATGTTGGGACCGAGGAGCGACTCCAGCGGGTCGAGGACGGCGGCATGGGTCGCCGCCTCGCGGAAGACGGGCGCCCGGTTCCAGACCTGCGACAGCCGCACCACGCGGCCTCCGGGATCGCGCACCAGCGGCTCGGCCCCGGCGCCCACGTCGACGTCGATGGCCTGGCGCAACCGCGCCGCCAGCTCTTCCGGCAGGCGGCCGTCGAGCTTGAGGAAGCCGTTGTGCCGGAACAGCCGCACCTGCTCCGCCGTCAGCGGCGGTCCACTCATGTCAACTCCTCGGATTTCCGCGTTGAAGCCGTTTGCCGCAGGAGAGGCGGCCCTTCAAGTTCTTCCCTCATGCCCCGCGTGCGCAACGTCAACACCACCGACCTGAAGGCGGCTCTCGAGCTGGGGGCCCGCTGCATGAGCGGGCTCTTCAACGCCGACGACCCGGAGGGCGTCCCCTTCTTCAGCTCGAGCCTGCGCCCCGAGGCCCGCCTCTCCTTCAGCGGCGCCCACTCCGAGTCGCACGTGCCCGGCCGCCATCTGAACGCCCTCCTCGAGGCCGAGGACGCCGCCGGGATCGAGGTCGACGAGGAGGTGGTGCGCCGCCACCGCCACGCGGCCCTGCTCTCGTACTCGGGGGCGGCGCCGCTGGCGCTCAACCGCAAGGAGATCGGCGGCCCCCTGGTCTCCTTCTGTCCCCACAACCTGCGCGAGGGCTTCCACGCCCTCTACGCCCTGGCCGCCTTCCGCGGCGACGGCGAGGCGGCCGAGATCGCCGAGCGCAGCGTACGGTGCATCTTCGATCTCTGGTCTCCCGACGAGGGCTGGGACCGGGCCCGCCTGGAGTCGCTGGGGCTGGAGTACATGGCCTGCCAGGGATTCGTCCACGGCGAGGCGCGCATGCTCGGCCCCCTCGTCAAGATACACCGCGCCATCGGCTCGGCCGCCGCCCTCGAGCTGGCCCTGGTGCTGCGCGACAAGCTCCTGGCCGAGACCTTCCCCGAGGACGGCTCCTGGGACCCGGAGCGCGTCGGCACCTCCCACGTGCACTCCATCACCTGCTGCCTCTCCTCCCTGGCGCAGCTGGCCGCCCACCTCGGGGACGCCGTCCTGATGCAGCGGGTGCGGGCGTTCTACGATGGCGGCCTCTGGCAGCTGCGCGACGAGATCGGCTGGACCCCGGAGTCGACCACCCAGACCGACTCCGATCACGGCGAGGCCAACAACACGGGAGACATCCTCGAGACCGCCCTGATCCTCGGCCGCCACGGCTGCGCGGCGGCCTATGCCGACGCAGAGCGCATCCTGCGCTGCCACCTGCTGCCGAGCCAGCTCCGGGACGCCTCCTTCATCGAGGAGCCCCCCAACCCCGAGGGCCTCGACGGCCTGCGCGACCTCGCCGGCCGCCACCTCGGCGCCTTCGGCTTTCCCGCGCCCTACGGCCACGAGTCCGCCGGCCAGGGGCGGGCGATCCTCTCCTTCAACATGGACATCGTCGGCGGCGCCTGCGCCTCCATCGCCGCCGCCTGCCGCGAGGTGGTCCGCGCCGACGGCACCGGTGTCCACGTCGACCTGTGGTTCGACTGGGAGAGCGAGGCGGCCTCGGTGGCCTCGCCCTACACGCAGGACGGGCGGCTCACGGTGCGGGTCCGGCAGCCGGGGCCGTTGTGGCTGCGGCTGCCTCCCTGGCTGGAAGGGGGTCTGGTGGTGGCCGGCGATGCTCCCGAGCCGCGCCGGGCCGCGGATCACCTGTTCTGGCGCGACCTGCCCGCCGGGACCGCGGTCGAGGCGCGGGTCGAGTACCCCGAGCGGGAGATCGTGCTGTCCCCGCGGCTCCACCGCCGGCCGATCCGCGCTCGCCTGCGGGGGGACGCGGTGGCTGCCATGGAGGACTTCGGCGCCGACCTTGCCTGGTTCGATCCGTTGGGCCGGGGCTGACGGCGCCGGTCAGGCGCTCGACACGGCGGTCTTGTACACGGTGTAGTTCTTCAACACCTTCTTCACGTAGATCCGCGTCTCCTTGTAGGGGATGCGCTCCACGAAGGTGTCGGCGTCGTCCAGGGGAAGGTGCCGGACCCACTGCCTGGCGGCGGAGGGCCCGGCGTTGTAGGCGGCCAGGCCGAGCTCGAAGCCGACCTCCCGGGTCCGGCCCGACGCGAAGGAGCGCATCTGCTCGCCGAGGTAGCGCGAGCCCATCCGGATCGAGACCTCCGGGTCGGCCAGCAGGCCCTTCTCGAAGTCCCCCATCCCCGCCTTGGACGCCAGGGAGCGGCCCGTGCGCGGCATGATCTGCATGACCCCCAGCGCCCCGGCATGGGACTCGGCCTGTTCCTCGAAGCGGGACTCCTGCCGGATGACGGCCAGCACGAGGTAGGGATCCAGCCCGGCCTCGCCGGCCGCCGTCCTCACATCCTCCCACGTGAAGCCGACATCGTCCGGGGCCGGGTGGCCGCGGTGCCGCGGCCCCTTGCTTCCACGGTATCCCATGCTGACGGCCCGCGCCGAGTAGTAGGAGCGCGGGAAGTGGTCGGCCGCCGCCTGGAAGAGCACTTCGGCCTCCGGCTCCAGGCCCAGGTGCCGGGCGCTCTTGCCGGCCCAGAAGAAGCTCTGATCGACGAGGTGCGGCTCCGAGGCGTCGACGCCGACCCGCTGGAACATGTAGAGCGCCTCCCGGTGGCGCCCGGCGCAGTACAGCATGAAGGCGGCGCTCCAGTTGGCCTGGTCGCGCATCGGACTGCGGGGGTGCTCGTCCACCAGTTGCCCGAAGAGGGCGCGGGCGCGGGTGTAGTCGCCGCCGCGCTCGGCCGCCTTGGCCGCCTGCCACAGGGCCTCGTCGGCGAGTTCGTGCCCGGGGTGCTCGGCCGCCAGCCGCGCGAAGGTGACGACGGCCTCCGCGTCGCGGTTGCGGCGTACCTGGATCCCGCCCATCTCGTAGAGGCTGTCGGGATCGGCGGGCTGGTCATCGCGCTCGCCGGTACCGGGCACCGCCGGAGGGAGGTCGAGCGAGTCGGTACGGGTCCCCTGCTGCTCCGGGGAGAGACCTCGACCCCTCGCCTCCGCCGGTTCCCGCTCCTGCGCCGCGGGACCTTCCGCGGCCTCATCCGCCGGCCGCAGGGCCAGGCGGGCCTCGATCAGCAGGGCCCCCGCGAGGAACATCCCGGTCAAGGCGATCCCGGTCACGGGTCCGAACTCCTGCTTTCTCTTTCTGGGTGGCCTTTGCATGGTCATGCTCCCCGTTCAAGGCTGCGGCGGGTCCCCGGGCGCCTCCTCCACCGACCCCTCCAGCTCGCGGAGGGTGTGACGGATGCTATCGAGACAGGCCCGGATCTCACGGTCGAGCTCCTCGAGCTGACGGTCGATCCGTTGTCGCGTCCCTGGATCTGCCTTCCCTTTGCGCCCATCCATCTCTCCTGGCGTTGCCTTTCCCTCCCAGGTGGCGTTCGCTTGGCCCGGCTGCACTAGCAAAGCCCATGCCTCCCCCCCGGGGACGGCCTGAGCCGTCCCCGGAAGAAGGGCTTATCTATCTGTTTTACAGTGGGTTAAGGAGATGCCGAGGAAAGCGGATCCCGGCATCGGTGGAGGCGGTTCGAGGGGGAAATACCGGTGGTCCGACGGCGGCCCGACGGGAAAAACCTGCCGGCCGACCCAGCCGCGGCGATCAGGTCGCGGGAGCCGTACCCGGGGCCGGGGGGGCGGACGGCGGCGGGCCGGAGCCCCGGGCGGAGCCGGGCCGGCCTCGTCCCCGCGGCCGGGGGATCACCACTGGCCGGCGCGGTACTCGGTGAGGGCGCGGTCCATCAGCCGGCGGGCCCCCGCCCGGGGCTCATCGTCCTGGAGCTGGCGGTAGATGCCGGCGAAGATCTCCACGTCGTTCTCGATCTCGGTCTCGAAGCCGGGGACGATCTGGCGCGTATAGTGCTGGGCCAGCCCGGCGTAGGCGGCGTACGTCGTCCAGTCCAGCTCGCCGCTGGCGAGGTCGCGCGCCTCCGCCTCCCGGAACAGGTCCAGGAGCAGGTGCATGCCCACCTCGTGGACGATGAGGCCGAGCATGTGGCCGCGGTCGCCGATGGGGGTCAGCAGACTGCGGGCGTATCCCAGGCCCGTCACCCCGCTGCCCCCGGGGGCCGAGGTGAGGACGATCTCGTAGCGGTCGCCGCGGAAGCGCACGCCCGTCTTGCGCTCCCAGGTGCCGATCAGGTCGAGGGACCACAGCTCGCCGTTGAGGTGGTCGGCGATCGGCTCCAGGTCGTCCTCCACCTCGGGCCACACCCGGTCGTACCAGGCCGGGTAGCTGCGCTCGTACACCGATACGAGCTGGCGGATCGCCCGCAGGTAGCCCTCGTAGACCTCGGCGCGGCTGTAGAAGAACCCCTCGAAGTCGAAGAGCCAGCTCTTCAGGCGCTCGTGGGCACCGTGGTAGGGGTCCCGCAGCTCCCGGTAGTCGCGGTTGCGCATCGCCTGGTCGAGGGCGTGGAGGTACTCGAACAGCTCGTGCTCGCTCTCCAGGGGCAGGTAGGCCGGCAGGAGCACGAAGAACGGGGCCAGGTCGCCGGTGACGCCCTGCCCCCACTGCAGCGACGCAGCGTGCAGCTGCAGGACATGGGCGGCCTCGACGTCCACCGTGTGGCCCCAGACCTCGGCGTACGGGTTCGGCCAGGGGAGGCCGGCCACGGCCGTCAGGTGAAGCAGGTAGTTGGGGACGGCCTCGACGACGCAGACCACCTCGGCCTCGGCCTCGCCGGCGAAGACGGGGCCCCCCGGCGGCCGCGCGGCCTGGGGGGCGCAGCCCGCGGCGAGCAGCAGCAGCAGGCCCGCCAGGAGCGGACGGAGCGCCGTCATCGCCGCAGGGCGAGGGCCCTTACAGCAGCCCGAACTTGGCCGCCAGGCCCCAGGCGCTGATGGCGGCGAAGGCCCCCAGGACGGCGGCCGACACCCAGCCGCCGGCGGCGATCAGCCAGTGGGTCCGGTGCGGCCGCGGCAGGAGCCGGTTGAGGTAGAGGGCGCCGAGGCTGATGAGGAAGATCGCCAGGTTGGCCAGCAGGAAGCTGGCGATCTGGATCAGGGTGTCGAAGGGCACCCCCGTCCAGATCAGGGCCAGGGCCGCCGCCGCCACCCACAGGCAGCTGATCCTCTTGATGCCCTCGTAGCTCCACTCCCGGTGCGGCCAGATGGCGGCGAGGAACTCCTGCACCACGCGGGCATAGACCTCCGGCAGGGCCTGCAGGGTCCCCCACAGGGCCGCGAGGATGCAGACGTAGTAGATCCACACCAGCGACGGGTGGATCGCCCGCCACACATGGGCCTGCTCGGTGAGCAGACTCCAGCCCTCGAACTGCGTCTGCAGCGGGAACAGCACCGCCGCCCCCGACAGCATGAAGGCCGCCGTCACCACGAAGAGGACCACGGCGCCGGCGCCCACGTCCCAGCGCACCGGCGAGGCCAGCACCCGCAGGCGGCGCACCGACTCGGCGTCCTCGGGCAGGTGCTCCACGCGGCCGCTGGCCATCGCCTGCTCGCGGATCCCCTCGATGCGCGGATGGTCCGTCAGGCCCCAGCGGTGGAGGCCGACCCAGTTGGAGTAGGCGAGGTAGATGAAGACGCCGCCGCCGACGTACCCGAAGGTGGTGGCCATCATCAGCAGGGGATTGGCGCGCGCCGCCTCCGGCGCCCACGGGGGCAGGTCCGGAATGTCTCCGAAGCTCAGGCTGCCGGCGAGGGCGGCGCCGAGGTCGGGGCGCACGATCGCCGTGCCCAGGGCGGTGCCGAGCACCAGGATCAGGCAGATCAGGAGCTGCTGCTTCTCGAGGCGCGAGAAGGAGAGGCGCAGGCCGAGGGCCAGGGCCAGGAGGATGAAGAGGGAGGTGCCCGCGTTCTGCCAGAGGACGGGGGAGGAACCGGGCGGTCCGGCGAGATAGTGGACCAGGTTGCCGCAGGGCTTGGCGATCGCCACCCAGGCCAGGGGCGCGCAGGACATCTCGAGGACGACCAGCAGCAGCAGGAACCAGCCGCGGGGGCCGGGCAGCTGCACCAGGCGGTGGCCGATCAGCTCGCCGCTGACGGCGGTGTAGCGGCCGATCAGGTAGGTGACGAAGACCCCCTTGACCACGGCCGACAGCAGCACCAGCCACAGCAGCCCGTACCCGGCCCAGGCGCCGGCCCGCACCACGACGATCGTCTCGCCGGCGCCGATGCTGACCGAGGCCACGATCGCGGCGGGGCCGAACATGGCCAGCAGTCGCCGGACCTTGCCCGCCGACCACGGTTCCGCAAAGAGCCCGGTCGCCGGGGGGATCTGTGCCCGTTCCGCCATGACCACTATATACGGATCGTCCCGCGCCGGGGGAAATCGGCCACCTGGCCCGCACCCCCGAGGCGTTGACACGCCCTTCGTTGCGCGGTCTAGATTGCCCGGCGTGGGTCCTCTCATGGCGTCCATCCCCCCCGCCCCGGCCGAGGCCGCCGGCACCTGCCGCCTCGTCGAGCCCTCCGAACGCTTTCGCGACAGCTTCCTCGAAGGCGCCGCCGAGTTCGCCGGCGAGGGCCGGCTCGACTCCACCTATGCCGCCGGCCTGGGCTACGACCTGGGGCGGCTGGACCGCGACCTGCCGTCCTTCCTGCGGGACCTGCGGCGCCTGGGCGAGCCCCCCCGGCTGTACGGCGGCCGCTACCAGGACCGGGTCTACTGGCTCGTCGACCGCGGCCTCTACCTCGGACAGACGTCGATCCGGCCCGACCTGAAGACGCCGTACCTGATGACCTACGGCGGCCACGTCGGCTACAGCATCCGGCCGCGGCGGCGGCGGCGCGGGTACGGGCGCCGCATCCTCGGGCTGGCCCTGGAGCGCTGCCGGGAACTGGGGCTCGAGCGGGTGCTGGTGACCTGCGACGAGGACAACGTCGCCAGCCGGCGGATCATCGAGGCCAACGGCGGCCTCTTCGAGTCGGAAATGGCCATGGACGCCCGGACCGTCCGCGCCGAGGGCCGCGGCGGCGAGATCCGCAAGCTGCGCTACTGGATCGACCTCTCCGAGACCTCCGCGTGACCGGGGAGCTGCACCTGCCCGACTACGAGGGCGGCTCCATCGTCAACCTCGCCGCCTCGGTGCTGGACGCGTTCGGCGTCGAGCCGCCCGGCCCGCCCCTGCGCCCTGAGCTGCTGCCCCCGGAGGCCCTCGGCGGCCCCGGCGGCGTGGTCCTGCTGGTGATCGACGCCCTCGGCCACGCCTCCCTCCTCTCGGCCCTCGGCGACCGCACGCCGAACCTGACACGCCTGGCCGGGGAGACCCCGGGCGGCCTGCGGCGGCTGACCTCGATCTTCCCCTCCACCACCAGCGCCGCCCTCAACAGCCTGGCCACGGCGGAGCCGCCGTCGGTCCACGGCGTCCTCGGCCACACCCTCTGGCTGGAGGAAGTGGGGTCGATGGTCAGCATGCTCACCCTCCGTCCCCTGGGCGGGAGCGAGCCCCTCTCCGAGGAAGCCGTGCGCCGCGTGCCCACGGTCTACGAGCGCCTGGCTCGGGCCGGCGTGCCGTCGACGGTGATCACCGACGCCGCCTACGAGGGCGCCCCCTTCACCAACCTGATCCAGGAGGGGGCGCGGTTCCTGGGCCACCGCAGCCTGTCGCACCTGTGCCACCTGCTGGGGCAGGCCCTCGACGAGGGCGGGGGGCGCGCCTTCTACTCCCTCTACTGGCCGGTCATCGACACCCTCTCCCACCTCCACGGCCCGGACGGATCCGAGCCCTCGGAGGCCTGCCGTCTGGAGATGGAGTTCATCGACCTCATGGTGGGAAAGGTGCACAGCCTCTGCCGCCAGCACGGCTGCACCCTGCTCGTCACCGCCGACCACGGACAGACCCGCGTCGATCCCGACCTCGCCTTCCCGGTGGAGGGAGCGCTGCTGGAGGCCCTCTCCCGCCCCCCGGGAGGCGGCCGGCGGGCCTTCTACTTCGAGGCCCGCGATCCGGAGCGCATCCTGTCGGACGAGGGGCTGCGCCAGGCGGCCGAGCCGCTGCTGCCGGCCGACGAGGCCGTCGCCGCGGGCTGGTTCGGCGGCCCCTGCGACGGCGTCCGCTCCCGTCTCGGCGACGTGGTGGCCCTGGCCGGGCCGGACGGGCAGCTGCTCTACGACTACGGCCGCGGCAGGACCGTCCACCGCGGCAGCCACGCCGGCCTCACCGCGGAGGAGATGTACGTGCCCCTCATCGCCGCCGTCCCCTGAGACGGGTCTCCCTCCGCCCGCCATGCCCCGCCAGCCCCCGCCCCTGCCGCCCTCGGAGGCCGGCCTCGACGAGGCCCTTCAGAGAGGCCTGGGGGGCGGCGCCCTCCTGTTCACCACCAACCCCGGCCTCGAGGACCTCGCCGCCGAGGAGTTGTGCGAGCGCCTGGACCCCCTCGGCCTGGCGGCGCCGGAGATCCGCCTGCAGCTCAAGCCCTGGGGCTTCGGCGGACACCTGCTCGTGGTGCTGCCCCGGGTCGACGACGGCGTCACCGGGGAGGCCCTGGCCATGGGCACCGTCCACCACGTCCTGCGCCCCCTCTACGGGTTCGATCTGCCCGCCGACCCCGATGCCGGCCTCGAACACATCCACGCCCAGTTGAGCGAGCGCGGAGTCCCCGCCCTCGGCGAGGACGGCGTCGCCTCCTTCCGCGTCACCACCCGGCGCAGCGGCGACCACCCCTTCTCCAGCATCGACGTGCAGCGGCGGGCCGGCGCCGCCCTGATCGAGCGCTACGGGTTGGCCGTGGACCTGACCGGCTTCGACCGCCAGGTCCGCGTCGACGTGCGCGGCCAGCGCTGCCTGGTGGGCGTGCAGCTCACGAGGGATCCCCTCAGCCGCCGGCATCACCGGCTCTACAACCCGGGGGCGGCGGTGAAGGCCAACGTCGCCTGCGCCCTCCTGCGCCTGTCCCGCGTGGAGAGCGGACGCCTCCTCGATCCCTTCTGCGGCTCGGGGACGATCCCCATCGAGGCGGCGCGCCTCCACCCGGGGCTGCAGATCGAGGCCAGCGACTACTCCCCACGGGCCGTCGAGGGCGCCGGCCGCAACCTCGAAGCCGAGGGATTCGCCGGACGGGTCGCCCTCGCCTGCCGCGACCTGGCCGACTTGGCCGAGGCCCACCCGGCCGGCCGCTTCGACGCCATCGTCACCAACCCCCCCTTCGGCGTGCGCCTCGGCCGCGGCATGAACTTCTCCGCCTTCTACGCCCGCTTCCTCGACGCGGCCGCCCACCTGCTGCGCCCCGGCGGCCGCCTCGTCTTCCTCGCCTGGAAGCGCGGCCTCATCGACAAGGCCAACCGCCCCGCCCGCCGTTTCCGCCGCCTCCACGTGCGGGTCGTCGAGACCGGGGGGATCTATCCGCGGATCTACGTGATGGAGCGGCGGCGGGATCCGGCCCCGAGGGAGGCGGGTGGGTGGTGAGGGCGCGCACCTCCCGCACAGCCTGCCTCATCGCTCCACCCCCAGCCCACAGATCTGCGAACCACCCGGCACCCCCCTCCCTGCGTTCACCGCGACCACTGCGTTCCCCTGGTGCGCAAGGGCGCGGTGGGCAGCCACGGCCTGGAGCAAGTGCTCGCTTCTGCGGAGAGGCAGGACTGAGCATGGCGGCGCACAAACCTGGCTCGTGGCCAGCGGCCTGCCCGCCCTCGCCCTGCCTGCTCTTGAGCAATCAGTGTCTTGTCCGTGCTGTAAGGTGCAGGTGGATTTGGTTGACGAGAGTGGC
Organism: Gemmatimonadaceae bacterium; assembly: GCA_026706075.1. Lineage (GTDB taxonomy): Bacteria > Latescibacterota > UBA2968 > UBA8231 > UBA8231 > UBA8231. The sequence goes on from JAPOZM010000074.1 coordinate 59,792, forward strand.
GGGATGCAGCGAGCCTGTAACAATCTGACGCGATATGCCCATGACTTCAATCAGAGCGTAGGCTACTTGGTTGTGTTCTACCGTCGGACAACCAGAAAACTGAAGCCGAGTTTCCTCCTCGTATTGTACATGAGGGCAAGACTTATTCCCTCCTGGCGATCGATGTAGGACCGAGTCGACCCTCGGCGAGCAAAGAGAAGCCAGGGAATCGCCAAGTAGTTACCCGGGGGGTGTCACCCATCATCCCGGTCAGAGGTGTTACCAATCAACCCGGTTTGAACCTACCTCTAGCCTGGATCTCACGGAGGGATTCCGTTCAGCCCATGAACGCAGGTCTTTCAGTTACAGGACGGGTTTGCTGGCCAAAGACGCAGGATACTAGTCCACCACAGTGGAGATTCCACCGCAAGATTACCAGCCGACCAAAGCCGAGTGCAGGAAGAGATCCGAGTTGACGCCACGCCGGAGGGGTTGACCCGACGGCTGGTGCAGCCCGTGAAGGCCGTGGAGCGGAAGTAGCACCCCCCCTCCCCGCGACAGCCTATGTTGTCGCACTTTGCGACACTTCCTTAGGGTTGTCAGTAGATTCTGCTTCTGTCCTTGCAACGCTAAGAAATGTGTTGTACTATGCAAGCTCGAAGTTGTACTTGCACTTGCGCGGAATTGTCTTGGCTCTTGGTTCCCGAGTGTTTGGAAGTGAGGACGAGGATGGGTGAGCCGGAAGGATCCGCTAGCGTTGCCGACAGCCGCGTGCCCCCTCGCATCGTCGGCGCAGCCTTGGTGGCTGGGGTGCTGCTGGCCTCGCTGGTGGCCGTGGCCGCCCGGCTTGAGACCGGCTACCCGCCCGGGATCACACCCCCGCCTTTTGCCCACCTGCTCGGCCAACCCGCCCCTGCCTTCACCCTCCACGGCCTCCAAGGCCCCACGGTTTCCTCGGACGATGCGCCGGCGGGGCGATCATGGCTCCTGTTCTTCGCCGAGGCCTCCTGTCAGGCTTGCGACGCCACCTACCCCGCCCTCGCCCGGGCCTCGGAGCGGTACCCCGTCATCGTCGTCGGCGCGGGCGACCGGGCGGTGCTCCGTGAGAAGCTGGCCCCGCACGGCCTTGTCCCGGTCGCCGGCCACGACAGCCGCTGGGAGGTGAACCAGGCCTACGGCGTGCCGGGCTATCCCTCGGTGCTCCTGATCGACCCGCAAGGCATCGTGCGCAAGGGCGCGGTGGGCACCCAGGGCCTGGAGCAGGTGCTCGCCGCTCCGGAGAGGAAGGACTGAGCATGGCGGCGCACAAACCCTCTCTCCTGGCCGGCGGCCTGCTGGCCCTCGCCCTGACCGGGGCCCTGGCCGTCGTGGACGGACCGCCCGGCTCCCTGCTGAACCGGCTGCCGCGCAGCCAGTGGCAGCAACTGCCCCGGGGCACCCCCGCCCCCGACTTCCGGCTGTCCGGGATCGCCGGGCCCGGGCTGGAACTGGCCGACCTGAAGGGCCGGTCCTCGGCCGTCGTCTTCGTCACCACCACCTGCCGGTACTGCACCGAGTTGAAGGCCAACCTGCTCGACGCGGGGCTGGCCGACCTGGGGGGGCGCCTGGTCTTCATCCACGGCCCGGACGACGGTCCGTCCGCAGAGACGACCGAGGACAACGTCGAGGCGCGGATCCGCCGCCTCTCTCCCGTGCTGCTGGACACCACGGGAGAGACATCGCTGGCGTACTACGCCGTCAGCGTGCCCACGGCGTACCGCCTCGACCCGGAGGGCACGGTGGCGGCGGCCGCTCGGGGCGTCGGGCCGGTCCAGGAACTGGTCGAGGAGCTGGCCGAGGACGTGGCCTCCGACGAGGGGTGCCGATCGTGTCCCTAGGCGACCCCATTCTCTGGGTGGAGCTGCTGATGCTGTCGGCGCTGCTGACAGCCGGCATCTGTGCGGCCTGGACGGACCTGCGTTTCCAGCGGGTGCCGAACCCCTACACCCTGGGGCTGCTCGGCATCGGCGTGACCGGCCAGGCGGCGATGGTGGGACTGGGCGTGGGCGGCTGGAACCAGGTGGCGGGGATCCTCCTGCTGGGCCTGGCCGTCGCCTTCCTGCTGACGCTCACCGGGGTCTGGTCGCTGGGCGACGGCAAGATGTATTGGGCGGCGGTGGCGGCCCTGCCGCCGAGCCTGTGCCCGGTGGGCGAATGGGTCTCCTTCGAGACCCCGCCGGCGGCGCTGATCGTCAACGCCCTGCTCGGGTACGTCGCGGTCCTGCTGGCGCTGGTGGTCTGGCAGCAACGGCAGTGGACGGCGCTCAAAGGGAACCGGGATCGATGGCTGCAGGCCGCCGCCGGGGTGGGAGGTTTGCTCGGACTGGCCCTGAGCTTCGCTCACCTCGTGCTGAACCGCCCCCTGAGCTACCTGGAGGCCTTCGGGTTCCTCGTCGTGGGCTACCGGCTGCTCGAGTGGGGCCTGGAGCCGGCCCGGCGCCCGGTGGTGGTGATCCCCGGGCTGGCGGCCCTCGCGCTGCTGTTCCTGACGACCGGCGGCTGGCGGGACTACGCCCTGATCTGGGCGGCGGCGTGGCTGGTGGAGCTGGCCTTTCAGCAGGTGCGGCACGGGAGCCGGCGGGCCTTCGGGTTCGACCTTCCGGCGGGGCAGGTCCGGGCGGGGGCGGTCCTGGGACGCCGGCTGGTCCTGGCCGGGGCCGAGGGCGGGGAGGTGGTCTGGGAGAGCGGGGAGAGCCTCGACCAGGAGAGAGTGAACCTGCTCAAAGAGCGGGCGGCCTCCGGCGCGGGGCCCAGGACGGTGGCCCTGACCCGGGCCCTTCCCGTCGTGCCCTTCCTCGTGGCCGGCGGCCTGGCCACGGCCGCCTTCGGCGGTCACCTGGCCCCGCCGGTGAGAGCTTTGCTCGTGTGGATCAAGGGATGAAGTACGGCTACCCTGCGGCTGAGGAAGGAGATGACCGGGATAGCGCGGCCGGGTGGCCATGGAGGAGTTCAGAGAGCAAACACAGTTCACGTTCCTCAAGGAGGGAATGAACCATGCTGATGCTCATCGACAATGCCCTGTGCGTCATCCGCAGGGCCATGATCGTCCTCGCCAGCGAGGACACTGTGCGAAGCGGCCGATCCTGCCGGTGGCCTGGGTCGGCGCCGTGCTGATGGCGGCCGCTGTCGTGCTGAGCATGCCCGAGAAGGCCCATGCCGGCTACTGCTGGTCGTCCCAGTGGAACTGCTACAACGTCAGTCCCTCACCCTGTCCTTCCACGTGTGAAACGGACTGCCGCACCTACTCTTCCGGATGCCATCTGTATGGTTCATCGGGGCTGTATCGTTGCCGATGCGGGTGGTAGTCTATCCAGTGACCTGATGGGCACTGTAGGCACTCGGGTCACAGCTTCAAGGGAGCGGGGACAGGATCCTCGCTCCCTTGGCATAGATGTCGGTCCGTCAAGAGGTGTTCTTTGGGTGAGTTCCCTCTATAGACTTCAGGACTCCCTCCCCGGGAGTAGTTGTCTATCCTACAAGGAGGCACCATGGGCCGCTATCCTTCTTGGCTCCTCGCCATCCCGATTCTGACCTCCGCCGTCGTCGCCCACGCCCACATCGGCGACCAGATCTACCCCTTCTACGAGCTGCTGGACGAAGATCTCGACCGCATCGACCTGACCGACGGTAGCGTCGAGGACTGGTACGAGGTCATCGGGGAGCCTTCGCTGACGGCCAGTGACTTCCTGTGGCAGTTTGGTCGGTACGATCTATCGGATGTGGACTTCCGCATCTGGCTCGCCTGGAACCAGGGCAGCGGCACCCTCTGGATCGCCATGGAGCGCTTCGATGATCTCTATATCAACAACTACGACGGGGCCGGCCTCCACGCGATGCACCGCTGGGATTCCAGCCTCGAATTCATGGTCGACGGCGACCACACCGGCGGGGTGTACGGCTTCCTTCTCGGGATCAACTGCGAGGAGTGCACGGACGAGGAAGTCCTGTGGAACAACCGTCAGGCGCAGCGGTGGATCGCGATCGCCGAGGCGCCCGGCGGCGGCGACATCCTGGACTACGACGGCGCCAGCGACTGGGTGATCCGGGAGCCGTACGCCGTCGCGGGCGGCGGCGTCATCGGCGAGAGCCCGGCGACCACGGTCACCGAGTTCAAGGTGACGCCTTTTGACGACCTCATCTACGACGACGAGGAAGCGTCCGAGGTCTCGCAACTGTTCCCGGGGAAGGTGATCGGGTTCACGATATCCACCAAGGACAATGACGCAATTCGGGCCTGGGAAGGGCCCGTGTCTGTCCAAATGTCGCTCGGCGGCAAATTGAGAGACACGGTCGACGCCGACCGGTACCTGTTTGGACGCAACAGCTGCGACGGGTGCACGGTGGAGGAGACCAGGCTCCTCAACAACCGGCAGGCCCAGCACTATCTGGCCATCGCCGAGACGACGGACGGGCAACACGTGGGCTATGACGGCGCCGGCGAGTGGGTCGTGAGGGAGCCGTACGCCGCGGCCGGGGGCGGCGTCCTCGGCGCCACTCCCGTGACCACGGTCACCGAGATGAAGGTCACCCCCTTCGACGATCTCCTCTACGACGACGAGGCCGCTTCGGTAACCTCGGAGCTGTATCCGGGCAAGGTCATCGGCTTCACCATTAAAACGATCGACAACGACGCCACGGAGTGGCCTGACGGAACTGGGGCGGCCGATCACCAGTGGCTTTCCGACAGGGTATCCACCCTCAGCTTGGCCGATCTCTTCGTCGACGGCCTCCTCCTCGGCGCCGGAGAAGACCCCTCCCGCTACGACGACATCTCTGCCGTGGAGCCGTCTTCTTGGGGCCGGATCAAGGCGGCCCTCGAGCTAGCCCCACGCCGCAGGGAGTAGCACCATGCCCACCTGCCTCGTCTCCCTCCTGATCCTGGCTTCCCTGCTGGTCCCGGCCGTCACCCACGCCCACATCGGCGACCAGATCTACCCCTTCTACGAGCTGCTCGACGAGGATCTCGACCGCATTGACCTCACCGACGGCAGCGTCGAGGACTGGCTCGAGGTCGTCGGCGAGCCGTCCCTGGTCACCTCCAATTTCTGGAGGGGCGCGGACAACTGGCCGAGCGATCCCACGACCCTGGATGTCCGCGTCTGGCTCGCCTGGCATCAACGCAGTAGTAACCTCTGGGTCGCAGTGGAGGCCTTCGATGACCGATACGTAGGGGCCCTCGGAGACGAAGAGGAAACAGCAAACTACTGCTGGGCATGGGACGCCTGCATGGAGTTTTTCATTGACGGAGATCACTCCGGTGGTCGGTATCGCAGGTTCCCTGCCGGCGACCATACCGAGGAAGAGTTGGTTCGGTTGAACTTTCTGCAGGCCCAGAAGTACTGGATGCCGATCGACCCGGCGGGGGACCAGTTTGTCCGCTACCCCGGGGCCGGCGAGTGGCCCACGAAGGACCCGTACGCCGCAGCGGGAGGCGGCGTCGTCGGCCGGAGCCCGGCCACCTGGGTCCTCGAAATGAAGGTGACGCCCTTCGACGCCCTCGTCTACAACGACGAGGGCATTTCCGAAGCCTCGGAGCTATACCCGGGCAAGACCATCGGCTTTGAGCTCCAGCTTTGGGATGCTGACGAGGAACCTCCCTTTGTCTCTTCGCACAACTACCTGCTCACACCCTTGGAACTCCCGGTCAACCGTTTCGCCAGCCATTTCGTCGACGGCCTGCTCGTCGGCGCCGGCGAAGACCCCGCCACCTACGACAACCGTTCCGCGGTCGAGCCCTCCTCCTGGGGGCGGATCAAGGCCGCGCTGCGGTAGCCTCAGCGGAGCACCCATGCGCACCCGCCTCTACCTGCTGACCCTGGTCCCGCTGCTGGCCCTCGCCCCCGCCGCCCACGCCCACGCCGGCGACGAGATCTACCCCTTCTACGAGTTGCTCGACGAGGATCTGGGCCGTATCGACCTGACCGACGGCAGCGTCGAGGACTGGTACGAGGTCCTCGGCGAGCCCGCGCTGACGGCCAGCGACTTCTACTGGCTGAACTATGACTACGATCCCTCGGAATTGGACTTCCGCATCTGGCTCGCCTGGCACCAAGCCAGCAACACCGTCTGGATCGCCATGGAGCGCTTCGACGACCTCTACTTCAACCGCTACGACGGAGGCGGACTCAGCTGGATGCCGCTTTGGGATTCCAGCATCGCCTTCCACGTCGACGGCGACCACTCCGCCGGGATCTACGGCGATTGGATCGCGGCCGGGCGCGACTGCGAGGGATGCACGCCCGCGAATGTTCTCCGCCACAACCGTCAGGCGCAGCGGTGGATGGCGATCGCCGAGGCGGCCAATGGCGAGATCCTGGACTACGACGGCCACAGCGAGTGGGTGATCCGGGAACCGTACGCCGCGGCGGGCAGCGGCGTCACCGGCCACAGCCCGGCGATCACGGTCGTCGAGTTCAAGGTGACGCCCTTCGACGATCTCATCTGGGACGACGAGGACGCCTCCGAGGTCTCGCAACTCCGCCCGGGCAAGATCATCGGGTTCGCCATGAGGACGAACGACAACGACGCCACGGAGTACCCGGACGGATTCGGGCCGGCGATCCAGCTCTCCCTCGGCCCTGAGTTCCTGGACCTGAGGGTCGACGCCAATCTCTTCGTCGACGGCCTGTTGGTCGGCGCCGGAGAGGATCCCTCCCGCTACGACGACCCTTCCGCCGTGGAGCCGTCCTCCTGGGCGCGCATCAAGGCCGCGCTGCGGTAGCCAGGAGCACCCATGCGGCTCCTCTCCCTGCTAACCCTCACTTCGCTCCTGGGTCCCGCCTCCGCCGCCCACGCCCACGCCGGCGACGAGATCTACCCCTTCCTCGAGCTGCTCGAGGAGGACCTGGAGCGCATCGACCTCACCGACGGCCAGCGACTTCTATTGGGTGAACTATCACTACGATCCCTCGGAGTTGGACTTCCGCATCTGGCTCGCCTGGCACCAAGCCAGCAACACCGTCTGGATCGCCATGGAGCGCTTCGACGACCTCTACTTCAACCGCTACGACGGGGGCGGGCTCGGCGAGATGTGGAACTGGGACTCCAGCATCGCCTTCCTGGTGGACGGCGACCACACCGCCGGGCAGTACAGCCACTATCACGGGCCCGACTGCGAGAGATGCACCCCCGAGCGGATTCTTGCCAGCAACCGTCAGGCCCAGCGGTGGATGGCGATTGCCGAGGCACCCGATGGCGAGATCCTGGACTACGACGGCTTCAGCGAGTGGGTGGTCCGGGAACCGTACGCCGCCGCGGGCAGCGGCGTCATCGGCCACAGCCCGGCGACCACGGTCGTCGAGTTCAAGGTGACGCCCTTCGACGATCTCATCTGGGACGACGAGGACGCCTCCGAGATCTCCCAACTCCGCCCGGGCAAGATCATCGGGTTCACCATGACCACGACCGACAACGACGCGACGGAGTACAAGGACGGATTGGGGCCCAAGATCCAGCTCTCCCTCGGCCCCGAGGTGCAGAACCTGAGGATCCACGCCTCTAACTTCGTCGACGGCCTGCTGGTCGGCGCCGGAGAGGACCCCTCCAGCTACGACGACGTCTCCGGCGTGGAGCCGTCCTCCTGGGGGCGGATCAAGGCCGCTTTGCGGTAGTCTGAGCAGGAGGAACCCCATGCGCACTTCCCTCATCTCCCTGCTTACCCTCTCATCGCTCCTGGGCCCCCCCGGGCCCACGCCGGCGACGACATCTACCCCTTTCTGGGCCCGGATCAAGGCGGCCCTTCGGTAGCCTATCCGGTCTGCCGGCCTATCCCGAAGACCTCCGTTAACCAAGGAGGATACCATGCGCACCCACCTCCTCTACCTGCTGACCCTGATCCCGCTCCTTGGCCTCTCCAGCGCCACCCACGCCCATATCGGCGACCAGATCTACCCCTTCTACGAGCTCCTCGACGAGGACCTCCACCGGATCGACTTGACCGACGGCAGCGTCGAGGACTGGTACGATGTTCTCGGCGAGCCCTCGCTGACAGCCGCCGACTTCTACTCCCCGGCCTCCCATTACGATCCAGGCAGCGTGGACAACCGCTTCTGGCTCGGCTGGCACCGGCGAAGCGGGACCCTCTGGATCGCCATGGAGCGCTACGATGACATCTACCACAACAACTATGCGGGAGAGATCAACGAGTTGGGACTCTCAACGATGAACCGCTGGGACTCCTCTTTCAGCTTCATGGTCGACGGCGATCACTCCGGCGGACAGTACCTGTTTACGGAGGAGACCAAGCTCGAGAACAACCGCCATGCCCAGCACTGGATGGCGATCGCCGAGACGGCGGAGGGCCGCCACGTGGCCTATGCCGGCGCCAGCGAGTGGGCCGTGAGGGACCCGTACGCCGCCGCTGGTGGCGGCGTGCTCGGCGTCACCCCCGCCACGACGGTCACCGAGCTGAGGCTGACCCCTTTCGACGACCTCGTCTACGACGACGAGGCCGCCTCCAAAGCCTCGATAGTGTATCCGGGCAAGGTCATCGGCTTCAGCATCAGCACGGTCGACAACGACGCCACCGAGTATCCTGACGGATTGGGACCGATAGACCTTCAGTGGCTGGGCGACAGGGTGGGAGCCTTCCGCTTCGCCGATCTCCTCGTCGACGGCCTGCTCGTCGGCGCCGGGGAAGACCCCTCCCGCTACGAAGACGTCTCCGCCGTAGAGCCGTCCTCCTGGGGGCGGATCAAGGCCAGCTTCAAGTAGGTCGGTAGAAGGACAAGGAGGAGGAGCATGCGCATTCGCCTCATCTCCCCGCCGATACTCACCACGCTCCTGGGCCTCGCCCCCGCCGCCCACGCTCACATCGGCGACCAGATCTACCCCTTCTACGAGCTGCTCGACGAGGACCTGCACCGGATCGACCTGACCGACGCCAGCGTCGACGACTGGCTCGACGTCCTCGGCGAGCCTTCGCTGACGGCGGCCGACTTCTACTACCCGTACTCCAGCTACGATCCAACAAACTGCGACAACCGTTTCTGGCTTGGCTGGCACCGCCGCAGCGGGACCCTCTGGGTCGCCATGGAGCGCTTCGATGACATCTACCACAACAACTATGCCGGAGAGATTCTCGAGTCGGGGCTCCCTACGATCTCTCGCCCTACCATGTTTCGTTGGGATTCCTACTTCAGCTTCATGGTCGACGGCGACCACTCCGGCGGCCGCTACCTGTTTGTAGCCAACAACTGCGAGGGGTGCACAGTAGAGGAGATCACGCTCCTGAACAACCGGCAGGCCCAGCACTGGCTGGCCATCGCCGAGACGACGGACGGCCAACACCTGGGCTATGACGGCGCCAGCGAGTGGGCCGTGAGGGAGCCGTACGCCGCGGCCGGAGGCGGCGTCCTCGGGGCGACTCCCGCCACCACGGTCACCGAGTTGAAGGTGACCCCCTTCGACGACCTCATTTATGACGACGAGGCCGCTTCCGCAGCCTCGGAGCTGTATCCCGGCAAGGTCATCGGCTTCAACCTCTACACGATCGACAACGACGCCACCGAGTTCAGCGACGGAATGGGGCCGCTTGACTCTCAGTGGCTGTCCGACAAGTGTATACCCTCAGCTTCGCCGATCGTCGTCGACGGTCTGCTCGTCGGCGCCGGAGAAGACCCCTCCCGGTACGACGACGTCTCCTCCGTGGAGCCGTCCTCCTGGGACGGATCAAGGCCGCCCTCGAGTAGGCCCCCACGCCGCAAAGGAGGAGCCCCATGCGTGCCTGCCTCATCTCCCTTCTGACCCTAGCCCCGCTCCTGGGTCTCGCGAGCGAGGCCCACGCTCATATCGGCGACGAGATCTACCCCTTCTATGAACTGCTCGACGAGGATCTGGAACGCATCGACTTGACCGACGGCAGCGTCGAGGACTGGATCGAGGTCGTCGGCGAGCCCTCGCTCACGGCCAGCGATTTCTTCTGGCTGTTCGGTTCGTACGACCCGTCGGACCTGGACATCCGCATCTGGCTCGCCTGGCACCAGGGCACCAGTACCATCTGGGCGGCCATGGAGCGCTTCGACGATGTCTACGTCAACCGCTACGACGGGAACCCCTTCAACATAGAATACTGGGATTCCTCCATCACCCTCTTTGTCGACGGCGACCACTCCGGTGGGCAGTTCACCTTCGTGCAGCCGTACTTCTGCGAAGGGTGCACGCCCGAGCAAGTCCGGGAGGACAACCGTCGGGCACAGATCTGGATTGTGATCGGCGAGGCGCCCCAGGGCGAGCAGCTGGTCCATATCGGCGCCGGCCGCGAGTGGGTGGCCAGGGAACCGTACGCCGCGGCGGGTGGCGGCGCCCTCGGCGGCAGCCCGGTGCTCACGGTCACCGAGCTCAGGGTGACGCCCTTCGACGACCTCATCTACGACGACGAGGAGGCCTCCGTGGCTTCGGAACTCTACCCGGGCAAAGTCATCGGATTCGACATCTGGACGCGGGACACCGACGATACTACGCCTCCCGGCATTGATCACCTGATCTTTCTGTTGCTGAGCGAAAGCGAGATGCGATCCCGGGCTGACGCCGGCTTCTTCGCTGACGGACTGCTGATCGGCGCCGGAGAAGACCCCTCCCGCAACGACGATGTCTCCGCCGTGGGGCCGTCCTCCTGGGCGCGCATCAAGGCCGCCCTCGAGTAGAGCCCCATTCCGCCGAGGAGGAACACCATGCGTGTCTGTCCCATTCCCCTGCTGGCCCTCGCCCCGCTTCTGGGCCTCACGAGCATCACCGATGCCCATACCGGCGACCAGGTCTACCTCTTCTACGAGCTGCTCGACGAAGACCTGGACCGCATCGACCTGACGGACGGCAGCATCGAGGACTGGTATCGGGGAGCCGTCCCTGGTCACCTCGGATTCCTGGAGGGGCGCGGAGGGCTGGCCCAGCGATCCCACGACCCTGGATGTCCGCGTCTGGCTGGCCTGGCACCAGGGCAGCAGTACCCTCTGGGTCGCCGTGGAGGCCTTCGATGACCGATACGTAGGAGCCCTCGGTGACGAGAGGGAAACAGCAAACTACTGCTGGGCATGGGACGCCTGCATGGAGTTTTACGTCGACGGAGATCACTCCGGTGGTCGGTATCGGAAGTTCCCTGCCAGGGACCATACCGAGGAAGGGATGGATCTATTGAACTCTCTCCAGGCCCAGAAGTACTGGATGCCGATCGACCGGGAGGGGGACCAGTTCGTTCGCTACCCCGGGGCCGGCGAGTGGCCCACGAAGGATCCGTACGCAGCCGCCGGCGGCGGCGGCGTCGGCCGCAGCCCGGCAACCTGGGTCTTCGAAATGAAGGTGACGCCCTTCGACGCCCTCGTCTACAATGACGAGGGCGTCTCCAAAGCCTCGGAGCTGTACCTGGGCAAGGTCATCGGCTTCGATCTCCAGCTTTGGGACGCTGACGAGGAACCTCCCTTTGTCTCTTCGCACGGCTACCTGCTCACGCCCCTGGAACTCCCCATCAACCTATTCTCCAGCCATTTCGTCGACGGCCTGCTCGTCGGCGCCGGGGAAGATCCCTCCCGCTACGACGATGTCTCCGCCGTGGAGCCGTCCTCCTGGGGGCGGATCAAGGCCGCCCTCGAGTAGCCTCAGCGGAGCACCTATGCGCACCCGCCTCCTCTACCTTCTGACCCTGGTCCCGCCCCTGGGCCTCGCCGGCGCCGCCCACGCCCACATCGGCGACCAGATGTACCCCTTCTACGAACTGCTCGACGAGGACCTGCACCGCATCGACCTGACCGACGGCAGCGTCGAGGACTGGATCAAGGTCGTCGGCGAGCCCTCCCTGACGGCCAGCGACTTCTTCTGGCTCTTCGGTGCCTACGATCTCTCGGAGGTGGACTTCCGCATCTGGCTCGCCTGGAACGAGAGCAGCGGTACCCTCTGGGTCGCCATGGAGCGCTTCGACGATCTCTACCTCAACAGCTACGACGGGGCCGGGCTCCACGAGATGGTAGGCTGGGACTCCAGCATCGCCTTCATGGTCGACGGCGACCACACCGGCGGGATCTACGGCCAGTTGCTCGGGATCAACTGCGAGGAATGCACGGACGAGGAAATCCTGTGGAACCACCGTCAGGCGCAGCGCTGGATGGCGATCGCCGAGGCGCCCGGCGGCGGCGACATCCTGGACTACGACGGCGCCAGCGACTGGGTGATCCGGGAGCCGTATGCCGCAGCCGGGGGCGGCGTCATCGGCGAGAGCCCCGCGACCTCGGTCACCGAGTTCATGCTGACTCCCTTCGACGACCTCATCTACAACGACGAGGCGGGGTCCAAAGCTTCGGACCTCCATCCCGGCAAGGTCATCGGGTTCTCGATATCCACGCAGGACTATGACGGCACTGGAGCCCTCGATGTGGCGATAACGCTCTCCGGCAAATGGCAAGTGATGATCAACGCGGATCTCTTCGTCGACGGCCTGCTGCTCGGCGCCGGGCAAGACCCCTCCCGCTACGACGACGTCTCCGCCGTCGAGCCGTCCTCCTGGGGCCGGATCAAGGCCAGCTTCAGGTAGCCGGCCGGCCACTCACGGCGCGCAGCTCTCACCCACCATCGCCCTCGCCGAGACCCCACCCTCCTTCTTCACCCGCACCACCACGGCCCCGCACTCGTCGGTGCGGTAGACCCGGGCCCCGGCCTCCCGAAACCGCGCCATCACCTCCGGCGCCGGGTGCCCGAACCTGTTGAAGGCGCCCACGGAGACGACGCAGACCGACGGGCTCACGGCCTCGACGAAGGCCGGTCCCGACGAGGTGCGCGACCCGTGGTGGGCGGCCTTCAGCACCCCACTCCTCAAGTCTCCACCCCACCCCAGCAGGGCCGGCTCCGACGCCTCCTCGATGTCGCCTGTGAACAGCACCCCCGTCTCCCCGTAGTCGAAGCGGACCACCACCGAGCCGTCGTTCAGGCCGTGGGGAGAGTCGCCCCCGACGCCGACGAAGGCCGCCCTCGGGTGCAGGATCACGGCGCCCACGCCGCCGAGGCCGGCGAGGCTGTCCCCGGCGGTGACGCGGTGGTAGGCGACCTCTCTCTCCTCGATCAGCCGGCGCAGCCGGCGGGCGGTCCACGAGCCGTAGGCCTGGCCGCTGTCGAGGTAGTGGCCCACCTCGACCTGCTCCAGCAGGTGCACCAGCCCGCCGATGTGGTCCGAGTGCGGATGGGAGGCAACCACGGCGTCGACGCGGTTCACGCCGCGGTGCTTCAGGAAGGGGACGACCACGCGCTCCCCGAAGTCGGAGCGCCGGCTGCGCAGGCCGCCGTCGACGACCATCGTGCGGCCGTTGGGGAAGCGCAGGAAGGCGGCGTCGCCCTGGCCCACGTCGAGGAAGACGATCTCCAGCTCCCGGTCCCGCAGCGCCGGCGGCCAGACCTGGAGATTGCCCCAGGCCAGCAGGGTGATCAGCACCAGGGCCCGCACCCGGGGGCGCCGCAGGCCCCAGGCGAGGAGCCCGGCGGTCCACGCCGCCAGGACCAGGGTGAGGGCCGAGGGTTTCGGTGTCGTCAAGGAGGCGAAGGGGAGATCGGCGAAGGCATCCACGGCGGCCATGAGACCGTTCAGGACGAGGTAGTTGGCGCCGTTGAACAGGGCCCCGGCCAGGGGCCACCAGGGACCGGTGAGGACCGTCAGCAGCCCCAGGGAGACCGCGGCCCCGAGGAGCGGCACGACGACCAGGTTGGCCGCCAGGGAGACCGGCGCGAACTGCTGGAAGTGCCAGGCGATGAGGGGTCCCGTGCCCAGCTGGGCCGCAACGGTGACGCACAGGGGCGACAGCACCCACTTGCCCAGGGCCCGGTCCTCGTCGCGCCAGGCCCGGGGCCACAGCGACATGAGGGGGCCGTGGAGGGCGACGATGGCGAGGGTGGCGCCGAAGGAGAGCTGGAAGGAGAGGGTGAGCAGGCTCGCCGGCCACAGGCAGAGGATGACGATCGCCGCCAGGCCGAGGGAGTTGTAGACCTCCCCCCGCCGGCCGATGGCGCGGCCCACCAGCACCACCCCGGCCATGATCGAGGCGCGCACCACCGGCGCCTGCAGGTCGGTGACCAGGGCGTAGAGGAGGAGGACGAGGGCCGTGGCCAGGGAGGCGGCCCCCGGCGGGGCACGGGCCAGGCGGAAGAGGGTGTAGAAGAACAGGGCCACGAGACCGACGTGAAGGCCGCTGATCACCAGGGCGTGGGCCAGCCCCGTGTGGCGGAAGCGGTCGGCCACCTCGGCGGGGATGCGGTGCTTCTCCCCCAGCAGCATGCCCCGCAGCAGGCCCGCCGGAGGGCCGGAGAGGTTCGCCTCCAGGGCGCCGCGCATGTGCCGCCGCAGGGGCAGGACCAGCCGCTCCCGCCACCAGGCGGCGGGCAGGGGCTCGACGCGCTGCAGCTGATCCCGCCGGTAGGCCGAGGCCGAGGCGTGCAGCCCCTTCAACTGCAGGAACCGGCGGAAGTCGAAGGCCCCAGGGTTGCGCGCCGGGTGGGGCCGCCGGAGGCGGGTGCGCAGCCAGATGCGGTCGCCGGCGCCGGCCGGCAGCCGGAAGCCGCGCAGGGTCACCCACACGCGGCCGGAGAGGGGGCCGGGCTCTCCCTCTTCGGGATACCAGCTCTCGGCCTCCAGGACGAGCCGCGTCCGGCGTTCTCCCTCGACCGCGCTCTCCTCCGCCTCGCCCGCCAGCCTGCCCACCAGGACGCCGCGCTCGCCGAGCGTCTCGCAGCCGGCCACGTGGTGCGGCGGCCACAGGCGCGTGTGCTGGTGGTAACGCAGCCCTCCCGCGCAGGCCGCCAGGGCCAGCAGGCAGACCGAGGTCAGGCGGGGCGCCCGGGCCGTCAGGCAGCCCGCCAGGCCCGCCGCCCCCGTGACCGCGGCGGCGCCCAGCCACAGGGAGGGCGCGGGGGCGAGCTGGTCGGCGGCCAGGATCCCGGCGCCGAGGGCGGCGGCCGCCCACAGGGCCGGGCGTCTCCTGGCGGGCGGGGCGGGCACGGGGAGACGGACCGCAATCGGCGTGCCCGGGCGCCTCGACCCCGTTCACCCCCCCGGGTATATTGGCGGACCCATGCTCTTCCGCCTCTTCCTCCTCTTCGCCCTGCTACCCGTGATCGAGCTGGCCCTGCTCGTGCAGATCGGCTCCCACATCGGCGTCACCCCCACGGTGGCCCTAGTCCTGGCCACGGGGGCCGCCGGCGCCTTCCTGGCCCGGGCCCAGGGGACGCGCGCCCTCTGGCGCCTTCAGGAGGCCCTGCGGGCCGGCTCCTTCCCCGGCGACGAGATCTTCGACGGGGCCCTGATCCTCGGGGGCGGACTGCTGCTGCTGACGCCGGGGTTTCTCACCGACGTCGTCGGCTTCGCCGCCCTCGTCCCGGGCACGCGCCGGCTGCTGAAGGGGTTCCTCAAGAGGATGGTGGGCCGCCGTCTCCGCCCCGGCGAGGTGCGCGGCTCCTTCACGGTGGAATGACGGCGGAGCTGACCCCGGGGCAGGTGCGCCGCCTGCGCGCCCTCGGCCACGGGCTGCGGCCCAAGGTCTCGGTGGGGCGCGCGGGCTTGAGCGAGCCGGTGCGGCGCTCGCTGGAGGAGGCGTTCCACACCTCGGAGCTGGTGAAGGCGCGTCTGGAGAGGTCGTGCGAGTTGGACCGCGACGAGGTGGGGCGCCTGCTGGCCGAGGCCGCGGAGGCTCACCTGGTGCAGGTCCTGGGGCGCACGGTGCTGCTCTACCGGCCGGACGGCGAGAGCCCGAAGATCCAGCTTCCCTGAGCCGCCCTCAGGCGGCCGTCTTCTCCTCGAGGATCCGCAGGACCCGCTCCTTGCCGAGGAGCGCCACGAAGGTGCCGAACCTCGGACCCCTCTCCTGCCCGAGAACGACCTCGTAGAAGCAGCGGAACAGCTCCTTCGGCTCGCGGCCGGCCTCGCGGGCCACGTCGAAGGGGATCGCCTGCAGCGCCTGCTCGTCGCCGTTCCCGAAGGCGGCCAGGCGGTCCCGGACCCGCGACAGCAGGGCGCGCTCGTCGTCGTCGGGGCTGCGGTAGCGCTTGCCGGGCAGGACCTGCTCCCGGTAGTAGGCCAGACCCTTGTGCACGAGAGCGTCGAGGACGCCTGGACTGGCCGAGACCTGCGGATCGTAGCGCTGCAGGAACTCCTTGAGCAGCTCCTCGTCGTCGCTGCCGAGGGCGGAGATCAGGTTGAGGACGACGCTGTAGCTCACGTTGCCGGCGTACGCGGGCACGCCCCGGCCGCGGTCGAAGATGTGCCACAGGGCGTGGGCGAGGCGCCCCTCCTCGTCCAGCTCCGACCAGCGGCGCAGCCCCTCGAGGTAGTCGTCGACGCAGCGGGGGACGATGTCCCAGAACAGGCGCTTGGCCCGCTGGGGGTTCTGGTAGATGTGGTAGAGCAGCGACTCGATGGGGGCGAAGTCGAGCCACTGCTCGACGCTCATCCCCGGACGCCCCGCCGACTTCGAGATCCGGCGCCCCTCCTCGTCGAGCCACAGCTCGAAGGTCATGCCCGCCGGCGGCCGGCGGCCCATGATGCGCAGGATCCGGCTCGAGACCTTCACCGAGTCGATGAGGTCCTTGCCGTACATCTCGTAGTCGACCCCGTAGGTGAACCAGCGCAGGGCCCAGTCGACCTTCCACCCCACCTTGGCCCTTCCCCCCAGGACCGAGGTCTCGCCCTGCTCCCCGCAGCCGCGGGCGGCCGGTTCCTCGCCGTCGCACACGAACGAGACGGCGCGCCTCTCCGGGTGGTAGTCCGTGACCCGCGTGGCGTTGACCGAGCCGCAGCCCGTGCAGATCGGGAGGAAGGGGGACCAGCCCTTGCGGCGCTCCGGCCCCAGGGTCGGCAGGATGACCTGAAGGACCTCGTCCACCTTCTCCAGCAGGATGGCCAGGCCCTCGTCGAACTCGCCGTCGCCGTAGGCCCGGGCGGCGCTCTTGAACTCGTAGTCGAAGCCGTACTCGTCGAGGAACCGCCGCAGCCGGCCGTTGTTGTGATCGGCGAAGCTGGCGCAGCAGCCGAAGGGGTCGGGAACGGCGCTCAGGGGCTGGCCCAGGTGGTCGGCCAGGATGTCGCCGTTGGGGACGTTCTGCGGCACCTTGCGCAGGCCGTCCATGTCGTCTGAAAACGCCTGCAGGCGGGTGGGCCGGCCGGTGAGGTGCTCGAAGGCGCGGCGCACGAAGCTGGTGCGCGCCACCTCGGCGAAGGTGCCGATGTGGGGCAGGCCGCTGGGGCCGTACCCGGTCTGGAACAGGATGGGGCGCCCGCCGTCCGGCGGCCGGCGCTCGAGGATGCGCTCGGCCTCGGCGAAGGGCCAGGCTCTCGGCGCCATGAACCGGCGCCGCTAGCGGTTGCGGAAGGTGATGCGGCCCCGGCTCAGGTCGTATGGCGACAGGGCCACGGTGACCTGGTCCCCGGGCAGCACGCGGATGTAGTACTTCCGCATCTTGCCCGAGATGTGGGCCAGGACCTCGTGACCGTTCTCCATCTCCACCTTGAAGAAGCCGTTGGGCAGGGCCTCCTTGACCACCGCCTGGACCTCGATCGCCTCTTCCTTGGGCATACGCTCTCTTTCGCGTCAGAACGAAAAACGGCGAGCGCCAAAGGATCTCCGGTCACCGGAGCAGCACTCGCCGAAACCGCCAACTTCGATTGCCAGTCAGAGATCCATGCGCGTCCCCGGCCATGGGTTTGTCGGGCAGCAACCCAAGGTATGAAGGGGGGCCCTCGAAGTCAACGCGCTACTCGAAGAGATAGCTGTCGTCGTACTCGGCGTTGCGCGCCGCCTCGATCCGGTGGAGTTGGGGGGTCAGCCGGGCCTCGAGCTGGTACCAGCGCTCCGCCTCCTCGGGCCGGCCGCTGCGATCGAGGACGTACGCCAGGTTGTGGATCGCCGGCACGTGCAGGGAATCGAGGCCCACGGCGGCGGCGAAGGCCTTGCGGGCGGAGGCCAGGTCCTCCAGGCGCAGGTAGGCGACGCCCTCGGCGTAGATCACGTCGGCGTGCTCGCGCAGGGCGAAGGAGCGGTGGAAGAAGGCGATGGACTGCCTCGGGTGGCCGGCCTCCAGCAGGGTCAGGCCGCGGGCGAAGTACGACTGCGACAGGGCGCGGCGGGCGCCGGGGTGGTCGGCCCGCCTCTCCACGAGGCTCTCGAGATGGGAGATGGAGCGCCGGTAGTCCTGCACCCGGTGGTAGGCGACGCCGAGGTTGTAGCGGGCGTCGTCGCGCCCGGGGTCGAGGCGCAGGGTGCGCTCCAGGTAGCCGATCCCCTCGCCTTGCTCGCCGGTGGCGCACAGAAGGGTGCCGAGTCCGGCCAGGGCCTCGACCATGGTGGAGTCCTGCTCCAGGGCCCGCCGGTAGTGCTCCTCCGCCTCGGCGATGCGCGCCTGGGCGTGGCGCACGACGCCGAGGTTGCAGTGCGCCTCGGCGTAGCCCGGCTCCAGCTCCAGGGCCTCCTCCAGTTGGCCGGCGGCCATGGCGTAGCTCTGGTCCTCGAAGTAGGCGTTGGCCAGCAGCACCCGCAGCTCGGGGTTGTACGGGTCCTTCTGCACCCGCTCCTTCTGGTAGCGGATGCGCTCCTTCGCCCAGACGTTGTAGCCCTCCTTGGCCGCCGCCGACGCCGCCAGGCAGAGGACGACGGCGGAGGCCACCGCCCGGCTCATGGAGCGAACTTCTGGATCCGGTTGTTGAAGGTGTCGGCCACGTAGATGTACCCGTCGCGGTCGCGGGCGATGCCGCCGGCCACGACCTCCCGGGTCACCCGCTCCCCCGTGGTCACGTCGGCGAGCACCATGGCCTCGCCGCGGAAGCGGAAGGCGGAGGGGTCGGCGCCCTCCCGGCCCCACCTCGTGAGGTACTCGCCGCCGCGGAAGACCTCGATGCGGTCGTGGCCGCCGTTGACCACGAAGACGCGGTCGGTGGCGGTGTCGTGGGTGAAGTCCGTGGGCCGGTTGAGGAGGCCGGCGCCCCGGTCCTCCGGCGACAGCGGGTCGCGGCCGGTGACGCGCCCCACCTCGCTGCGCTCCACCGAGCCGTAGACCACGAGGCGCGGCGCCTGCCAGCCCGAGGTGTCGTAGCCCAGGGGCTCCACCAGGGCGGCGAAGGCGCCGTCGTGGAAGCGCACGCTCGACACCATCAGCGGCGGGACGCTGTAGTGCTCGACGAGCTCGCCGTCGGGACCGAGCTCCTGCAGGTGGCTGACGCTCTCGACGAAGAGGCGGTCGCCGTCCGCGGTGATGTGGCGCGCGAAGACGGTGCTCAGCGGCCGCGTCCACAGCCGGGCCCCGTCGGCTCCGAGCTTCGCCCAGCGCGGCTGCGGCGGCCCCCCCTCCACGTACGTGTTGAAGACGACGTACAGGTATCCCCCCGCGTCGAAGGCCGCGGACGCGGCATCGAGGGTGGCCGTCTCGAGGCAGGCGTTGGGCGAATCGGTGTAGCGCCAGCGCCCCATGGGCCTGCCGTCCCGGTCGAAGCGCTCGACCCAGCCCCGGCCGGCGCCGAGGACATGGAGGACGCCCTCCTCGGAGAGGACGATCCGGGTCGGCAGGAAGCCGTCGGACAGGGACCAGCCGCCTACGCGGCGGTGGATGCCGCCCCCCACCGCCGGGCTCTCGAGGCGCAGCTCCTCCTCGTCCCCGCGGGCGCGGAAGACGGCGGCCACGCGGTAGCGGTAGCCGCGGTCGGCCAGCAGCCCCTCGTCGACCCAGGCCGTGTCCCGGTGGCCGCTGACCGAGGCGACCACCTCGAAGCCGCGCCGGCCGGCGCGCTCCACGTCGTAGCGCAGGAATCCCTTCTCCGGAGGCCGGGCCCAGGCCAGCCGCGCGGTGGCGCTGACACTGTCGAAGTCGACGCGCAGGGCCGCCGGGGGAGCGGGGCGGGCCGGCCGGCCAAAGGGCAGGCTGCACGCGCCCAGGGCGGCCAGCAGGCAGAGGAGAGGGAGGCGGCGCATCGCGGTGGTTCCCATGGCAGGGGCCGCTACGATAGGGGTGCCCGCATGGGTGTCAAGCAGCTTCCCCCGCCCTTTGGAGCCGCCCGCCGGAGGCCCGTACTTTTCGGCGCCATGGCCCCCGCCACACGACCATCGCCCCCGGAGAGGACCCCGTGAGCCGGGACCACCCGCTCATGGTCAGCCACTCCGGCATCCGCGGCATCGTCGGCCGCTCCCTCACCGGCGAGACGGTGCGCCGCTTCGCCGCCGCCTTCGCCGCGCGCCTGCCGGCGGGGTCCCGGATCGTCCTGGCGCGGGACACGCGCCCTTCGGGGGAGGACTTCGCCCGAGCCGCCGCCGAGGAGCTGCAGGAGGCAGGGTGCGCCGTCCTCGACCTCGGCGTCTGCGCCACTCCCGCCGCCAAGATGATGGTCCTCCTGCTGCCGGCCGACGGCGCCGTCATCCTCACGGCCAGCCACAATCCGGCGGAGTGGAACGGCCTCAAGCTGATCCGCGGGGACGGCATCTTCCTCGACGCCGGGGACGCCCGCCAGGTGGAGGCGGCCTTCCATCGCGGCGACCGCCGGCGCGCCCCCGGAGGACGGCTGCAGTGCGTCCCCCGCGAAGAGGTGGAGGACCGCTTCCTCGAGCGGGTCCTGGATGTCGTCGACGTCGACCTCATACGGCGAGCCGGACTGCGCGCCTCCGTCGATCCCTGCAACGGCACGGGGGCCCTCTTCACGCCGCGCCTGCTCGAGGCCCTGGGCGTCGAGGCCGTCTTCATCCACGACGAGCCCCACGGCCGCTTCGCCCACGACCCGGAGCCGGTCCCCGGGAACCTGGCCGACCTCGGCCGCGCCGTCCTCGACCACGGATGCCACGCCGGCTTCGCCATCGATCCCGACGCCGACCGCGTCGCCCTCGTCGGCGAGGACGGCAGACCCCTCGGCGAGGACCTCACCCTGGCCCTGGCGGTGCAGGTCGTCACCCGGCGACGGCGGGGCCCCGTCGTGACCACCCTCTCCACCTCGCAGGTGGTGAGCGACGCCGCTGCAGCCGCCGGCTGTCCGGTCACCCTGACCCCGGTGGGTGAGGTCCACGTGGTCGACGCCATGATCGACGAGGGCGCCGTCATCGGCGGCGAAGGCAACGGCGGCGTCATCCTCACCGAGGTCGACCCCGGCCGCGATGCCGCCGTCGGTCTGGCCCTCGTCCTGGAGGCGCTGGCCGGACGCGGGGCCTCGCTCACCGGGCTGGCCGCCGCCCTGCCCGCCTATCGCATCGAGAAACGCAGGGTCGACGCCGACCCCGCGGGGATGGAAGGGGCCCTGTCCTCTCTCGCCGGGCGCTACCCCGGCGCTTTCCGCCACCCCGTCGCCGATGGCGGCAAGCTCTACCTGAGGGGCCGGCTCGAGTGTCCGTGGGTCCACCTGCGGGCGTCGAACACCGAGCCCGTGGTGCGGGTCATGGCGGAGAGCGCCGACCCCGAGGAGGCGGCGAGGTTGTGCGATGAGGCGGAGAGACTGCTGACCGGGGGCTGACGGGCGGCTAGGAGCGTGTCGACGGCAGGCGGACGGGCTGTTCGCGCAGACGCGGGTTCGCGGCCGGCTCGTCGCCGGCCTCCTCGGTGATCTCGCCGCGGTCCTCGACCAGGTCGATCAGGCGCTCGAGGCTGTCCTTGGCGCGGTCGGTGAAGGCCTTGCGGTCGGCCATGATCTTGAGCAGCTCAGCGGCGATCTGCATCGCCGCCAGGATCGCCACCTGCCGCTCCCGGAGGCCGGCGTGCCGGCCGGCGATCTCCTTCATCCTGGCGTCGACGTAGGCGGCGACCTCCTGTACCTGCGCGGGCTCGCCCGCGATGCGGTACTCCTCGCCGAGGATCTTGACGAGGACTCCCTGGACCTGAGCACTGCCTTGCGCCAAGTCTGACCGCCGCGAAGGGGGGACCGAAGCAACGTCGTTGATATATACCCCCTGCGGCGGGGCCCGGCAAGGTATTCAGTCCCGCTGGACCTCTGGCACGGGGTCGACGCCGCTGGCCCGCAGGCGCCGGGTCAAAGCCTGCCAGCGTCCGGCGCCCATGGGAATGCCGCCGGCCAGCCGTTGCTCTCGCATCTCGCGGGCCCGGTCGCCGGGGACCCGGACCCGGCCGGCGCCCTCCGCCGGAGCCGTGGCCCGGGCGTCGGCGGCGAGGCTCCGCGCCGCCTCGGCGAGGCCCCCGCCAAAGGACGCCGGATCGACGACGAGGACGAAGAAGCTGCAGCCGTACGGCCCGTCCAGCTCGGTCACCGGTGGCACCTGGCGGCCGCAGGGGCCGCCCGCCAGACCCCCCGTCAGCAAGTCCACCAACAACCCGAAGCCGTAGCCGAGAGCACCGCCCACGGGCAGCAGGGTGCCGGCCCTCGCCGCCGCCGGGTCGGTCGTCGGCCGGCCGTCGGGGTCCAGGCCGATGCCGGGGGCCAGCGGCCTCCCCTCCTCGGCGGCCTGGGTCACCTTGGCCGCCGAATGGCCGGTGGCGGCGTCGAAGACCAGGGGCTCGCCGGCGGCGGCGGGAGCGGCCCAGGCGATCGGGTTGGTTCCGTGCAGCCCCTCACGGCCGCCGTGGGGAGCCACCCTCGGCGTCGAGTTGGCCGCGGCGACGGCCAGCAGACCGGCGCGGGCCGGGGCTTCCACATAGGGGGCCAGGGCTCCCACGTAGTTGGCGTCGCGGAGGGCCACCGCCCCGAGGCCGGTCTCGCGCGCCTTGTCCCGAGCCAGGTCGGTGGCCCACCGCGCCAGGGGCGGACCGAGGCCGTGCTGGCCGTCGACGAGGGCCGTGGCCGCCCCCTCGCGGCGCACCAGGGGCCGGCGGCCGGGCCGCATCTGCCCCGAGTGGATGCGCTCGGCGAAGGTCCCCAGGAGGCTGATCCCGTGGCTGTCGACACCGCGCAGACTCGCCTCCACCAGGGTCTCCGCGCAGACCCGGGCCTCCTCGGCGGGGACGCCGAGCCGGCCGAGGACATCGACGCAGAAGGCGTGGGCCGAACTGTGGGGGATGTGGTGGATGTGGTGGATGGCGGTCATTGCTCGCAAGGCCGACCTTTGGCCCAATGAAGGCGATCGCCGTCGACACGGAAACCCCGGGCCGCCCCCTCCGCTGGGCGGAGATCCCCGACCCGCAGATCGGGCCGCGGGAGGTCCTCGTCGACGTCCACGCCACCGCCGTCAACCGCGCCGACCTGCTGCAGCGGGCCGGCGGCTACCCGCCGCCGCCGGGGGCGCCCGAGACCCTGGGGCTGGAGCTGGCCGGCGTCGTCGCCGAGGCCGGCGGCGAGGTCTCCCGGGCCCGCCCGGGGGACCGCGTCTGCGCCCTGCTGGCCGGCGGCGGCTACGCCGAGCGGGCCTCGGTCGACGAGCGCCTGCTGATCCCCATGCCGGACGACTGGGACTACGCCCGCGGGGCGGCGGTCCCCGAGGTCTTCCTCACCGCCTGCCTGAACCTTTTCGAGGAGGCGGGCCTGCAGGCCGGGGAGACGGTCCTCGTCCACGGCGGCGCCAGCGGCGTCGGCACCGCCGCCATCCAGCTCTCCCGCCACCAGGGCTGCCGGGTGCTGGCCACCGCCGGCACCGGGGCCAAGCGGGACCTC
This sequence comes from Gemmatimonadaceae bacterium, assembly GCA_026706075.1. Taxonomy (GTDB): domain Bacteria; phylum Latescibacterota; class UBA2968; order UBA8231; family UBA8231; genus UBA8231. The sequence goes on from JAPOZM010000074.1 coordinate 83,337, forward strand.
TGCCGCCGCCTCGGGGCCGAGCTGGCCGTCGACTACCGGAACGGCTTTCGCGAGGCCGTCGCCGATCACCTGGGGGCCTCGGAAGGCGGCGTGGACGTGGTCCTCGACGTGGCCGGCGCCAGCCACCTGGCGGACAACATCGAGTGCCTGGGCCTCAAGGGGCGCCTGGTGGTGCTCTCCCTTCTCGGTGGCTCCCGCGCCGAGCTCGACCTTTCGCTGCTGCTGCGGAAGCGGCTGCGCATCGTCGGCTCCCTGCTGCGGGCCCGGCCGGTGGAGGAGAAGGCCCACATCATCAGCCGCTTCCGGACCCGCTTCCTCGACGCCCTGATCGACGGCCGCCTCGAGCCCGTCATCGACCGGGTGATGCCCATCGAGGAGGCCGGGGCCGCCCACGCCGTGCTGGAGCGCAACGAGAACCTGGGCAAGGTGATCCTGCAAGTGAGGGAGGAGAGATGACCGCGACCGCACCGGCCGCCGCGGCGGCCACCCGTTACCCCGAGCTCACCGTCGCCGGCTCGCCGGCGGCCATGGGCGAGCAGATCGGCGAGGCCCTGGGAGAGCAGATCCGCGGCTTCGACGCCATCGCCCTGGAGCGCGTGCGCCTGAGCGTGGACGTCTCCCGGGAGCGCGCCCTGCAGGTGGCGGGGCGCTGCGTCGAGGACGTGGGCGGGTACGCGCCGCACATGCTGGTCGAGCTGGAGGGCATGAGCCGCGCCTGCGGCGTCTCCGTGGAGGCGCTGATGCTGCTGCAGATCCGCAACCAGCTGCAGCCGGACTCCGGCCGGGGGCGAGGCATGGCGCCCGCCGACTCCGGGTGCACCGCCTTCGCCCTGAGCGACGAGATCACCGGCGGCGGGGGCGTGGCCGGACAGAACTGGGACAACGACCCGGCCCTCGATCCCTTCACCGTCGTGCTGACCCGCCGGCCCGACGACGCCCCGGCCTTCATGAGCGTCACCCAGGCCGGGCTGATCGCCTACCTCGGCGTGAGCGAGGCCGGCATCGGCGTCTGCATGAACACCCTGCCGGCCCCGGCCCGGCCCTACGGGGTGCCCCACTACTTCACGGTGCGTGGCATCTACGAGGCCCGCTCCCTGGAGGAGGCGGTGGACGCCGTCGACCGGGCGAGCCGCGCCATCCCCGCCAACATCCTGCTGTCGACCCCCGAGGGTCCGGCCGACCTTGAGGTCACGGTGGACGCCGTGCACGTTCTGCGCGACGACGACGGCGACGGCGTCGTGACCCACACCAATCACTGCGTGCACCCCGATCTGGCGCCGATCAACCGCGACTTCCCCGAGCTCATCGAGTCCGGCCCCCGCCTGTGCCGCGTCGACGAGCTGCTGGCCGCCTGCCCCCGGCCGGTGACCCGGCCGCGGCTGCAGGCGATCCTCAGCGACCACCAGGACCACCCGCGGTCGATCTGCCGCCACCCCAACGACGACCCCGTCACCGGCTACTGGACCAGCGTCTGGTCGCTCATCGTCGAGGCCGGCGCCGGCCGCCTGCACCTGAGCCGCGGCAACCCCTGCGAACACCCTTACGAGACCTACGAGCTGAACTGATGGCCACACTCCACGGCACCATCGTCGACGCCGCCACCAACGAGCCCATCGACGCCAAGGTCCACGTCCTCGGACCGACGGGCGGCTTCCACCACCCCGCCGGAGCGCTGCTCAAGCGCGGCCCGGGCACTCCCTTCTTCTTCGCCGACGGCCAGTTCGAGGTGAACGTCGGCCGCGGGCGCACCGACGTCCTCGTCGAGCGCGGCACCGAGTACCGGCCCCGCCGGGTCACCGTGGAGACGCCCGAGGCCGGCGTCGCCGAGGTGGAGATCTCCCTCGAGCGCTGGCACCATCCGCAGGCGTCCAACTGGTACCCCGGCAACACCCACATCCACTACGACGAGAAGGAGACGCGCCCCGACGAGCGCCTCGGCGTCGACTGCTCGGTGGAGGGCTACAACGTCACCTGCGTCTCCGTCCTCGACCGGCGCCAGCTGCCGTACGCGAGCAACAAGTACCCCATCGGCGTGATGAACGAGTTCACCACCGCCCATCACGTCCTCGACATCGGCGAGGAGAACCGACACTACGGGGAGAAGTCGCCCTGGGGTTTCGGCTACGGCCACGTCATGTTCCTCAACATCCGCAACCTCGTGCAGCCGGTGAGCCGCGGCCACATCCTCACCGCCCAGTTCGACCCCGACTACCCGCCCCTGTGCTTCTGCTGCGACGACGCCCGCGACCAGGGCGGCCTGGTCATCTGGTGCCACAACGGCCGCGGCATGGAAGCCCCCGTGGCCGCCGCCCTGGGCAAGCTCGACGCCTTCAACCTCTTCGACCCCTTCTGGATGGACCCGGAGTACGACCTCTGGTACAAGCTCCTCAACTGCGGTATGCGGCTTCCCGCGTCGACGGGGACGGACTGGTTCGTCTGCTCCAACAACCGCGTCTACGTGCAGGTGGAGGAGGAGTTCAGCTACGCCGCGTGGATCGACGGCATGAAGAAGGGGCGCACCTACGTCACCAACGGGCCGGCCGTCGACATGACCGTCAACGGCGCCGGCCTCGGCTCCACCCTGATCCTCGACGGCGGCGGCCGCCTGGAGGTGGAGGTCACCTTCGACTCCCACTACCCGGTGGTGGCCGCCGAGGTCGTGGCCGACGGCGCCGTCGTCCACCGGCAGGGGTTCCCCGGGGGAGAGCGGGCCGGCACGGTGCGCTGCGAGGTCGGCGCCGACCGTGACGGCTGGGTGGCGGCGCGCCTGTGGGGGGACGCCCGCGACAGCTTCGACCAGGCCGTCTACGCCCACACCAGTCCCACCTGGTTCACCTGCGGACGACCGCCGGAGGCGCGGCCCGACGACGCCCGCTTCTTCCTCGACTCGCTCGACGAGTCCCTGAGGTGGATCGATTCGGTGGGCCGCTACGACACGGACGGTCAGCGGGAGGAGGTGCGCGACCTCTTCCGGCGGGGGCGGGAGGTGTTCGCGGGGCTGTAGGAGCTGCGGCCGGGCTTCAGCCGCTCAGTCCCGCTCCCCCAGCCAGCGCTCGGCCTCGATGGCGGCCATGCACCCCGTGCCGGCGGCGGTCACCGCCTGCCGGTAGACGTGGTCCTGGGCGTCGCCGCAGGCGAAGACGCCTTCGACGTTGGTCCGCGTCGAGTCCGGGGCCGTGATCAGGTAGCCGTTCTCATCCATTTCCAGCACGCCCTCGAAGAGCTGGGTGTTCGGTATGTGGCCGATGGCCATGAACACCCCCTGGCACGGGTGCTCCCAACTCTCCCCCGTCTCGGGGTTGCTCAACCGCACGCCGCTGACCTCCAGCTCGCCGTCGGGTGACAGGATCTCCTCCACCACCGCCGGCGTGACGAAGTCGATCTTCTCGTTCCCCTCGGCCCGGTGCAGCATGATCCTCGAGGCCCGGAACTCGACGCGCCGGTGCACGATGCTCACCCGCGTGGCGAACTTGGTCAGGAAGGTGGCCTCCTCCATGGCCGAGTCGCCGCCGCCTACCACGACCAGCTCCTTGTCGCGGAAGAAGAACCCGTCGCAGGTGGCGCAGGCCGAGACGCCGTGGCCCATGAGCCGGGTCTCCGACTCGATGCCGAGGAGCCGCGCCGAGGCGCCGGTGGCGATGATCACCGCATCGGCGGTGAAGCTGCGGTCCTCGGCCTTCACCGCGAAGGGCCGCCGCGAGAGGTCGACCTCGGTGGCCGTCCGGAACAGGGTGGTGGCGCCGAACCGCTGCGCCTGCTCGCGGAACTTGTCCATCATCTCCGGCCCCATGATCCCCTCGGGGAAGCCGGGGTAGTTCTCCACGTCGGTGGTGATCGTCAGCTGGCCGCCGGGCTGCATGCCTTCCAGCACCAGCGGCGCCAGGTCCGCCCGCGCCGCGTACACGGCGGCGGTGAACCCGGCCGGGCCGGAGCCGATGATCAGGACGTCGTAGTGGCCGTTCTCCGCCATCTCGGTGGCAACTCCCTCCTGTGTCGTATGAAGCGGGATGACCTGCGCCCCGAGGATACCCGCCCCGGGGAGCCGCATCAAGGCGCCGGCTCAGGCGATCCGGTACGGCACCTCCCGCCCCTCCAGCCCCGCCACCAGGTTGTCCACGGACATGGTCGACATGGCGTCCCGGGTCTGGCGGGTGGCCGAGCCCAGGTGGGGGAAGATCACCAGGTTCTCCTGCTCCAGCAGGGGATGGTCGCGCGGCAGCGGCTCCGGGTCGGTCACGTCGGTGGCGGCGGCGTGGAGTCGCCCGGCGCGCAGCGCCTCGAGGACCGCCTCCTGGTCCCAGACCGGGCCGCGGGCGGCGTTGACGAGGACCGCCGCCGGCTTCATCCGCGCGATCTCGCGGGAGCCGATGAGTCCGCGGGTCTGTTCGGTGAGAGGGCAGTTGAGGGTGACGAAGTCGGACTGCTCCAGCAGCTCGTCGAGGGACAGGTAGCGGGCGCCCAACTCGCCCTCGGCGCGCTCGTTGCGGTTGCGGTTGTGGTAGAGGATCTCCATGTCGAAGCCCGCCGCCCGCCGGGCCACCTGGTAGCCGATGCGGCCGAGGCCGACGATGCCGAGGGCGGCCCCCGTCACCTGCTGGCCGAGGAGGATCGCCGCGTCGTAGTGGGTGAACTCCGGCCCTCGGGCGAAGTGGTCGCCGCGGATGGCGTTGCGCGCCGCCGCCAGCAGCAGGGTCCAGGTCAGGTCGGCGGTGGCCGCGTCGAGCACGCCCGGGGTGTTGCCCACCGGCAGGCCGAGGGAGCGGGCGCCCTCCAGGTCGATGTGGTCGCAGCCGACGCCGAAGTTGCTGACGATCTTCAGCCTCGGGCAGCGGGCCATCAGCTCCCGGCTCACCCACATGTGGCTGTACACGTAGATGCCCTCGAGGGCGCCGTAGTCGACGCCGGGCGGCGGCTCGGGCTCGCGCCACCAGTCCAGCTCGCAGCCGGCCTCCTCCAGCAGGCGCATGACGGTCTCGTAGGGTTCCACGTCCGACTGCATCAGGATCCGCCAGGGCATCGGTCTGTCTCCTCCTCGCGACGGGTCGTCGAAGCGGGCGAATATAGGGCCAAGGGCGATCTTGAGCCGCCGCCTCAACCTCCCATAGATTCGGCGACTTCCCGCACCGCCTCGAGATACACACCCCGACCCGGAGTCCTCAAACCATGCTGCTGCCCAACCCGGCCGGCCACTACCACTTCCTGAAGGGCATCGATCCCTACTCCTCGGGGGTGATCGCCGACCCGGGTTTCGAGATCGTCCACGTCATCCTCCGCGACCAGCCCCCCTGGCGCCTCGGCTTCGAGCGCGTCGACGAGCACCTCGCCGGACAGGGGCTCGACCGGTCCGCCCTGTGCGCCGTGCAGCTGCGCTGCCCGAAACCCTACAGCATCGAGGGCTTCATCCAGTTCAACGACGGGTACCGCCGCCTGCTCGCCGAGTGGGACCTGCTCATCGACGGGCTCAACCCGGTGGCCCGCACCAACGTGGCCCCGTCCCATGAGCCTCCCGGGGAGCCGTGCATGTTCGCCTTCTCCCACACGGCGCCGGCCGCCGCCGGTCTCGCCCCATCGCTGGTCGTTGCGGGGGCCGGAGAATTACGGGGGGGCGCCCTGGAGGCATCGGCCATCGTCCGCCGCGGCGACACCTCCGAGGACGGGATGCGCGACAAGGCGGCCTGCGTCATGGACGCGATGGAGCAGCGGCTGCAGGGGCTCGGCGCCGGCTGGGACCTGGTGGACCAGGTGAACGTCTACACCGTCCATCCCCTGGACGGATTCCTCGAGGAGGTCCTGCTCCGGCGCATCGGCCCCGCCCGCCGCCTGGGCATCCACTGGCATCACACCCGCCCCCCCGTGGAGGAGATCGAGTTCGAGATGGACCTGCGCGGGGTCCACCGGGTGCTGATGCTCTAACGGCCCGGCGCCGGCTCGAAGCAGCGGAGCGACCAGCCGCGTCCGGCGGCGCACACGGCGGCGGCATGCCCCGGACCGGCGTCGACGTCGGCCATGCCCCAGTCGGCGGGGTCCCCGTCCTGGATCCAGGTCAGGGCGGCGGCCTCCGGATCCAGGGAGACGGCGAAGGTCCGCAGGCCCTGGGTGACGCCGCGGCCCGTGGCCTTCACGAAGGCCTCCTTGCGGGTCCAGCCGCGGAAGAAGGCGGCCCGGCGCTCCGCCGCGGGCAGGCTCCGCAGGGCCTCCTGCTCCCGCCGCTCGAAGAACCGCCGCGCCACCCGCTCCCAGGAGACGTCCCGCCCCGTGCGTTCCACGTCGATCCCCAGCTCCCGCCCCCGGCCGAAGGCCAGCAGCAGCAGGTCCCCCGAGTGGGAGAGGTTGAAGGTGAGGTCCGCGGCCGGCTCGCGGAGGGAGGGCTTGCCCTGCTCCCCGTAGGCCAGCCGAACCTCGCGGGGGGCGGCGCCCAGGTAGCCGGAGAGCAGGCTGCGCAGCCGAGCGCGGGAGGTCAGGAAGCGCCGACGGGGCTCGCCGGCGGGATAACCCGAGGCGCGCTTCAGCTCCTCGCCGGTGAGGGCGGTCTCGTCCGGGGGATCCCCCCCGGCGGCGGCGCCCCCGAGGTGGGCGCGCCACACGTGGACCTCGCCCGCACCGAGGGCCGGAGGGACCGCCGCCGTCTCCCAGTTCATGGCCTTGAGGAAAACCGACTCGGCCGCCGGCAACAAGCAGATCTCCCGGGACCGGTTCACGGCCTCCGCTTCTCGTTGACAGGAATCCGGGGCCTGCCTACCGTAGCTCGCTCTTTCGCGCGGCACCTCCCGCGCCCCTTCCCAGGAGAGAACCATGTCCACCAACCCTGCGTACCCCGAATACACCAGCGGCGGCAAGTTCCGGGTCATCGGCACCCGCCCGATCCGCCACGACGGGGAGGACAAGGTCACCGGCCGGGCCGTGTACGGCGCCGACGTGCGCCCCGCCGACGTCCTCTACGGCAAGATGCTGCGCTCGCCCCACGCCCACGCCCGTATCCGCAGCATCGACACCTCGCGGGCCCTGCAGCTGGAGGGCGTGCGCGCCGTGGCCACCGCCGACGACTTGGTGGAGACCGTGGACAAGCTCTCCGACATCGGCGAGACCCTGGTCAACATCCGCGAGGTCGCCTCCAACTCCCTGGCCTCGGACAAGGTGCTCTACAAGGGACACGCGGTGGCCGCCGTGGCCGCCACCAGCCCCCACATCGCCGAGGAGGCCGTCGAGCTGATCGAGGTCGACTACGAGCCCCTGCCGGCGGTGGTCGACATCCTCGAGGCGATGAAGGACGACGCCCCGCTGCTGGACGAGAATCGCACCACCCGCCTGCTGGGGGAGAGCACCGACCGCAGCAGCAACATCGCCTCCCACAACCGCCAGGAGATGGGCGACTTGGAGGCCGGCTTCGCCGAGGCCGACGAAATCGTCGAGCGCGAGTTCACCACCGCCACCGTGCACCAGGGCTACATCGAGCCCCACAACACCACCGTGCTGTGGAAGCAGGACGGCTCGATCACCGTCTGGGTCAGCACCCAGGGCCCCTTCCAGATCCGCTCCCAGGTGGCCGAGGTCCTGCACGTGCCCATCGGCAAGGTGAAGGTCATCCCCTGCGAGATCGGCGGCGGCTTCGGCGGCAAGTTCCCCATCTACATGGAGCCGGCGGCGGCGGTCATGTCCCACAAGACCGGACGGCCGGTGAAGATGACCATGTCCCGGGCCGAGGTCTTCGAGGGGACCGGACCGGCCCCCGGCGGCGTCGTCCGCTGCAAGATGGGGGTCCGGCGCGACGGCACCCTGACCGCTGCCGAGGCGTGGATGGCCTACGAAGCCGGCGCCTTCCCCGGATCGGCCGTCGGCGCCGGGGCCTCGTGCATCTTCGCGCCCTACGACATCCCCAACGTCCGCATCGACGCCCTCGACGTGGTCCTCAACAAGCCCAAGTCCAGCGCCTACCGGGCCCCGGGCGCACCGAACGCCGCCCACGCCTCGGAGTCGATCCTCGACGAGTTGGCCGGGCTCATCGGCATGGATCCCCTCGAGCTGCGCCTGAAGAATTCCTCCCGCGAGGGCACCCGCCGCGCCGACGGCACCGTCTACAACCGCATCGGCTGCGAGGAGACGGTCGCCGCGGCCCTCGAGTCCGAGCACTACCGCAGCCCGAAGCCCGAGGGTGCCTATGTCGGGCGCGGGGTGGCCGGGGGCTTCTGGTTCAACGGCGGGGGCCAGTCGTCGGCCAACATCCACGTCCACAGCGACGGCACGGTCAGCCTGGAAGAGGGCTCCGCCGACATCGGCGGCTCCCGCGCGGCCATGGCCATGATCGTCGCCGAGACCCTGGGGATCGACGCCGACCAGGTGAAGCCCGCCGTGGTCGACACCGACTCCATCGGCTACCACGACGGCACCGGGGGCAGCCGCGTCTGCTACGCCACGGGGCACGCCTGCCACCTGGCGGCCGAGGATACCAGGCAGAAGATGTGCGAGCGCGCCGCCCGGCAGCTGGAGGTCGACGAAGGCGACGTGGAGTGGCGCGAGGGAGCCATCTTCGTCTGCAAGTCGGACCCGTCGAAGAAGCTCACCTTCGCCGAGGTCGCCGCCGACCAGGGATCGACGGGCGGTCCCATCGAGGGGGCGGGCGCCGTCAACGCCTCGGGCCCCGGCAGCGCCTTCGCCGCCCACGTGGTCGACGTCGAGGTCGACCCCGAGACCGGCAAGGTGGCGGTCCTGCGCTACACCGCGGTGCAGGACGTTGGCAAGGCGATCCACCCGAGCTACGTGGAGGGCCAGATCCAGGGCGGCGTCGTCCAGGGGATCGGCTGGGCCCTGACCGAGGGCTACTTCTACAACGAGGACGGCTCCATGGCCAACCCCACCTTCCTCGACTACCGGATGCCCACCACCCTCGACCTTCCCCTGGTGGAAACGATCCTCGTGGAGGTGCCCAACCCCGCCTCGCCCCACGGCATCCGAGGCGTCGGCGAGGTGCCGCTGGTGCCGCCCCTGGCGGCGATCGCCAACGCCGTGGCCGACGCCACCGGCGAGCGGCTGACAGAGCTGCCCATGAGCCCGGACAAGGTGATGCAGGCCCTGCAGCGCCGGAGCTGGCCGGAGGCCGCCGGCTGAGGCGAGCCCCTCGGCCGGACCGGATGTGACCGGAATGGCCATCCAGCCCCAGCGGTTCCTGGACGCGGTCCTGCCCGTGGTCCGCCAGTGCGCCGCCGCCTCGCGGCCTTTCCACGGCGCCGTGGCCGACGTGGGCAAGAAGGCCGACACCTCTCTCACCGGCGCCCGAGCCCAGCAGGCCTCGGGGGCGCTCACCGTCCTCGACTCCGCCTTCCAGGATCTCATCCTGGGCGCCGTCCACGCCCGCTTCCCGCGGGTGCGCTGCATCGCCGAGGAGCGCACCGCCATGCGCCGCGCCTTCGCCGGCAACGTCGGCGACGAGGTGGTCATCCTCGACCCCATCGACGGCACCCTCCACTTCCAGCGCGGCGACGCTCCGTACCACATCTGCATCGGCCTGGCCCGCGGAGGCCGCATGGTCGCCGCCGCCGTCGCCCGGCCCACGGAGGACAAGCTGTTCACCGCGGTGCGAGGCCGCGGCGCCTGGATCCAGGTCGGGGAGGGCCGCCCTCGGCGCCTGCGGCTGCCGGCGAGGCCCCGCACGAAGAAGGCCTTCGTCTCCACCAAGGCGCGGCGCTACCAGGCCGCCGCCCGGGAACATCTGGAGCCCCTCGACTACCCCATGGGGGCCGCCCTCGTGCTGACCCGGCTCGCCGAGGGCGACCTCGCCGCCTATCTCACCCGGCAGGTGGAAGTCTACGACGTGGGACCCCCTTCCCTGATCGCCGAGGAAGCCGGCGCCTGCTGCTTTCTCGGCGACGGCCGCGAGCCGACCTACGACCGCAGCCGCAAGTTCCCTGTCTACATGGCCGCCGCCACGCCCCGCCTGCGCGAGGTCCTGCTGCAGGTGCGACGCCGCGGCGCCCGGGAGAGCGACCAATGAGCCGTGAGCATGAGATCCGCGGGGTGCTGCCCGTGGTGCACATGCCCTACCGCGAGGATCTCGCCATCGACTACGACACCCTGCGCCGGCAGGTGGACCACCTCTTCGAGACCGGCGCCGACGGCCTGTGCCTGGGGCTGGTCTCCGACACCCTGCGCCTGACGGAGGCGGAGCGCTTGGAGATCCCGGAACACCTCGCCCGGTTCGCCGACGGCCGCGGGCCGGTGGTGATCAGCGTCGGCGCCGAGAGCACCGTCCAGGCCCGCCGCTTCGCCCACGCCGCGGAGGACGGCGGCGCCGGCGCCCTGATGGCCATGCCGCCCCTGTCGCATGGGCTGGCCGAGCCGCAGCTGGCGGAGTACTTCGAGTCCCTGCTCGACGAGGTCTCGCTTCCGGTCCTCGTCCAGGACGCCTCCGGGTACGTGGGGAAGCCCATGAGCCTGGAGTTCCAGGCCGAGCTCTTCCGCCGCCACGGCCCTCGGGTGCTCTTCAAGCCGGAGGCCGCGCCCCTGGGGCCGAGCATCTCCGGCCTGCGCGACCTCACCGGGGGCCGGGCGGCGATCTTCGAGGGCAGCGGCGGCGTGCTGCTCATCGATTCCTATCGCCGGGGCGTGGCCGGCACGATTCCCGGCGTCGAGCTGCTCGACGGCCTCGTCGCCCTGTGGAGGGCCTGCGAGGCCGGCGACTGGGAGCGCGCCTACGAGGTCTACCTGCCGATCTGCGCCATCGCCACCCTGCAGATGCAGGGCGGCCTCGACGGCTACATCGTCACCGAGCGCTACCTGATGCACCGCCAGGGCCTGTTCCCGAACCAGGTGCACCGGGGACCGCTGGCCTTCCACCTCGACGACGAGACCCGCCGCGAGATCGACCGGCTCCACGACCGCCTGCAGGCGGTCCTTCGTGGCTGACCCCCCCGCCCCGCTGTCGGCGCGCATGGAGGCGGTGCAGGCGCCCGTCATCCCCGACGTGGCCGCCCTCATCCGCGACAATCCGGGGACGATCTCCCTCGGCCAGGGGGTCGTGCACTACGGACCGCCGCCCGAGGCCTTCGAGGCGGTGGCCGCCTTCGGCGGCGAGCCGGCGGAGCACCACTACCGCGACGCCGCCGGCATCCCCGAGCTGCACGAGGGCCTGCGCCTCAAGCTGTCAGCCGAGAACGGCATCGACGTCGACGACGCCGAGCAGGTGCTGTTCGTCACCGCCGGCAGCAACATGGCCTTCTACCACATGGTGCTGTGCGCCTGCGACCCGGGCGACGAGGTGGTGGTCATGTCGCCGTTCTACTTCAACCACGAGATGGCCATCGCCATGGCCAACTGCCGCGCCGTGGAGGTGCCCACGGACGAGCGCTACGGCCTTCGCGTCGACGCCGTGGAGGCCGCCGTCACCGGCCGCACGCGCATGGTCGTCACCATCTCGCCGAACAACCCGGCCGGGGTGGTCTACGACCCGGGGGACCTGGCCGCGGTCAACGACCTGTGCCGCCGCCGCGGCATCTGTCACGTCAGCGACGAGGCCTACGAGCACTTCACCTACGGCGCCCGCCACCTGTCGCCCGGCTCCCTGCCCGGCAGCGCCGGCCACACCATCTCCCTGTTCTCCTTCTCCAAGTCGTACGGACTGGCCAACTGGCGCGTCGGCTACGCCGTGGCCCCCCGGCGGCTGATCCGGGGGCTGCAGAAGAGCCAGGACACGATCCTGATCTGCCCCCCCGTGGTCTCGCAACTGGCGGCGGCGGGGGCCCTGCGCGCCGGGCCGGCCTGGTTCCGTGGTTACATCGACGGCCTCGACCGTGTGCGCGCCATGTGCCTGGAGCGGTTGAGCGAGCTGGAGCCCCGCTGTGTGGTACCCGAGGCCAACGGCGCCTTCTACCTGCTGGCGCGCCTGGAGACGCGGCTGCCGTCGATGCGCGTCGTCGAGCGGCTGGTGCGCGAGCACGGTGTCGCCGTCATCCCCGGGAGCGGCTTCGGACTGACCGACTCCTGCTGCATCCGCATCGCCTACGGCGCCCTGGAGCCGCACACCGTCGAGGAAGGGATGGACCGCCTGGTTCGCGGCCTGGACCCCATCCTGCAGGACGGCGGCTGAGGAGGCCCCGCTTGACTTCCACAGCCTCCGCCTCTACCTTGCGGGCAAAGAGTGACCTGAACTCACATCACAGTTTGCCCCGCTGGAAGTTTTCCACTCTTCTTGAATGTGGAACTTCGACAACGTTTCTTCCGGCATTCTGGTGGGTTGGTCGCTCTTTCTTTTTGATGCGCGCCGTCCTTCTTCTCGCCGCCGGCGCCCTGTGGTTCCCCCCATCGGGGCTGGCCGCGCAGCCGCTGCAAGTCCAGCCCGACAGCCTCGACTTCGGGGCCCTCAAGCCCGGCCGCACCGGCCGCCTCGAGGTCTCGGTGCGCAACACCGGCGCCGACGACCTGGAGGTAGATCTGCGGGTCGAGGGCGAGGGATTCTCCGTCGCCGCCGACACCCTCCATCTGCCGGCCGCCGCCACCCGCACCCTGGCCGTCGAGTTCAGCGCCGCTGACACCGGATCCCACGCCGGCGAGCTCTCCCTGCAGACCGGGGAGCTCTTCGGCAGCGAGCAGGCCCGCGTCGGGCTCGCCGCCTCCGTCGAGCGGCCGCGGCTGCGCCTGCGTCCCGGCCCCGAGGCCGGGATCGACGCCGGCCCGGCCCCGGTGGGGCGGGTCGTGCGCCGCTCCCTGGAGCTGATGAACCCCGGCGGCGTGGAGCTGGTCGTCGACAGCCTCTCCATCGAGCCCGCGTCGGGGCCGTTCTCGCTCGCGGGGGCCCCGGACCGCCGTCTGGCGCCGGGCTCGCGCACCGAGGTCGGCGTGCTCTTCAAGCCGGAGGGCGACGGGACCTTCCGGGGCCGCCTGCACGTGCACTCCCCGGACCTGCCCGCCGCAGCCGTTCCCCTCGCCGGCGAGGGACTGGCCCCGCGGCTGGCCGTCTCCCCCCTGCCCGAGGTGGGGATCGACTTCGAGACCGTCGAGATGGGGGCGGCCTCCCGCCGCCGGCTCACCCTGATCAACCAGGGTCGGGGCGATCTCGATCTCTCCCTGCAACTGGCCGACGAGGCCTTCGAGGTGGGCGGCAATTCGCCCCTGCGGCTGGGGCCGGGGACCCGCCGCGATGTCGCAGTCCGCTTCCGGCCGCGCTACGAGGGGCCGGACAGCGCCGCCCTCCTGCTGACCAGCAACGATCCGCAGCGCCGCCGCCTCGAGATCCCCCTCACCGGCACGGGGCAGGTCGGCCCGCCGCACGTGGAGCTCCTGGACCGCTCTCCCATCGACTTCGGCAGCGTGCCCCTGGGCAAGCCGGCGCGGTTGCCGCTGCTCATGTGGAACCGGGGCGGCACCCCCTTCCTGGTGCGCCTCGAGCTGGACGAGGGCAGCGGCCCCGAGTTCGGACTGGAGACCGGCACGCTCCTGCTCAACCCCGGTGAGAGCGGCCGCGTGGAGCTGGCCTTCCGCCCCCGTGAGGTCGGCCTCCGCGAGGGCGCCCTTTCGGTCCACACCGAGGCGGGCCGGCGCCGGATGCAGCTGCAGGGGACGGGCCGCTTTCTGCAGCTCAAGCCGACGGCTTTCGACTTCGGCCGGGTTCCCGTGGGTGAATCGGGCAGCGGCATCATCGAGCTGACCAACAGCGGCAACGCCGACTTCTCCATCGGCCGCATCCGCTCCACGAGCGACGACTTCACCATCTTCACCCAGGTCTCCCCCGACGGAGGGGAGCACCAGCTGCCCGCCAACAGCCTGGGATCGCTGCCGGTGCGCGTCACCTTCGCGCCCTCGGCGCGCGGGCCGGTGAGCGGCACCCTGCGCCTCGAGGGCTTCTGGGAGGGGGGCGCCGCGAGCCTCGAGGTGCTGCTCAACGGCACCGGCGTCGCCGCCGAGATCGAGCTGCATCCGTCCGGGGTGCTCGACTTCGGACACGTCGTCATCGGCGAGAGCGACCAGCGCGCGCTGGTGGCGACCAACTCCGGCGACACGGCCCTGCAGGTGGAGGCCAGCGCCCTCACCGGCGAGGCCCGCGTGGAGCCCTCGGCCTTCTCCCTCGACCCCGGGGAGTCGACGACCCTGAACATCCACTTCTCCCCGGAGGCCCTGGGGGAGCGCTTCGGCCAGATCCTGCTGATCAGCAACGACGTGCGCGACAAGGCGCAGCCCATCAAGATCCGCGGACGGGGGGCCCTGGGCGGCGTCGACCTGGCGTCCATCGTCTCCGTGGTGGCCACGGGCAAGTCCGGAGCCCGGCCGCTGGAGGTGCCCTGGACCCCCACGCCCCTGGTGGTGCGCGACGGCACCCGGATCGACATGCGGATCGACATTCCCGACACCCTGCGGCAGGCCCTGGTGGGGCGCCGGGTCGACGTGGAGTGGGTCCAGCTCGACGAGAACTACGACCCCAGGGGCGGCCCCCGGCAGGCCCGGGTGCAGATCTACGCCGACAGCGAGGACAGCGTCCACGTGGAGGACCTCAACCTCCGCCTGAGCGACACCGGCATCAAGCGGGCGCGCCTGCGGCTCACCACCCGGAGCCACGCCGGAGGGCCGGAGCAGTCGATCTCCCAGATCCTGGAGTCCGGCGGCTGGAAGTGGGCCTTCGAGGCCAAGCCCCTGGTCTCCTTCCTCGCCATCCGCCCCGGGCGGGACCGCACCGACGAAGAGGGGCAGCTCGTGGAGGGGAAGACGGAGCGGCTCATCGGTCTGCCCGGCATCGCCTTCGCGGGCTGGCACAACGCCGAGCACCCCGCCGTATCGGGCGTCCACCTCACCGCCATCGGCAACGTTCTGGAGGCGCTCTCCACGGACAACTCCATCGCCGTCTCCCTCGGGCTGGCCCTGTCCCTCTACAAGGACCGCTTTCTCTTCGGCTTCGCCTGGGACATCTACGACTCCCGTCCCAAGGCCCGGCGCGAGGGCACCCGGGACTACATCCTCACCTTCAAGTACTCGGGTCTGTTCTGAAGGAGATCGCTCTTGACACCTGCAATGATGTTCAGTAATCTATACACATGTTCAGCGTCGCCTTGTACATCATCATCCAGCCACGGTTGCGGTTCGTCTCGGTGCCGTCCGCCCCGGTGGACCGCGTCGCCCGCGCTCTCACGGCGGCCTCCGCGGCCTACCTGCTGGCGCGCATCGGCATGGAGCTGCTTCCGGCCTGAGCCGGCTGTCCGCCGCCCTTTGACTTCCGGCGGCTCCCGGTGGCATAATTGTAATTGGAGGACGGCGGGGGTTCGCGTGCGCCCCCGGGCCGGCCTCCGGTCGCTCGCGGCCTCCTCGCCCCTTTCGGGTTAACCGGGATTCCGCTTCCGAACGTGCAGGAGAAGGCCCTCTGTCTGCTGGCGGGCGCGGCGTGCACGGCGCTGCTGGCGGTCCAGTTCTGGCCCCGGGCGCAGGCCCCGGTCGCCCCGGCGCCGCAGCCGCAGGCCCCGCCCGCCGAGGTTTCCCCCCCCGTCCCTCTGGACGACTTCCAGTTGGCCGTCCTCAACGGCTGCGGTGCCTCCCTGGTGGCGGCGCGGATGACCGACAAGGCCCGGTCCCTCGGCCTCGACGTCATCCACGAGGGCAACGCCTCCAGCTTCGACTTCGTCGAGTCCGTCGTCATCGACCGCAACGGCGACCTCGAGAAGGCCCGCCTCGTCGCCCACCTCCTCGGGATTCCCGAAGCCATCCAGCAGCTCAGCGACGACGGCTACCGGCTCGAGGCGATCACCGTCGTCGTCGGCCGCGACTACCGTCGCCTGGGGCTGTTCGACTCCGCCTCCGGGGCGTCGAATTGACCGCCGCCGAGCCCCGGCCCGACACCCTCCGGGCCGACCCCCTGCTGGGACCCATCCTCGAGACCCTGCGCGACAGGAAGGCCCTCGACCTGGTGGTCATCGACCTGCGCGGCATCAGCGACACCGCCGACTACTTCGTCCTCTGCTCGGGCACCTCCGAGCCCCACATCCGGTCCCTGACCGACGACCTCGTGGACCAGCTGCGCGGACAGGGGCACCGGCCCTGGCACGTCGAGGGCCGCCAGTCCCTGCGCTGGGTCCTCGTCGACTTCGTGGACGTGGTCGTCCACATCTTCGGCCGGGAGGCGCGCGAGTTCTACGGTCTCGAGCGCCTGTGGGGCGACGCCCCGGCGACGCGCCTGCCCGACGGCTGGGAGGAGGAGCAGCCCGCCGCGGGGGACGCCGTGGTGACGGAGGAGGGCCGCGGATGACGGCAGGCTTCGAGACCCTGCGCTGGCGGGAAGCCGGCGGCCGGAGCCCGCCGGCCCTGGTGCTGCTGGACCAGACCCGGCTGCCGGAGGAGGAGAGACGGATCCCCTGCGCCGATGTGGAGAGCGTCGCCGAGGCGATCGAGTCCCTGCGCGTCCGGGGGGCGCCGGCGATCGGAGTGGCCGCGGCGTACGGAGTCGCCCTGGGCGCCTGGCACGGCATCGGCTCCGGATGCATGCGGGCCACCGTCGATGGCGCGGTCGAGCGCCTGGGCCGCACCCGGCCGACGGCGGTCAACCTCTTCCAGGCCCTCGATCGCATGGACTCGGCCCTCGAGGAGGCCGCCGGACTGGCGGATGTCGAGGTCTACCACCGGCTCGTCGCAGAGGCCCGCGGCCTGCAGGCCGCCGACGCCGACCTCTGCCGGCGCATCGGCGAGCACGGAGCGGCTCTGCTGGAGGACGGCGACACCGTGCTCACCCACTGCAACGCCGGCGCCCTGGCCACCGCCGGGTGGGGCACCGCCCTGGGTGTCGTCTACGCCGCCGCCGAGTCCGGCAAGAGGGTCCACGTCTACGCCGGCGAGACCCGCCCCCTGCTCCAGGGGGCGCGGCTGACCTCCTGGGAGCTGCAGCGCCGGGGGATCGCGGTCACGGTGATCTGCGACGGCGCCGCCGGAGCCGTCCTGCGCGACCGCGGGGTGGACTGCGTGATCACCGGCAGCGACCGCATCGCCGCCAACGGCGACGTGGCCAACAAGATCGGCACCTACGGCCTGGCCCTCATGGCGCGGGCCCGGGGAATCCCCCTCTACGTGGCGGCGCCGACCACCACCGTCGATCCGGAGCTGGCCACCGGTGACCGGATCCCCATCGAGGAACGCGCCCCGGAG
Organism: Gemmatimonadaceae bacterium; assembly: GCA_026706075.1. Classification (GTDB taxonomy): domain Bacteria; phylum Latescibacterota; class UBA2968; order UBA8231; family UBA8231; genus UBA8231. The sequence continues at coordinate 100,440 of JAPOZM010000074.1, forward strand.
GAGATCAGCAACGGCTTCGGCCGCGCCACCGTGCCCGAGGGAGTGTCCGTGTACAACCCCGCCTTCGACGTCACACCCCACGAGCTGGTGAGCGCCATCATCACCGAACACGGCATCTCCCGGCCGCCGTACGCCGGGAGCCTGCCCGGGCCGGGGAAGGGAGCCTGAGGATGGCGCGCACCGGGGCGGTCATCCTGCTCGGCGGCCTGACCATCGCCGCCCTGGCCGACCCGGCCGCCTCGCAGTTGCGCGACGACTTCGATCCGGCCCGTTTCCGCGAGGACCTGGTCCTCATCCAGCCGCGGTTCACACCGCCGGAGCTGCTGCCCCGGCCCGCCGCGGCCACCCCCGGGGCCTCCGACTCACTGGGGACGGCCTGGCGCGTGCAGGTCATCAGCCTGAGCCGGGAGGAGGCGTCGCGGGAGATCGCGGCCGGCCTCGGAAGCCGCCTGGGGCTGGCTGTCGACGTCGTCCCCCAGGGAGGGCTGTACTCGGTGGTCGCCGGCCGCTTCGCCGACCGCGCCGGGGCCGACCGCCTGCGCCGGGAGCTGGCCGCCCTGGGTACGGACTTCTCCCAGGCCTTCGTCGTCGCCGACAGCACCGCTGCGCCCGAGGCCGAAGCACCGCCGTCCGCCGCGCCCGAGGAACTCGACGAGGTCGAAGCCCCCGAGGCGAAGGAGGTCGAGACCCCCGCCGCGACGGAGGAGCCGCCGCCCGAGATGGTGCGCCTCCAGGGATGGCGGGTCCTGATCGCCCAGCACACGCGCCTCGAGGACGCCCGCGGCCTGCGCGACCGGGCCGCGGCCCGGCTCGAGCGCCAGGACGTGGACCTTCTCTTCGAGGAGCCGTGGTACAAGATCCTGGCCGGCAGCTTCCGCACCTCCGCGGCGGCCCAGCAGTTCGCCGACCGCTGCCGCCGGCTGGGTTTCCGCAGCGCCACCCGGATCCAGGCGGAGATCGTCATCCCCGAGGAGGAGCGGCCTTGAGGGTCCTGTCCGCCGTCATCGCCGCCGCCGCGGTTCAGTGGACCGCCTGCGCCAGCCTCCAGGCGCCCAGCCAGCCGGCCCCCGAGGCCGCCCCCGAGCCCGGCCCCCCCGCCGTCGAGGTCGATCCCTCCCGGGAGCCCGAGTTCGACGCCGCCCTGCGCGAGGCCCGCTGGCGCTGGCTGCGCGCCCTCGACGAACTCCGGTCCGAGCGCCACGACCGGGCCCGCGAGGAGCTGGACCAGGCCTACTACACGCTGGCCCTGGTCGACGGCAGCCCCATCCTCGACGAGCTCGGCGAGCGCGACGGCCAGGCCGAGGTCGACGCCCTGGCCGACGACCTCGGGCGCGCCTACCTGAAGGTCCTGCCCTTCGTCGAGCACCTCTCCCCCGACAGTCCCCTGTCCCTCGTGCTGTCCGAGCTGGCCGACGAGATCCTGGAGGAGCTGCCGGAGGACGCCGTCCCTGTCGTACGCATCCACCAGATGGCCCCCCGATGCGACTTCCCCATCGACGCCAACGACCGCGTCGCCGCCAGCATCCACTTCTTCCAGACCCGCGCCCGCGAGACCTGGCAGACCTGGACCCGGCGGGCGGGGCGCTACCGCGACCTGATCCTGCCCATCCTGCGCGAGGAAGGGCTGCCCGAGGACCTGTTCTACCTGTCCATGATCGAGAGCGGCTTCAACCCGCGGGCCTACTCGCGGGCCCACGCCTCCGGCCTGTGGCAGTTCATCCGGCAGACCGGCCGCCTCGAGGGGCTGGTGATCGACAGCTGGGTCGACGAGCGCCGCGACCCGGTCAAATCCACGCGCGCCGCCGTTCAGCACCTGAAGGGCCTGTACGCCGAGTTCGGCGACTGGCGACTGGCGGCGGCCGCCTACAACTCCGGCCGCGGCCGGGTGAGCCGGGCCATCCAGCGGGCGGGCACCACCGACTTCTGGCAGCTCCCCCTGCCCCGGGAGACCCGCAACTACGTTCCCCTGATCATGGCCGCGGCTGTCATTTCCAAGGACCCGCAGCGCTTCGGCTTCGAGCCGGTCGAGCCGGACCCGCCCATCCTCTGGGAACACGTCCGGCTGCGAGAGCTGATCGATCTGCACACCGCCGCCCGGCTCCTCGGCGTGTCGGTGAGCCTCCTGCGCAACCTCAATCCGGAGCTGCGCAGCCTCTTCACCCCCCCCGGGCCCGAGGGCGGCTACCTGCTCAAGGTGCCCGAGGGCCGCGGCGACGACTTCCTGGCCGCCCTCGCGCGGCTGCCCAAGTCGGAGAAGCGGGGGGTCGCGAGGTACACGGTCCGGCAAGGCGACAATCTCTGGAGCATCGCCCGCGCCTTCGGGGTGGACCACCGGCGGCTGGCCGAGGCCAACGGGCTTTCCGGGCGCTCCCTCATCCATCCCGGCCGGACCCTCGTGGTCCCGATCTTGAGGGGGACCGCCATCCCGGGCCCGGTCCCGCTGCCGGAGGGGGGCGGGGTGCACACCGTCCGCTCCGGCGAGTCCCTGTGGTCGATCGGCCGGCGCTACGGGGTCCGCGTGGAAGACCTGCGCGCCTGGAACGGGCTTGCCAACAACCTCCTGCAGCCGGGGCAGAGGCTCAAGGTGGGCCGCGGCGTGCTGGTGACCCGCCAGCCATCGCCCGCGGGAGCCGATGCCCCCGCCCCGGCGATCCGCGCCGGCCGCCGCGTGCACACCGTCCGCCAGGGCGAGTCGCTGTGGTCGATCTCGCGGACTCACCAGGTGACGGTGGCCGACCTCCGTTCGTGGAACGGGCTCGCTGACGACGTCATCCGTCCGGGGCAGAGCCTGTACCTGGCCGACGCCGCCTCGGCCGGGGGCGGCTCCTACACCGTTGTGGGGGGGGACACGCTCTACGGCATCGCCCGCCGCTTCGGCGTCGACGTCGCCGATATCGCCCGGCAGAACAACCTGAGCCTGTCGTCGTCCCTGCTCATCGGCATGGAGCTGCACATCCCCGTCGGCGAGGCGGCCGAGGGGCCCTGATGCTCGCCGTTGCGCGCCACGTCGTCCTCCTCGCCCTGGCCTTCGTCCTCCAGTCCACCTGGATCCACCACCTGCAGATCGCCGGGATCCTGCCCGATCTCGTGCTCGTCGTGGTCGTCTTCATCGCCCTCATGTCGGGCCACCTGGAGGCGACGGTCCTGGGTTTCCTGGCCGGCCTCTGCCAGGATGCCTACTCCCCCCCGGACCTGGGCCTGAACGCCCTGGCCAAGTCGCTCGTGGGGTTCGGCGTCGGAGCCGCCCGCGATGGCCTGCTGGCCGACACCCTCCAGGTGCAGGTAGGCGTGCTCGTGGCCGCCGTGCTCGTCCACGATCTCATCTACTACGTCGGCGCCAGCGCCACCTCCTTCGAGGAGGTGCCCGGCATGATGTTCCGCTTCAGCCTCGGGCGCGCCCTCTACACCGGTGTCATCGGTCTGATCGCCGCCCTGGCGATCCGCCTGCGCCGACGGGTGATCGCCCACTAGCCGGCCATGGACCCCGAGGCCCTCGAGGGCTTCTTCCGCAGGACCCGCCTGATGGTCCTGGTGGCCGTGCTCTTCGCCATCCTCCTGCTGCGCCTGTTCCACCTGCAGATCCTGGAGGGCGCCGGCTTTGCCCAGGCCGCGGAGGACAACCGCATCGCCCGCAAGCGCCTGAAGGCGCCCCGGGGGCTGATCCTCGACCGGGACGGCGAGATCCTGGCGCGGGACCGCGCCTCGTACGGCATCCTCCTGACCCGGGGGCGGCGCGCGGTGGACTCCATGGCCGTCGCCGCTCTCGAGGAGGCCGTCGGCCACCCCCTTCGCTACGACCGCGGCCAGCGCACGCTGCGCCTGAAACGGGACGTCGACTTCCGCACCGTGGCCATCGTCGAGGAGCGCCTGAGCGAGGACTGGGCCCTGCAGGTGCAGATAGAGCCGCAGCGGCTCTATCCCCACGGCCCCCTGACGGCGCACGTGGTGGGCTACATGGGTGAGCTGCAGGAGTCGGAACTGGGTGGAGGACCGCACTACGCGGCCGGAGACTACGTCGGCAAGACCGGGCTGGAGCGCGACTTCGAGGCCAGCCTCCGAGGGCTGGACGGGGTGGCCTACGTCGAGGTCGATGCCGAGCAGCGCACCCAGAACGAGCACCCCTTCCCCGACCGCGACCGGCCGGCGCGGCCGGGCGGCTCCCTGCGGCTGACGGTGGACCTGGACCTGCACCGGGCGGCGGTGGAGGCAATGCCCGATTCGCTGGCCGGCAGCGTCGTCGTCCTCGACGTGCGCACCGGGGCGGTTCGGGCCCTGGTGAGCTACCCCTCCTTCGACCCCAACGCCTTCGTCTCCTTCGGGGCCCAGGCCGAGCGCGTGCGGCTGATGCGCGACCCGTCCCGGCCCCTCCTCAACCGCGCCATCCGCGGGCGCTATCCGCCCGGGTCGACCCTGAAGATGGTCGCCGCGGCGGCGGCGCTGGAGAGAGGTCTCACCGATACCCTGTCCACCTTCCCCCGGTGCTACGGGTCGATGTCGATGGGCAATGTCGTGTTCCGCTGTGCCAGCCGCCGGGGGCACGGCGAGCTCGGCCTCCTGGAGGCGATGGAGACCTCCTGCAACATCTACTTCTACCACCTCGCCCAGCTCCTGGGGATCGAGGCCTGGCACGACTACGGACGGCGCCTGGGACTCGGCTCCCCCACCGGCATCGACCTCAACCCCGGCGAGGTCTCCGGCCAGCTCCCCGACCGCCAGTTCTACGCCGACCGTCAGGGCTGGGCCCTGGGGTACCTGATGAACCTGGTCATCGGGCAGGGGGAGACCCTGGTGACCCCGCTGCAGGTGGCCCGCTACGTGGCCGCCATCGCCAACGGCGGCTATCTCGTCACCCCGCACCTGCACGGCCGGCCGCCGCCGGCCCAGCGGATCGAGGACCTCTCGGCCTCTACCCTCGGCATCGTGCGGCGCGCCATGCACCGCGTCGTCCACGGAGACCGCGGAACCGGCCGCAGAGCCCGGATCGAGGGCCTGGAGATCGCCGGCAAGTCGGGGACCGCCCAGGGCCCGAACCGGGACGACGACGCCTGGTTCGTCGCCTTCGCTCCGTACCATCGCCCCGAGATCGCCGTCGTCGCCGTCGTCGAAGGCGGCGGCGGCGGCGGCGCCGTGGCCGCGCCGGTGGTGCGGGCCGTCCTCGAGGCGTGGCTGGCCGACCGCGTCGACGAGCGCTCCATGGCGGCGGCTCCCGCCGGCGCTGGCAGAGGGGGAGGGGGAGCGTGAGGGCCCGGGAGTTCGACCTGGTTCTGGTCCTCGCCGCGGCCGCCATCATCGCCTGCGGCGTCACCATGATCTACAGCGCCGCCGGCTCCGGACTGTGGCGCCATCAGGCCGTGGTCGCCATCCTCGCCCTGGCCGCGGCCCTGGCCGTGGCCTACGTGCCCACCACGGCCTTCTACGAGGTGGCCTACCCGGTGTACGCCGCCGGCGTCGTGAGCCTGCTCCTGGTGCTGGTCTGGGGCTCCGGCGAGCCGGCCCGCTGGCTGGCCCTGGGCCCGCTGCGAATGCAGCCGTCGGAGTTCGCCAAGATCGGCGTCATCCTGGCCCTGGCCCGGTTCCTCGCCGATCGATCCCCCGAGCAGGCCGGACGGCCCCGGGCGATCGCCCATGCCCTGCTCCTGCCGGCCCTGCCCATGCTCCTGGTGCGCCATCAGCCGGACCTGGGCACGGCGGTCTCCTACGGGGCCGCCTTCGTGCCGATGCTCTACTGGGCGGGGGTGAGGCCCCTGTACATCTTCTTCCTCCTGGCCCCGGCCCTGAGCGTGTTCTTCTCCTTCGAGCCCCTGTGGCAGAGCCGGGCGCCGATCATCTTCGCCCTCTACATCATCGCCAGCTCGGTCGTCATCCAGGTCCAGCTCGCGCGGCTGTGGGTGACCTTCACCATGCTCTTCGTCAACCTGTCGGCGGGGCTGGCCACCACCCTGTGGACCAACCTCCTCCACGACTACCAGAAGGCCCGCATCCTCACCTTCCTCGACCCCGAGAGCGACCCCCTGGGAGCTGGCTGGAACATCATCCAGTCGAAGATCGCCATCGGTTCGGGGGGGCCCACGGGCCGGGGGTTCCTGCAGGGCACGCAGACCAACTACGAGTTCCTGCCGGTGGCCCACACCGACTTCATCTTCTCCGTCATCGGCGAGGAGTTCGGTTTCCTCGGCGGCGCCGCCATCCTCGTCCTCTTCCTCATCATCATCTGGCGCTGCCTGCACATCGCCACCCTGGCCAACAGCCGGTTCTCCAGCCTGCTGGCCGTGGGCCTGGCCTCGATGCTCACCTTCCACGTCTTCGTCAACGTGGGCATGACCATCGGCGTCATGCCGATCACCGGCCTGCCCCTCCCCTTCCTCAGCTACGGCGGCTCCTCGCTGCTGACCAACTGTCTCGCCGTGGGCCTGATGCTGCACATCTACGCCTGCCGCCACGAGTACTGACCGCATGGTCCCTCCGCCGCAGCTCTGGGCCGGCGCCGCCGCCGCCGTCTTCGTGGTACAGAGCCACTGCGGCATGCCCGCCGTCCCCCACGGCGAGCTGGCCCAGTGGTTCGCCCAGCGCGGCCTGCACGAGCGCACCCTCGTCTCGGCCGGCCGGGCCGCGCGCGAGAGTCCCCGGGACCCCCGGCCCCACTTCCTCGCCGCCATCGCCCACGCCGGCCTGGGCGCCCGCCGCGAGGCGGCGGCCGCCCTCGAGCACGCCCTGCGCCTCGACCCGGACGACGCCCGCCTCTACGGGGCCCTGCGCGCCCTGGCCGCCGAGTCGGGCCAGGAGGCCCTCGCCCTCGAGGCCCTGCAGCGGCTCGAAGAGGCGCGGCCCGGGCACTGGCTGCTGCGCCTGAACCTGGGTTGGGCCTATGGCGCCGCCGGCTACCGGGAAGAGGCGCTCCGCCGGCTCCAGGAGGTGGTGGAGAGCGCCGATTCGACGGCCCCCCGGCCCGCACGCACCTTCGCCCACTACGAGCTGAGCCGGCTCTACCTCGACGAGGACCGCACCGGCGATGCCGCCCGGGTGCTGGAGAGCGGCCTCGGCCTCGATCCCGACGACCCCCTGCTGCTGCTGGGCGCCGGCGAGAGCCGCCTGCGGGCCGGGGAGCCGGAGCGCGCCCACCGGCACTTCGCCCGCGCCCTCGACAACGCCGACGACATGGAGCGGACGGCTTCGAGCATCGCCGGGATCTACTACGACTCCGGACTCCGGGAGCTGGCCATCGAGTACTACGAGAAGGCGGCGGGCCGGAGCCAACCCTCGCCGCAGGTGCTCAACAACCTCGCCTGGACCTATGCCGAGGCGGGCCTGCGCCTCGACCGCGCCCAGGAGCTGTCCCTGCGCGCGGTCAAGAGCGACGCCGACAACGTCGTCTACCTCGACACCTACGCGGAGGTCCTCTTCCGGCGGGGGCGGACCGATCAGGCCATCGCCCTGATGCGCCTCTGCCTCCAGCTCGAGCCCGAGGACGGCGAGCACTACGAGTACCTGCGCGGCCAGCTGACCCGCTTCGAGGCCGCCGCCGACTCGCTGCTCTAGCCGCGGCCCCCCGCGGCCCGGTGCCGCACCCGCTCCAGCAGCACGCGGTCCTCCCTCTCGAGGCCCAGGGCGACCAGCACGATCCCGTACACCAGCAGGAAGACCGCCGCCGCCGCCACCGCCCCCAGGGCGGGCCCGGCGGCGCCCGGCAGCCAGGCGGCCGCCCCGGCGGCGGCCGCGGCGGCGAGCAGCGGCTTGAGGAGGCTGCGGCGCAGGGGCCAGATGCCGCGCACCACGTAGAGCTGCCCGAGGCGCCAGAGGTTGACCAGGAGCATCGACGCGGCGGCTCCCAGGGCCGCGCCGAGGGCGCCCCAGACCTCGATCAGCCACAGGTTGAGGCCGAAGTTCAGGGCCAGCCACAGGCCGTTGTTGAGGAGGTTGAGCCCCGGCCGCCCGGACATGGCCAGCAGCGGCTCGGCGACGGCGAAGACGCTGTGCACGGTCATGCCCAGGCACAGCACCACCAGCACCCGCAGGGCCAGGGTCAGACCGGCGAGGTCGAGCCCCCCCGCGGCCAGCAGCGACAGCAACGGGTCTCCCAGCAGCAGCAGGCAGCCGGCCAGCGGCAGGTTCACGGTGAGGATCCAGCGGGCCACGATGGCGAACCGGTCCCCCAGGGCCGCCTCCCGGCGCCGGAGGGAGAGATCGCTGACCACGGGGCTGAAGATGGCGTCGAAGGCCTGGGGCGCCTTGAGGACGATGCTCGCCGCCCGGCGGGCGAGGATGTAGACGGCCACCACCCAGGGATCGACGTACTTGGCGAGCATGAGCACGTCGAGCTGCGCGAGCAGCGAGTAGAGGAGGTCGGTGAGGGTGACGGGAACGCAGAAGCGGGTCAGGGACCGCAGCGGCGGTCTCCCGGCCGCCGCCCCCGCGGCCGCGAGGAGGGAGAAGTGGCGCCGGAAGTACCAGGCCGCCAGCAACAGGGTTCCGGCGGCCATGGCCAGCTGCACCCAGGCGATCGCCGTGAGCCCGAGGCCGGCGAGGCCGACGGCGGTGCCTCCGGCGAAGAGGAGGAGGGGCCCGGCCACGGAGCGGACGTAGACCTCGTAGCGCATGATGCGCAGGGCCCGGGTGGCGGCGGTGAGGACGCACCCCAGGGCCAGGCAGGGAGCGGTCCAGGCCATGATCCGCAGGACCCCGGCCACGGGCTTGTCGTAGAAGGAGGCGATGCGGTCGGCCAGCAGGGTCACGGCGGCGGCGACGGCGACCCCGGCGATGGCGGCCACCAGCAGGCCGGCGGCGATGGCGGCGCTCTCCCGGCGCCGGTCGCCCGAGGCGCGGGCGGCGGTGACCCGGTAGACGACGCCGCGCTGCAGCCCGAAGCGGGCCAGGGTGTTGAGGGTGGAGCAGACGGCCCAGGCCATGGAGTAGAGGCCCACCACCTCGAGGCCGCAGAGGAGGGTGATCACCCACAGGAAGGCGCCGCGCGACAGGCGCGCCGCCTTGCCGGCAAGCACCACCAGGGCGCCGCCGGCGAGATCGCGAAGATCGTCTTCGTCGCCGCGGGACGGCTCCGGGCCGGAGACCACCGGGTCCGGGCCGGCGGTCATCGCCCCCCTGGTCCCGGTCCCCGGCGAACCGGCCCTCGCGGACTCACGCGGCGGCCCCGTCCTCGGGCGGCGGGCGCCGATCGGCGATGACGGCGCGCACCACCTCGGCCGAGCGCCGGCCCAGGGCCTCGACGCTGAACTCGGCCTCCACCCGCAGGCGGGCCTCGCGTCCCATGCGGCGCCGCGCCTCGGGGTTCGAGAGCAGGTGGAGGAGGCCCTCCGCCGTGGCCCCCGGATCGTCGGCCGGCACCAGCCACCCCGTGCGTCCGTGGACCACCACCTCCGGGGTCCCGCCGCCGTCGACGCCGACGCTCGGCAGGCCGAAGGCCCCGGCCTCGATGTAGGCGTTGCCCAGGCCCTCCTCGACGCTGGTGAGGGCGAAGACCGAGGCGCGGCCGTACTCGACCCGCAGGGGCGCCGAGCGCGGGCGCAGGGCGCCGACGAAGAGGACGCGGCGGGCGAGACCCAGCTCCCCGCAGAGGCGCTCGAGGCGGCCCCTCTCGGGGCCGTCGCCGACCACCGTGCAGCTCAGGCCCGGCACCCTCGCGGCGGCGGCGGCCACGGCGCGCAGGACCACGTCGACCCGCTTCTGCCGCGTCAGCCGGGCGACGGTGAGCACGGAGGCCGGGGCCCCGTGGCCTCCCGGCTCCCCGGCGTCCCCCCCGGACCAGGCGAAGTCGAAGGCCGGATAGCTGACGAAGAGGCGGTCTTCCTCCACTCCCCGGGAGGCGGCAAGGCGCGCCATGCCGCGGCTGGCGGCGGCGACCCCCGCCGAGCGCCGGTAGGCCCGGCGCAGGGCCAGGCTCTCCAGGCGCCTCCAGGGACCCCTCCCCGGCAGGCGCGTGCGCAGGTCGCTGCCTCGGGCGCTGGTGATCAGCGGGCAGGGCAGGTGCGAGAGCAGACCCGCCACGCGCGTGCCCATGCCGTTGGTCGTCCACAGGCAGTCGGGCCGCAGCCGCTCCAGCTCCCGGCGGAGGGCGCCCAGGCAGCGGCCATAGCGATGCAGGACGCCGGCCGCCGGCCGCAGCCGCCGCACCGGAAAGGGCAGGCCGTCGTCGGCCACGGCGGGTCCCATGGTCAGCACGTGGACCTCCACCCCCTGCGATGCCAGCCCCAGGCCCAGGCCGCGCGCGTAGGCCGCCGTCCCCGCCGCCTCGGGCGGGAAGCGCGTGCCGAAGAGAAGCACCCGGGGCGCCGGCCGGTCAGGCATGGGGGCCCGGCTCCCGGCCGCCGGCGGCGGCGATCCAGGCGAAGCGCGCGGCGTGGACCGCCAGGGTCGCCGCCATGGCCCAGGCCATGACCTGGAAGGCGGCTTCCGCCGCCCCGAGGGCGGTGCCGAGCGTGAGGACCACCAGGTGGACGTTGCGGCGGGCGGCGACCAGGTGGAAGGCGGCGTCGAAGGGCCGGGCGTCGAACAGCTCGCGGCCGAAGAGGGCCTTGAAGCCGCCGGTGCAGAGCTTGTCGAGGAGGAAGGCGGCCACCAGCGTCCAGCAGGCAAGGGCGGCCGGCGACGGGGTCAGCAGCCGGCCCTCGGTCAGGTGCCACCCGAGGGCGAGGAACCACAGTCCGAGGCCGGGAAGGGCGGCGGCGTGCTCGAAGCCGCCCATGCGGTCGCTCAGGTTGACGGTGAGGCGGGCGAGCTTGCCGTCCACCGAGTCGAGGAGGACGCCGGCCCAGGCGCAGAGGATCCCGGCCCCCAGCCGCCCCGCGGCGAAGCAGGGGATCGCCGCCCAGATGCCGACGACGGAGAGCAGGGTCAGCAGGTTCGGGGAGACCGCCGTCCGGCTCAGGGCGCGGGTCAGGAAGCGCACGAGGTGGTAGTAGCCGTAGCGGGCGACGACATCGATGACGCCCTTGAAGGTGCGGTGGAACATCCGCCGGTCGATCTCCCGCAACTGGCGCGGGTCGGTCAGGCGGACCAGGAAGGGCGCCATGGTGAGCCGCAGCTCCGGGACGTAGCGGTCGAGGTCCCCGGCCTCGAAGACGCGCACCGACCCGGGCTCCGGCTCCCAAGGGCCGTCCCCGCCCTGCTCCGCCAGGGGCGCCGCCGACGACAGGTGGGCCGCAACCGCGCCCTCGCCGCGGACCAGGCACCCGGGGCCGGCGGCCAGCAGGTGGTCGAGGATCCGGCCGTCGACGACGGCGTCGCCCTCCAGGAACAGGACCGCGCCCTCGTGGTCCGCCATCCAGCGGCGGGCCTCCCGGCAGCCGGCCACCTCCACGATTCGGCGCCCCTGCGGGTGCAGGCGGTCCAGGTCGGGGCGGAAGCGGCCGGCGGACCCGGCGGTCTCCGCGGTCACGCAGACCACGGCGCGGTCGAGGCCGCGGCGGCCGCCCTCGCGCAGATGGCGCTCCACGAGGCTCATGCCCCAGAGACGCCAGCCAGCGGCCGGGCGGGTGGCGTCGATGCACAGGGTCGGCGGCGGTCCGGGAGCCGCGGGATCGTCCATGGGGTGGAAGGTGGAGCCGCCGCCGGGCCCCGGCAACCGCCGCCGCAAGCCGGCCGGCCCGGCCTTGAGCACCGGTGCCCGCCTTCGTAGAGTGCGCCCATGGATCCCTCCGGCCCCCCCTCCCGGGCTCCCCTGCCCGACCCGGTCTCCGTGCGCCGCCTCGGCCTCGTTCTGGTCCTCGTCTCCCTCTCCGTGTTCTTCGCGGCGGGGCTGGCGATCTTCGCCTTCAGCCACCAGTCGCGTCCCTCCGGGAGCGACCTCTCCCTGCCCCCGGCCCTGTGGCTCTCGACCCTGCTGCTGCTGCTCTCGGGCCTGGCCGTCGAGGGGGCCGCCCGCCACGCCCGGAGGGCCCGGCTCGACGAAGTCGGCCGCTGGGTGCGCGTCAGCTTCGTCCTCGGCCTGCTCTTCACCCTCGCCCAGGTCCTGGGCATGGCCTCCCTCCTGGACCGGCACGAGCTGTCGCTGTCGACGGGCGCCTTCATCGGCCTGGAGGGCCTCGCCTTCGCCCTCGTCCTCATCCACGCCGTCCACGTAGCCGCGGGCCTGGGTCTGCTGGGGATGCTGGCGGTGCGCGCCGGCCTGGACAGACTCGGCCTGGAGCACCTGCCGTCGGTGCGCAGCGCCGCCACCTACTGGCACTTCCTCGAGGTCGTCTGGGTGGTCCTGCTGATCGCGTTCTACGCCGCCGGCTGAACCGTCCGGCTCACGGCGTCGGCGCGTCCTCCCGGATCAGGCCCTCGGCCTTCAGCTCCGCCCAGAGATCCGCCGGGATCTCATGGGCCCACGAGGCCAGGTTCGACCTCACCTGATCGGGGTGCACGGCCCCCGGGATCACCGCCGAGACCAGCGGATGGGCGAGGGCGAACTGCAGGGCCGCCGCCGGCAGCGGCACGTCGTGGCGCCGGCAGACCTGCTGGATGCGGCCGGCCTTCTCGAGGATCTCGGGCGGCGCCGGCCCGTAGGCGTACGTGGCTCCCTCCTTCGGACCCGTGACCAGGATCCCGGAGGCGAAGGGGGAGCCGATGACGACGCTGACGCCGCGCTCCTGGCAGAGGGGGAAGTCCCCGTCGAGCACGTCCTGGTCGAGCAGCGTGTAGGGCATGGCGACGATGAAGAAGTCGAGGTCGACGAGGTCGATCAGCCGCCGGATGGCCGGCCTCACGTTGATGCCGGCGCCGATGGCGCCGATGCGGCCGTCGCGGCGCAGCTCCTCGAGGGCGCGGGCGCCGCTGGCGTAGAGCTGCGACTCGTGGGCCGTGAGCCGCTGCTCGGTGGTCTGCAGGAGGCTGTCGAGGTCGTGGACCAGCAGCAGGTCCACCGACGGCAGGCCCAGGCGCTGGAGGCTGTCCTCCCACGAGCGCATGATGCCGTCGTAGGTGTAGTCGTAGTGGAACTCGAAGGGCAGCGCGCCGGTCCAGACGCCCCGGTCGAAGCGCTCCAGGTCGCGGGCGGCCTTGAGGACGCGGCCCACCTTGGTGGACAGCACGTACCGCGACCGCTCCCGGCGCCGCAGGAAGTCGCCCACCCGGTGCTCGGAGAGGCCGTGCCCGTAGTACGGCGCGGTGTCGTAGAGGCGCATGCCGCCCTCCCAGGCCGCGGCCAGAGTCGCCTGCGCCTGGTCGTCCGGCACGCCCTCGAACAACTCGCCGAGGTGGGCGCCGCCGAAACCGACCTCGGTGACGGTCACGCCCGTGTCTCCGATCCTGCGTTCGCAAAGGGTCTTCTTCATCGTTTCCTCAGTTCCGTGTTTCCTCAGCTCCGTTTCTTCTTCAGCCACCTGTCGGTGTCGTGCAAGGCCCCGAGCAGGGCCAGAAGCCACCAGTAGAGGACGAACAGGGAGAGCCCCACGGTCGCCGTCCCCAGCCTCGCCTCCTCGATCATCTCCTTCCGCGTCTGCCAGAGTTCCCTTCTCACCCTGACCGTCCTGTGACGCTGTTCCTCGCGGGCAAGACGCTTCAGGTAGGCCCGGGTGGAGTCGATCTCCGCCTGGCTGTGCTTCTCGAGCAGCTCTTCCGGGGGCAGGCTCAAGTCGGCGTATTCCACGGTGCGCCCGACCGGCGGCGCCGCGGGCGGAGGGTACTGCGGATAGTCTCCCACCCTCCACCAGGCGAGCTTGAGACCGGGGTCCGCGAAGATCACGACCCCGAGGCCCGATGCCAGGATGACCGCCCCCAGGACGACCTTCGTCAGGCGGCCGGTGGCATGGACGCCGTACAGGCCGACGAAGGGAGTGACGAACCCCACCACCACCACATACGGAAGCATGAGACGAAATTAGTCAGATTCCCGGCGCCGGGGGACCCTCGCCGACGGCTCCAGCTGTTTGGGACGCCCGCGGCGCCCTGGCTACATTCCCCGGCCCTGCACTGGAAACCACGGAGAGAGCATGGAGCTGCACCGCAAGTACGGACTGCGCCGCGTGATCAACGCCTGCGGCAAGATGACCCACCTGGGGGGCGCCATCGTGCTGCCCGAGATCGCCGCGGCGGCGGCCGAGTCGATGCGCCACTTCTTCGTCCTCGACGAGCTGCAGGCCGCGGCCGGCCGCGCCATCGCCGCCTCCTCCGGCGCCGAGAGCGGCTGCGTCACCGCCTGCAGCGCCGCCGGCATCACCCTCGGCGTGGCCGCCTCGATGACGGGCGCGAACCTGCCCAGAGTCCTGCAGCTGCCGGACACCACCGGCCTGAAGGACCGGGTGCTGATCCAGAAGGGGCACTGCGTCAACTACGGCCAGCCGGTGACCCAGGCGATCCGCCTGGCCGGGGCCCGCCCCGTGGAGCTGGGCTCGGTCAACCGCTGCACCGAGGAAGAGCTCGTGGAGGGGCTGTCCGGCGAGGGCGTGACCGCCGTGCTCCACGTCGAGTCCTTCCACACGGTGCAGTTCGGCTGGGTGCCGCTGGCCCGCGTCGTCGCCCTGGCCCACGAGCACGGCGTGCCCGTCATCGTCGACGGCGCCGCCCAGGACCTGCGCCTGCGGGGGCTGATCGCCGCCGGCGCCGACCTGGTGATCACCAGCGCCCACAAGTTCCTGTGCGCCACCACCGGCGGCATCGTCGCCGGGCGCAGGGAGCTGGTGGACGCCGTCTACCTGCAGAACCGCGGCATCGGCCGCCCCATGAAGGCCGGCAAGGAGGCGATCGTCGGCGCCATCGCCGGCCTGGAGTACCGCGAGGCCGAGGACGTGGACGCCTGGACGGCGGAGCAGGACCGGCGGGTGCGGCGCATCCTCGACCGCCTGGAGCCGGTGCCGGGACTGGCCCTCGGCGTCGATCCCGACGCCAACGGCTGCCCCTTCTCGCGGGCGCGCCTGACCCCCGACCCCGGGGCCACGGGGCACACGGCCGCCTCCCTGGCCGAGGCCCTGGCCGAGGGTGATCCCACCGTCGTCGTCCGCGCCCACCACACCGACCGGGGCTACATCTGGCTCGACGCCATCGAGATGACCGACGACGAGATCGACTTCACCTGCGACAAGGTGGAGCGGATCCTCACGGGGAAGAGCCCGGCCTCGTGAAGGTCCTGCTCGTGGGCGGCTCCGGCCACGTGGGCACCATCGTCACGCCCTACCTGCAACGGGTCCACGAGCTGCGCGTCCTCGACCTGGCGCCGCCGGCCCGCGACGTCGACTTCGTCGAGGGCTCCATCGCCGATCCCGAGGCCCTGGCCCGGGCCCTGGAAGGCATGGACACCTTCATCACCATGGTCATGAAGGGCGGCCAGGGCGGCTTCACCCGCGACCACACGCCGCAGCTGGCCATCGACAACTACACCGTCAACTGCCTCGGCCTGCACCTGCTGCTGCTCACCGCCCACGACCTGGGCCTCCACTGCGGCATCCACACCGGCACCATGAGCCAGCACCACCGCGGCCGCGACTGGTACCCCGGCGAGGACGACGTCCCCCTCGACGGCCCCAACGTCTACGGCCTCACCAAGGGCCTGGCCGAGGGCATCTGCCGCTACTTCGCCCGCGAGTTCCGGATGAACCTGGCCGTCTTCCGCATCACCGGGCCGTCGACGCGGGAGCGCTTCATCGAGCGCCGCAACGGCCCGCCCGTGGCCGGCGTCGTGCCCACCGACGAGGAGGACCTTGCCCGGGCCTACCTGGCCGGCCTCGACTTCGTGCGCGAGGGCCGCGGCCGCTTCGACGCCTTCTTCATCGCCGGCGACGAGAGCCACGAGCAGGTCAACCTCTCCAAGGCCCGGGCCCTGCTCGGCTGGGAGCCCAGGGGCCACCTGCTGCTGGGCTGACGCCCGGAGGCTTGACCCTGTCGAGATCCCCCGGGTAGCTTCGCCTCAGGATCTCGGCGCCGGGAACGGCCACGCACCTTCGCAACACCTTTCCCCGAAGGAGTCCCCTATGAGTATTCCAGCCGTTGGCCAACAGGCCCCGCCGATCGAGGTGGGTGAATGGATTGCCGGCCGACCGGAAGGCGAGGATGTCTTTGCCGGCCGGAACGTGATCCTCGAGTTCTGGGGGACTCACTGCGGGCCGTGCATCGGCGCCATCCCCCACCTCAACGAGCTCGCCTCCACCTATGGAGGTCCGGAGACCCTGTTCGTCTCCCTGAGCCCGGAAGACTCGCCCACCATCGAGCGCTTCCTGGAGAAGCGGCCCATCGAGGGCTCGGTCGCCGTCGATCGCGACCGTGCGACCTTCGACGCCTTTGGGATACGCAGCATTCCCCGCACCCTCATCATCGACGCCAAGGGCCTGCTTCGCTGGCACGGCCATCCCAATCTCTTCACGGCGGAGCTGCTGGAGACGTTCCTGCGCACGGACCGGGTTCCCGAGGTGGCCGAGCCGGCCGAGGCGCCGGAGACCGTGGCCGTGGAAGCCCGGGATGCTCCCTTCTTCCTGCGGATCGACCGGAACGCTTCCGACCGCAGGGAGTACGGCTCAGGCCACGGCGACGGACGGTTCGAGGCCGAGTATCACGGGTGCCGGGTGGTGGAGGTGATCCGCGACTTGCTGGATCACCCCCGCTCCCGGCTCCGGATCGACGGACAGGAGCCGGAGGACCTGTGGGACGTGGAGCTGCGCTCGAACAGCCCCCTGAAGCCGGAGGCCGCCAGGCAGAGAGCCCTGGACGTCCTCTGCGACCTGGGCGGAATCACGATTCACCGCGCACAGGAAGAGCGGGAAGGCTGGAAGCTGACCTGCCGTCAGCCGCGGATGACGGACATGTCGGACCTGGGCGGCGGCATGGGCACGCAAACATCACAGACAGAGTTCACAGGCTCGAACATCACCATCGATCAACTCGTCCAGTATCTCGAGAGATCCACGGATGGAGCTTTCTTCAACGAGACTCGGCTGCGGGGGAAGTACGACTTCACACTGCCCCTCGAACCCCTCGATGAGACACGGCGAGTGCTGGAAGAGGAGTACGGCATCGAGGTCGAGGCCGAGGTGCGGGAAGTGGAGATCGTGACTCTTCGCATCGTCGGCGGCGACCGGTAGGCACAGGCCACCCCCGCCCCCCGCTCTTCGCCTATATTCCCCGCCCCCCTCACCCGCGGGAGCACCTGCCCACATGCATCTGCACTGGTTCGACTTCCTGATCGTGTTCGTCTACGTGGGCGGCACGATCACCGCCGGCCTGCTGGCGCGCTCGGCGATCCGGGGCATCTCCGACTTCCTCGTCGCCGGCCGCAGCCTGAAGACACACACGGCCGTGGCCACCATGGTCTCCACCGGCCTCGGCCTGGTGACGGTCATGTATTTCGCCGAGGAGGGCTTCGTCAACGGCTTCTCGCCCTTCATCCTCGGGGTGATGGCCACCGGCGCCCACATCGTCATCGGCAAGACGGGCTTCCTCGTGAGCCGGCTGCGGCACCTGCGGATCATGACGGTGCCGGAGATGTACGAGCTCAAGTACTCCCGGGGCGTGCGCCTCCTCGGCGGCTGCATCCTCGGTCTGGCCGGCACCCTCAACATGAGCCTCTTCCCCATCCTCGGCTCCAAGTTCGTCGTCGGCTTCACCGGCATGCCGGAGAGCTGGACGAACCCGGTGATGATCGCCCTGCTGATCATCGTCGTGTTCTACACCCTCATGGGCGGCATGGTCTCGGTGGTGCTCACCGACTTCGCCCAGTTCGTGCTGCTCACCCTCGGTTTCTTCCTCGGCACCTTCTTCATTCTCAATCACCCGGACCTGGGCTTCAACTCCATCGTCAGCTCGCTGGAGACGCACAAGGGGTCGGCCGCCTTCGATCCCATCGGCAACCCCTCCTTCGGCTGGTACTTCATCATCTACTTCCTGTGCGTCTCCTTCGTGGGCATCGTCTGGCAGCCGGAGATGTCGCGGCCCCTGTCGACCGAGGACGCCCGGGTGGCGCGGCGCATCTTCTGGATCCAGGGGATGACCTCGGCCGGCCGCGCCCTGGTGCCCATGTTCTGGGGCGCCGCCGCCTTCGCCTGGACGCGGCTGCCCTCGTACGCCGGCGCCTACGCCCAGGACGGCCAGTCGGCGGTGCCGGAGATGCTCGGCCAGATCCTGCCCGCCGGCGCCGCGGGGCTGCTTCTGGCGGGCATGTTCGCCGCCTTCATGTCGACCCACGACTCCTACCTGCTGGCCTGGAGCGGCGTCATCGTGCGCGACGTCATCTCGCCGATCAAGGCGATGCGCGCCGGCAGCGACCAACAGCGCACCGGCGACGACACCTGGGGCGGGCTGAGCAGCCGCGAGGAGATCTACTGGACGCGGGCGATCATCATCTGCCTGGCCGTGCTGCTGGCGCTCTTCGGCATCTTCTTCATCGACCGCCTGCCGGAGACGGCGATGAAGTTCATGTACCTCACCGGCACCATCTACTTCGCCGGCACCGTGGGCACCGTGGTCCTGGGCCTCTACTGGAAGAAGGCCAACCGCGTCGGCGCCTACTGCGCCCTGGTCCTGGGCGCCACCGGGCCCCTCAACTTCCTGGTCATGAGCTTCTTCCCCGAGCTGGTGCCCGAGGCCCTGCGCGGCTTCGTGGAGAACTCGAACCTGACCAACTTCTCGAGCCTCATCCTCGGGGGCCTGGGCATGATCGTGGGCTCGCTGCTGACGCAGAAGAAGTACCCGCCCCGCCACATCGACTTCAGCGACATGGAGTGATCGATGGAATCCGCCACCTGGATCGAGATCTGGAGCTACGTCTTCCTGCTGGCCTGCGCCTTCTTCTTCGGCACCGTGGCCGTCGTCGCCCTGCGCGGGTTCGGCGACGTGGCCGACATGATCCGGGCCATGATCGCCCGGCGGAGGGAGCCCTGATCAGGGGGGCTTGGCGCCGCTCCGGCCGCGGACCTATGCACTGCACGTAGAGCCCACGGCTGCCAGGCACTCCCCATGGATAGGGAAGGGTCCTATGATAGCCGCGCGGGGTACCTCGCAAGTCCTTGAGGGCAGGAGTAACGTTGCGAATTCTCCTTGTCACCCTGCTGGCTCTTCTGTCGAGCGCCTACGCCCACATGGGCGACGAGATCTACCCCATCTACCAGCTCCTCGACGAAGATCTGGACCAGATCGACCTGACCGACGGCAGCGTCGACGACTGGCTCGACGTCCTCGGCGAGCCTTCGCTGACGGCGGCCGACTTCTACTACCCGTACTCCAGCTACGATCCAACAAACTGCGACAACCGTTTCTGGCTTGGCTGGCACCGCCGCAGCAGCACCCTCTGGGTCGCCATGGAACGCTTCGATGACATCTACCACAACAACTATGCGGGAGAGATTCTCGAGGCGGGGCTGCCCAAGATGTTTCGCCCTACCATGTTTCGTTGGGACTCCTACTTCAGCTTCATGGTCGATGGGGATCACTCCGGCGGCCGCTACCTGTTTGGACGCAACAGTTGCGACGGTTGCACAGTCGAGGAGACCAAGCTCCTCAACAACCGCCAGGCCCAGCACTATCTGGCCATTGCCGAGACGACGGACGGCCAACACGTGGGCTATGACGGCGCTGGCGAGTGGGTCACAAGGGAGCCGTACGCCGCCGCCGGGGGCGGCGTCCTCGGCGCGACTCCCGTCCTCTCGGTGACCGAGTTGAAGGTGACCCCTTTCGACGACCTCGTCTACGACGACGAGGCCGCTTCCGTAGCGTCGGACCTGTATCCCGGCAAGATCATCGGCTTCACCATCAGGACGAAAGACAACGACGCCACCGAGTTCCCTGATGGAATGGGGGCGGGCGAGTTCCAGTGGCTGTCCGACAGGGTGTCTACTCTCAGCTTGGCCGATCTCTTCGTCGATGGCCTGTTGCTCGGTGCTGCAGAGGATCCATCCGTCTACGATGGTGACGACGATTCCGCCGTGCAGCCGTCCTCCTGGGCGCGCATCAAGGCGGCCCTGGAATAGCCGTCGAGTGGTGGGGGAGAGACCCGATGCGCCCGTCGCTTTTCTCCCTGCTGGCTCTCCTGCCCCTGGTTCCGGCCGGCGCCGCCCACGCCCACACTGGCGACGAGGTCTACTTCTTCTACGAACTCCTCGACAAAGACTTGGACCGCATCAGCCTGACCGACGGCAGCGTCGAGGACTGGCTCGAGGTCGTCGCCGAGCCGTCCCTGTTCACCTCCGATTTCTGGGAGGGCTCCACCGACTATCCCAGCGATCCGAAGAATCTGGATATCCGCGTCTGGCTCGCGTGGCACCGGAACACCAGTACCCTCTGGTCGCCGTAGAGGCCTTCGATGATCGCTTCCTCGGATCCCTTGGGGACGGAACGGAGAATTGGGAATCCTGCACCACTTGGGATGCCTGCAGGCCTTCTACATCGACGGCGACCACTCCGGTGGCCGGTATCGGAAGTTCTCTGGCGGGCAACGATGCGGAGGAAAAGCTGGATCTGTTGAACTACCGGCCAAGCGCAAATGTACTGGATGCCGATCGACCCGGAGGACCAGTCCCTCCGCTACCCCGGTCTGGCGAGTGGCACACGACGGAGCCTTACGCTGCCGGCGGCGGCGCTGTCGGCCACAGCCCGGCAACCTGGGTCCTTGAGATGAAGTTGACGCCCTTCGACGACCTCGTCTACAACGACGAGAGCCTCTCCAGAGCCTCAGAGCTGTACCCAGGCAAGATCATTGGATTCGAGCTCCGACTTTTCGACGCGGACGAGGAACCACCCTTTGTCTCTTCCTTCCCGTAACGTGCTGACGCCCTTGGGACTCAGCGTCAACACTTTCTCCAGCCATTTCGTCGACGGCCTGCTGGTCGGCGCCGGAGAAGACCCCTCCAGCTACGACGACGCTTCCGCCTTGGCGCCGTCCTCCTGGGGCCGCATCAAGGCCGCCCTCCGGGTGCACCCCTGCCCCCACGCCCACCCCCCGCTTGCTCCGGTTTCCCCCCTCCCATATACTGCACACATATTCACTACTCTCCGGCGCCCGCGCGAAAGGCAGGCCGCCCCCATGCCCGACCCCGCCACGCCCCGGCCCCCCGGCAAGAGGGGCCGCGCCGCCGGCTTCAACACCCCCAACCGCTTCCAGCCCCTGCACCTGGAGCCCGACCCGGCCGAGCCCGGCGAGGAGGGCTTTCAGGAGCGCGTCCCCACCAGCTACCTGATCGACGCCAGCCGCTCGATCCTGGCCGAGAACGACTCGCCGGACGTCGGCTTCCGCTTCAGCCTCAACCCCTACCGCGGCTGCGAGCACGGCTGCGTCTACTGCTACGCCAGGCCGACCCACGAGTACCTGGGGTTCTCGGCGGGGCTCGACTTCGAGACCAAGATCCTGGTCAAGGAGCAGGCCCCGGAGCTGCTGGAGGCGGCCCTGCGCAAGAGGTCGTGGCAGCCCCAGGTGGTGGCCCTGTCGGGCAACACCGACTGCTACCAGCCGGTGGAGCGGCGGCTGCAACTCACGCGGCGGTGCCTGGAGGTGTTCCTCAGGTTCCGCAACCCCGTGAGCCTGATCACCAAGAACCACCTGGTCACGCGCGATCTCGACATCCTTGAGAGCATGGCGGCCCTCGACCTGGTGCACGTGACCCTGTCGATCACCAGCCTCGACCGCCGGCTCACGTCGGCCATGGAGCCGCGCACCTCGCGGCCGGAGCGGCGGCTGCAGGCGTTGGAGGAGCTGTCCCGGGCCGGGGTGCCGGCGGGGGTCAACGTGGCACCCCTGATCCCGGGCCTCAACGACTCCGAGGCCCCCGCCATCCTTTAGGCGGCGGCGGCTCGGGGGGCGCGCTGGGCCAACTACATCCTGGTGCGCCTGCCGGGGGCCGTGCGGCCCCTGTTCCTGGACTGGCTCCAGCGCCACTACCCGGACCGCGCGGCCAAGGTCGTGCACCGGCTCGAGGCGGTGCGGGGGGGCCAACTCTCCGACGCCCGCTACGGCCACCGCATGCGCGGCGAGGGGGAGCTGGCGGAGCTGGTGAGCCGGTTCTTCCAGATCGCCAAGCGGAAGGCGGGGCTGGACGGCCGGGGGCACGAGCTGGCCGTGCATCACTTCCGCCGGCAGGGGCAGGATCAGCTGGAGCTGTTCGGGGAGGGGTGAGGGGAGGCCGCCCGGGCGGACGGCCCGGGGCCTCGACCCGGTCCTGCCTGGCGTCGCAGCTCACACCGGCGGCCGGGGGCACACGCGCACCAACAGACTCGACACCGGTCTCACGATGGCGCCGAGGTGCTGCCCGCCCTGGCTGCACGATCCGCGTGCTGTCCATCGCCGTACGAACGCT
Organism: Gemmatimonadaceae bacterium; assembly: GCA_026706075.1. Taxonomy (GTDB): domain Bacteria; phylum Latescibacterota; class UBA2968; order UBA8231; family UBA8231; genus UBA8231. The sequence continues at coordinate 122,642 of JAPOZM010000074.1, forward strand.
TCCTGATGCGGTTCGGCCGCCAGCCGACGGCCCAGGCCCGGCTCAGAGTCACCCGATCGGGTGACGGAAAAATCACCCGATCAGGTGATGCAAAATCACCCAATCGGGTGATACCGGACCCGCTGTCCGGTTCGTTCCTTAGGACCAAGGCGAAAAAGGAGGTCACATCCCGCCAAGGGCAGGACGCCTCCGGCTCCATCAGCCTGAGACTGAACATGGACGAAGCCCGGAACCAAGGATCTGCTGGCAACGACAGCCTCCCCCCGCGCGTCTTCGGCGCGGCCCTGGGATCGGGCCTCCTCCTGGCCTCCCTGGTGGCCGTGGCCGCCTGGTACGAGACCGGCTTTCCACCTGGAGTCACGCCCCCGCCCTTCGCACGGCTCATCGGTCAACCGGCCCCCGCCTTCTCCCTGGGCGGCCTGCAGGGCGCGACGGTCTCCCCGGTCGATGCGCCGGCAGGGGGGGCGTGGGTCCTCTTCTTCGCCGAGGCCTCCTGCCAGGCCCGCGACGCCGTCCTCGCTCAGGCCTCGCAACGATACCCCGTCATCGTCGTCGGCGCGGGCGACCGGGCGGTCCTCCAGGAAAAGCTGGCCCCGCACGGCCTTGTCCCGGTCGCCGGCCACGACAGCCGCTGGGAGGTGAACCAGGCCTACGGCGTTCCCTCGGTGCTGCTGATCGATCCGCAAGGCGTCGTACGCAATGGCGCGGTGGGCAGCCAGGCCTGGAGCAGGTGCTCGCCTTCCCGGACAGACAGGGCTGAGCATGGCGGCGCACAGACCCTCCCTCCTGGCCGGCGCCGTGCTGGCCCTCGCCTTGGCCGGGGCTCTAACCGTCGTCGACGGTCCGCCCGGCTCCCTGACCCACTTCCAGATCGACGTCACCGGTCATATTGACCACATATCGAAAACCTGGCTCACCCTTCTCATTGAGATCTCGCAACGTCAAGGGCACATGTGGGCACCGATTGGCAGGGCATATCTGTTCTCGTAGAACGGGACCCCAGAATCTACCGACTCGGAACGGGCCGGGTCGGCGGAGGAAACCTTTCTCTTCACGAAAGGGAGATAGTCATGCGACGTGTCATGCATGGCAAGAAGATGACCCTGATTCTCGCCCCAGTTGCTCTCGCGGCTGGAGCGATGGTCTGGGAGGGATGCTCAGGAAGCGAGTCCGCAGCACCGAGTGGGCCAGCTTCCAAGGCGGTGGCTGGAGGGTTTCAGGCTGACACGAGCACGGACTACGATCCCTTCAAGGGGATGAGTGAGTCCGAGCGGAAGGACGCCATCGGGAGCGCGGACACGGCTCTGGACTACCTCAAGGTGGCCGCAACGCAGTTGGTGAAGGCCATCAACGACCCGACCAGCCGGAAGATCCTGAGCGAGAACGTGCCCGCTTGGGAGAAGGGAGAGGTCAAACTGGCTGACATAGCCATAGACAATCCGACGCTCCTGACAGCTCTCTCCTCTGGCGTACGAGCATCCGTCGGATCCCTCAGCGGAACCTTGGCCTCAGAGATCCAGGGAACCGCGTCGGACGGAGAGGCGTTGCTGAAGATGACGGAGGCCCTCTTCGACCTCGAAGTCACCCTCGTCACGCCCCCTGGTGAGGAGTGGGATCCTTCGGAGGAGATCGCGGTGCACTTCGTCCCGATTGACAATGAAGCGACCTCCATCGAGGGCCTTGATGCTGATGGTAGCGTCATCTCTCTGTCGGCAGATGCCACGGAGGCTTCCTACGCCTTCTTGGCGATCAACTTCGACGAGGATGGCCTCTCGTCGGATTCGCAGACAGTGTACCAGACGCCGTTGCCAGCAAGGAGTATCTGGAACTTCAGTCTGATCTCAGCGGCCTATGCGGATTACCCGGACAATCACGCGGGATGCTACCATGAAAACATGCTTCAACCGGCCAAGGAGATCACCATCTACAACGATCATGAGACCGGGTGGTTCAATGATCCCGAGATCATGATCGAGGTCAAGTGGAACGGACCCGATCCGAAGCCCTGGAGCGTAGATTACTCCTTGGAGGACGTTGACGAAGAGGACAGGCTGTACACGTCCTATGCTTGGAGACTCACCGACCACGGGCGTTGCAGCTATACCAATAAGCTGCGCGTCTATGAAGACGACTTCTACTCCGATGACACGCTGGCCTATTGGAACATCGCGATCACTGGCCAGCGAACCCTGAACGCCACGAACGAGGTAAAACTCGTCGTAGACGTCACCGACCAAGATAGTTAGACCAAAGGAGGGCAAGGGCCATGATGACATCCATCCTCGGAATGACCATCAGCGTGGGCATCATCATCTTTGGCATCAACGTGCACGATGACAACATCAACAGTGATCACCCACGTGCGGTTGAATCAGTAGGTCATTCCGACGGCAAGGAGCACCTCGGGTATCTGATGGGTGTGATCGGTGGAGTGGCCCTTGTCCACTTCTACGGTGAGTACCAGGAGCAGAGCAAGAAGAAGGATCCTTCGGTGAGGATGTGGACACCGAAGGATCCTGCCTTCCACAGAAGCGTCAGTTGGGGTGGATCCGGAAGAAAACTATCTCCTTGGAGACTCTCGCCTTCATTTGGCGGACGGAATCACGAAGCGCGACCATCTGGCGGTCTCCTTGACTCAGCGCCCGATCCAAGTCTTCGAGGACAACCCTGGAAGTGTCTAGTGCTCCGTTAAGGATTCAGACTTGTACTTTTTCGTAAGTCGTTGTATCATGGGGACATATGGCCATTTTGCCTGGGAGGGTCCGCCATGTGTCTCCACGCTCGAACCCCGAATG
>JAPOZM010000086.1 GCA_026706075.1 Gemmatimonadaceae bacterium
ACCAGCTCGCGGATCGCCTCGCGGGCCTCGATGCGGGCGATGCGGCGCTCCAGGTCGCTGGTCACGTTGGCTCTCCTTGTGGTCTCAGGGGTTCGATCGGACTTTGTCTGCGGTCCGGGCGGGGTCCGCGGTGCCGCTCTGCTCCTTCGCGCGGGCGCAAGGCGTCGCAGTTCGGCCCCCCGGCCCCCGCCCTGGTCGGTTTGCTGCGGTCCGGGCGGGGTCCGCGGTGCCGCTCTGCTCCTTCGCGCGGGCGCAAGGCGTCGCAGTTCGGCCCCCCGGCCCCCGCCCTGGTCGGTTTGCTGCGGTCCGGGCGGGGTCCGCGGTGCCGCTCTGCTCCTTCGCGCGGGCGCAAGGCGTCGCAGTTCGGCCCCCCGCCCCCCTCCCTCGATTGTTGGTCCGTCCTTGCAGGGTCTGGATCGGTGCCGTCACGCCAGCATCCCGCCGTCGATGATGAGGGTCGCGCCGGTTATGTAGGAAGCGGAGTCGGAGGCCAGGAAGGCGACGGGGCCGGCCACCTCAGCGGGCGTGGCCCAGCGGCCCAGCGGGATGCTGAGCGCCGAGGCCGCAGTGACCTCGTCGCGGTCGAAGGCGTCCCAGCCGGAGGTGGCAACGTAGCCGGGGGCGACGGCGTTGACCCGCACGCCGTGGGGGGCCCACTCGCGGGCCAGGGCGCGGGTCTGGGCGAAGAGTCCCCCCTTGGCCGAGCTGTAGGCCGACATGCCGGCGAGGTGGCGCAAGCCGGCCACGGAGCCCACGTTCACGATCGAGCCACCGCCTCGCTCGACCATCGGGCCGCCGAAGGCCTGGGCGCACAGGAACGGTGCCGTGAGGTTGAGCGCCACCGTCTTCGTCCAGCCGGCCTCTGCGATCTCCAGGGCCGGGGCCAGGAAGCGGGCCCCGCCGGCGTTGTTCACGAGGATGTCGATGGGCCCCAACTCCTCGGTGGCGGCAGCAGCCGCGGCGGCCAGGGCCTCGCCGTCGGTCACGTCGACGGGCACGACCGCTGCTCGGCGCCCCGTCTCGCGAATCTCGCCGGCGAGGGCCTCCAGGCGCTCCCGCCGGCGCGCCAGGAGTGCCACGTCGGCGCCGGCGGCGGCGAGAGTGGAGGCGATGGCCCCCCCGATGTCGCCGCTGGCGCCGGTGACGGCGGCCCGCTTGCCGGCCAGGGAGATGATCGGCCGGTCGCCGCCGGGGGATGCGCTCACGCCGCGATCCCCTCGCTGGGGGTGTAGGACACGCAGAACGAGGACATGCCCCGGCTGATGAGCGTCGGATGCCACTCCGGGGGCTCGGGGCCGGGGCGCAGGTCGGGCAGCCGCCGGGCGAGCGCGTCGAGGGCGATCGAACCCTCCAGGCGCGCCACCGCGGCGCCGAGGCAGTAGTGCAGGCCGAACCCGAAGCCCACGTGGTCGGTGGGGTTGCGTTCGAGGTCGAAGCGGTCGGGTTCGGCGAAGACGTCCGGGTCCCGGTTGGCGGCGGCCTGCACCAGGTAGACCATGTCGTGGCGGCGGATCAGTTGACCGCCCAGGTCGATGTCGGTGGCGGCCATCCGCACCTGCATCTTCGACGGACCGTCGAAGCGCAGGATCTCCTCGGTGGCCGCCCGCCGGTAGTCGCCGTCGTCGTTGGCGCGGAGTCGCTCCAGTTGCTCGGGGTGCCCCAGCAGGGCGTGCAGTCCGTTGCCGATCAGGTTGGTCGTGGTCTCGTGACCGCCGAAGAGCAGCAGGATGCAGGTGCCGACGATCTCGTCGTCCGTCAGCGTGTCGTCGCCCTCCTGGGCGCGGATGAGCGTGTGAATCAGGTTCTCCGCCGGCTCGGCCCGGAAGCGCCGGACGAGCGTTCCCAGGTACTCCGAGAGTTCCAGGAGCCCGTTCTGGGCGCGCTCGCGGCGCCCGGCGACGCCCCGCGCCCCGAAGACCAGAACCATCAGGTCGTCGGACCAGTCCTTGAACAGGTCGCGGTCCTCGGGCGGCACCCCCATCATCTCGGCGACCACGACCGCGGGCAGCGGGTAGGCGAAGTCGGAAATCACGTCCATGTGGCCGCGCGGTGCCAGTTCGGCGATGAGGCTGTCGATCACCTCGATGATGCGGGGTTGCCACAGGGAGATGGCCCTGGGCGTGAAGGCCCGGCTGACGAGCTTGCGCAGGCGCGTGTGGTCGGGCGGGTCCCGGAACACCATCCACTCACCGAGGATCCGGTAGGTGGGGGCGCGCTCGGTGCGCTGGGCGTCGGTGAGCTTGTGCTCGAAGACCGGCCGGATTCGGTCCGAGGAGAACCGCGGGTCCTTCAGTGCCGCCAGCAGGTCGTCGTGGCGGTGGATGAACCAGGCCCGGTAGTGCTCGTTGTAGAAGACGGGCCGCTGACGCCGCAACCCGGCGAGGACGGGATACGGGTCGGCGACCCGCGCGGGCGTGAGAAGGTCGACGCCACCGGCGACGTCGGTGCCGCTCACCGGAGGTCCCCCGGGGCCTCCAGAACCGCCACGACGCAGGCGTTCCCATCGATGCCGGCGGTGCCGCCGCCCATCGTCTCCACCACGCCGAGGCGGGCGCCGTCCACCTGGCGACCCTCGGCGGCGCCGCGCAGCTGCCAGGTGATCTCGGCGATCTGTCCCAGGCCCGTGGCGCCGAGGGGGTGGCCTCGGGCCAGCAGACCACCGGACGGGTTCACGGGCTGGGCGCCACCGAGGCTGGTGTGCCCGGACTCCGCGAGCAGCCCGCCGGCCCCCAACTCGCACAATCCCAGCGCCTCGGTGGTGACGATCTCGCCGATCGTGAAGGCGTCGTGCACCTCGAGCACGTCGACGTCCTCCGGGCCGATCCCGGCTCCTTCGAAGGCCGCCCGGGCGGTGTCCGCGACGAGCTGCCATCCCCAGACCAGGTCCGATGTGTGGTCCCATGCCCCCCCCGAGGCCAGCGCCGTGGCGCGGACGGTCACATCCGAGGTTCCTCCGTGCACGCCGGAGGTGCGGGCCGGACCGATGACCGCGGCAGCCGCGGCATCGCTGATGTCGCAGCACTGCAGCAGGGTCAGGGGGTCCGAGACCGGCCGCGACGCAAGGATCTGCTCGACGGTGAATTCCCCCGCGTGTTGGGCGCGCGGGTTGTTGAGGGCGTGGCGCCGGTTCTTCACCGCGACGCTTGCCATCTGCTCGGGCGTCACGCCGTGGCAGTGCTGGTAGCGGTGCGCGGCCATGCCGTAGAGGCTGGGCATGGCGAAGCCCTGGGCGCCCTCGGGGTCCGAGG
>JAPOZM010000091.1 GCA_026706075.1 Gemmatimonadaceae bacterium
TCGGCACTGGCTCGGAGATGATTTTGAGCGGTAGTCCTTGGCACGCGGCCCACAGGGTGGGATTTTCTACTTCGGAGAAATAGCCCAATTCGCCTCCCTTGTTGCGGGTGGCGTCGTCGTGCGAGTACTTGCGGACCGTCTCGGCAAAACTCTCGCCGCGCTGCAGCAGGGTTTGACGCCGGGCGTTGGCCTCGCGCTGGCTGGTCAGGAGGATGTGCCGCGCCCTAATCTCGGGGCGAAGCCTCTGGAAATCGGCCTGATGCTCGTCGTAGTAGCGACGGATCGCGGCCTCGTTGAAGGCGAGTTTACGGTCTTGGAACTCGGCGTCGAGCAGGGCCGCTACTAGCAGATCTCGCCGCATCTGCTCTAGAAGCGTTTTGAGCCGCTCCTGCTGGTGGAGCCCGCGGGCGAGTGCCTCCTGATAGAGCAATTCTTGGCGCACCCAGTCCTCGATGAACTGCTCTCGCTCACCTTCGGCTAGATCGGCGTCGGGGCCGGGCGCAAATTGGCTTGCGAATTCGCTCTCCGTGAGTTCGGCATCTCCGACGCGGGCGACAATGTCGCGAGTACCCGACGGTTCACATCCCGGCAGCGCGCTGAGCGCGAGTGCGATGGCAAGCTGTGTTTTCAGAGGATTTCCTCCAGGATGTTGCGCGCCTTTTCCAAGCGCTCTATCTCGTCGCGGCCCGGCACCCGCACCTCAATCTCGAGTTGCTCACCCAAGTCGAAATCTAGCTGGACAGAACACTGCTCCACCATCTTCTGGATGTCGGCTGGTGAAACCGGCTTGTCTGGCAGAAAGGCGAGGCGAAAGCGACTCTGCGCCAACCGGACGCTTGCGAGCCCGAGCTGGCGGGCCATGATCTTGATTTCCATGATGTGCATTAGCGAACGCGCTGGCTGGGGCAGGCGCCCAAAGCGATCCTGCATCTCCTCGCGGATATCCAAAAGATCGACAATGCGGCTGGCGTCGGCTAAGCGCTGGTAGAACTCCATCTTTTGGTCTGGGTCGCGTAGGTACTCATCTGGAATATAAGCTGAAACCGCAATTTTTATATCGGGTTCGGGGTTGTCGGGTGCGTAATCGCCCTTGATTTCGCGCATGGCCTCATCCAGCAAACGGCAGTAGAGATCGAAGCCGACGGCGGCGATAAATCCGTGCTGCTGCGCCCCCACTAGGTTGCCGGCACCGCGGATCTCTAGATCGCGCATGGCGATGTTGAATCCAGACCCTAAATCGGCAAATTCCTCAATGGCGCGCAGGCGCATGCGGCTCTTCTTGGTCAGCTTTTTGCCCTTGGGCACCAGCAGATATGCGTAGGCGCGCTCGTTGGAGCGGCCGACCCGGCCCCTGATCTGGTAGAGCTGGCTCAGGCCCAGCGCGTCGGCGCGGTTGACGATGATGGTGTTGACCGAAGGGATGTCGATACCCGATTCGATGATCATAGTGCAGACTAAACAGTCGTACTTTCGTTCCAAGAAATCGACCATGACCTTCTCTAGCTGCTTGGGGGGCATCTGCCCGTGGGCAACGCCGAAGCGCACCTGCGGCAGGAGGTCTTGCAGGTATTCCACGAGCCGCTGAATCGACTGCACTCGGTTGTGGACGACGTAAACCTGACCGCCGCGTTCGACCTCGCGGTGAATGGCCTCGGCGATGCGGGCCTCGTCAAAAGCTAGAATCTCGGTGTGGATGGGCAGGCGATCCTGCGGCGGAGTGTTGATCACCGACATGTCCCGAGCGCCCATCATCGACATGTGCAGGGTACGCGGGATCGGGGTCGCCGTCAGGGTCAGCACATCGACGAGCCGCTTTAGCTGCTTGAGCCGCTCCTTGTGGCGAACCCCAAAGCGCTGCTCCTCATCGACGATCAAAAGCCCTAAGTCGCGGAAGCGGATGTCCTTGGAGAGGATGCGATGGGTACCGATGAGTATATCGATGTGGCCATTTTTGAGATCTTGGAGGATCTGCTGCTGTTCCCTGGGGGAGCGGAAGCGGCTGAGCACCTCGACGCGCGCTGGAGTGTGCCTCATGCGTTCTGAGAAGGTTTGGTAGTGCTGCTCGGCGAGAATGGTGGTGGGCACTAACACGGCGGTCTGCTTGTGGTCGCAGATGGCCTTGAAGGCAGCGCGCACGGCGACTTCAGTCTTGCCGTAGCCGACGTCGCCGCAGACCAAGCGATCCATCGGGTGCGGCGCTTCCATGTCCTTTTTGACTTCTTCCATGGTGCGCAGTTGGTCGGGCGTCTCTTGGAAGGGAAAGGCCGCCTCTAGCTCGCGGTGCAGAGGCCCGTCGGCTGAAAACACGAAGCCGGGCCTTGCCTTGCGCTCGGCGTAGAGGTGTACCAGCTCGCTGGCCATTTTGAAGATCTCTTCGCGCGTGCGCTCCTTGAGTTTTTCCCAAGCGGCACTGCCCAGCTTGCTGAGCAGGGGGATCTCGCCTTCGGCGCTGGAATACTTGCGCAGGCGGTCGAGTTGTTCGACGGGGACGAAGACGCGGTCTTGGTCCTGATAGGCCACGGCGAGGCAATCGTGCTCGCGTCCGCCGATCCGCAGGCGGCGGATGCCCGAGTAGCGGCCAATGCCGTGGTCGATGTGGACGACGAAATCGCCGCGCTGCAAGGCACCGTAGTTGGCGATGGACTTGGCTGCCCTGAACCGGCGGTAGCGGTAGCGGCGCTTCTGGCGGCTAAAGATCTCGTGGTCATTGAACAGAGCTAGCTGGGCTTGCGGAAAGGTGAATCCCCGGTGCAGCGAACCAAGCCCGAAGTGGATCTCGGGGCAGTCGGCGAAAATTTCTTGTAAGCGGCTCGCTTGCCCCTTGGTCTCGCAGCGGATGTGGATGGCGTAGGACTCGCTTGCGAGCCGGTCGATTTCCCGCTGTAGGAGCGCTCGCTCGCCGGCAAAGACGCGCGGCTCCGCGGCCTCGAAGCGGACGGCGTTGTCGAGTTGGCCCAAGGGTGCCGGTTCGAGCCGGGTGCGGTTGTCTAGCTGCGCTATGAGCCAGTCCCCGTCGCGCAGGAGTGCTGACGGGGACATTCGCGATTCCTTTTGCCGCAGCCGCTCGTACTCTTGGCGCGGCTTCGCTAGGGCCTTGTCGAGGGCCGTGGCGATATCCTCGCGCTCCTCTAAAAAGAGCACCGACTCTTTGAGGTACTCGAAAAGGCCATCGTCGCGGCCGTAGAGCAGGGAGATGTAGCTTTCAATGCCGTCGAGCGACTCGCCTAGCTCTAGCTGGTCTTTCAGCGGAGCGAGGGCTTCTGCCTCGCCAGCGGCCTCAATCCGCTGGAGGTAATCTTCGTAAAAGAGAGAATCGAGCAGCACCTCGCGTGCCGGCAGCACCCAAGCCTCTTCGCAGGTGCTCAGCGAGCGCTGAGTGCTGACGTCGAAGCGGCGGATGGATTCGATTTCATCGCCGAAGAACTCGCAGCGGTAGGGATGCTCAACGCCAAAAGGATATATGTCGAGGATGCCGCCGCGCAGGCTGAACTGCCCGATGCCGTCGATGGCCGCCACGCGATCGAAGCCACAGGCGACCCAGTGCGAGCAGAGCGCGTCGAGGTCGCGTTCCTCCCCCACCTTGAGGACCTCCGTGCCCAATTCGAGGGCATGGGGTGGAATCAGCGGATCGAGCAGGGCTGCGGCCGGGGCGACGACGATGGCCGGTTCGCCGCGCATGAGCCGAGCGGCGGCAGCCACGCGCAAACTGGTAATTTCGAGGTCCGGGGACTGCTGGTCGTAGATTCCAACGTCCCAAGCGGGAAAGTAATGGACGATCTGCTCTCCGGCGATGACTTGAAGGTCGTCGCGCCACTGCTCGGCGCGGTCTTCGTCGGCCGCGACGACGAGCACAGGGCGTTCGAGGGCGTTGCGGATGTAGCTGGCGAGAAACGCGCCTAGGGTCGTAGGCAACCCGTGGAACAGGACGTGTTGCTGCCCATTGGCAAGCCGGGCGGTGACCTCTTTGAAACTGTCCGTCTGGGAGGTCAGGCGAACGATGTGGTCGAGTGAATGGGCTGAATCCATTCCGTTCTCAACGTGCTATTAGAGAATTTTGTGCGGCGAAAACAGCCGGAACAGGGCGTGCCCGCAGTCGAGAAATCCGAAAAAAAGGGTCTGCGACGGCATGTCGTAAACCCTTTACTACCTGACAGCTTATCATGGTGGAGCTGAGGGGAATCGAACCCCTGACCTCCTGAATGCCATTCAGGCGCTCTCCCAACTGAGCTACAGCCCCCCAGGAAGGCCTCAGAACGTAACCCCCGGCCGTCATATCGTCAACGGCCGCAGGCACCTGCGCCAACCGCTAGCGCTTGAGGGTGATCCCCACGCCCAGGTCGGAGTCGTACTCGTCGCGCTCGCTGGAGCTGGGTCCGAGGGACAAACTGGTGAGGACCAGCCGGACCTCGCTGGAGGCGTCGTACGCGGAGGCGGTGCGGACCCGCATCGTCGCCAGGACCTGGCTGCCGCTGACCGAGGTGGTCAGGCTGGCTCCCAGGACGCGCACTTCGGCGCCGGTCACCACCAATCCGTTGGGGGCTGGCGTGACGAAGGGCGTCTCCACGGTGGCCTCGGCGTTCTCCAGGTCGAAGGCGTCCGCGGGCTCGGCCACCAGCTTGATGTCGAACTGGCGCAACTGGTCGGCGCCGTCGACCTCGAAGGTGAGGCTGATCTCCTGCCCGGGGCCGGTGACCTCGAGACCGTCGCCGGCGATGCGAAAACGCTCGGCAAAAGAGCCGGACAGGTCGGCCAGTTGGCGCAGGCCCCCCTCGTCCACCGGGGCGACGACCCCGTCGGTGCCGGGAGGAGTGACCACGGAGTCCGACTCAGCGCAGGCGGACAGGCCGGCGAGCGATGCGAGGGCGATGCGAAGCAGCATGGGGGGGCTCCTTTCCTGGTCCAGCGTCCTGAAGAGGAAAGATCGCCCGCCCCCGCCCACCCCGCAAAAGTCAACGGCAGGCCCTGCCGGCCGACCATGAAGGCGTGACACCGAGCTGGTGGTGGGACCGCAGGTGCACTCCCATGCGCAGGCCGTGCGCCCCGGCCCCCACGCCCAGGCCGTACTGGCGCGGACGGTCGAGCCCGTCGAGGGTCATCGTCGCCGGCCCCCCGAGGGGCAGGGACAGGCGCATCTCGGGCCGCCTGGCGGGGCCCCGCCAGGCAACCCCCAGGGAGAGGGTTGCTTCCGGCCCCTCGCGGCGCAGTCGCACGGAGCCCCTCCGCTCCAGCAGGCCCTCCGCGCCGCCCTGCCACCACCCCTCCACCTGCCATCGGCGGAGGAGATCGGCGCGCGCCCCCAGGACCGGCACCCGCCCGCGCCAGACCGGCTGACCGGTCCGCCCCAGGCGCGCCTCCAGCAGGCCGGCGCCGAGATCCAGCCCCCCTTTCAGCGAGACAGCGACCGCTGCCATCACCGCCTGCTCCTGGTGCCGCGGGGGGCCGCGCACCGCCAGCCCGAACCCACCCCGCAACCTGCCGAGGCGGGGCGCCGCCAGCAGCAGATGCTGCCCCCCCAGCTCGTGCAGCCCGAAGGGCCGGTCGTGGACGAGATGGCCGCAGAGGGAGGCGGTGACCGACGCGAGCCGAGCGGGGTTGGCGCCCAGCCGGTCCGGCGCCGGCAGCGGGTCGGCGAAGGGTCCCCGCTCGAAGGCGGCGACGGCCGCTCCCGGGGTGGCGAGCAGCAGCAGGGCGGCGCGCAGCGGAAGCCGGTTGCAGGTGCCAGGGCGGGAGACCACGGGAAAGACGACGCAACTCCGGGACCACCGATCGCCCTCGGGGATTCTGCGCGGCCCCGGGGCGATGGATGTCACCCGGGGCACACGGCCCCGGGTTTCCCTGGTGACACGTCCTCAGGCCGGGACGGCCCTCCGGACGGTCCAGCGGTCCTCGTACTCGCCGCGGCGGAAGCGCTCCAGGTCCAGGCCGCCGGGCACGTAGTGCCAGGCCGTCGAGTAGCGGGTGCGGGCCGGGTCCTCGTTGTCGGCCGTGCCATGCAGGAGGTTGGCGGAGAACAGGACCACCGTCCCCGCCGCAACGGCCACGTCCACGGCGCGGGACTCCTCGACCTGGGTCCAGGACCCGTGCATGCCCTGCTCCCGCTGGTGGTCGACGATCACCGCGTCGTGGTGGCTGCCGGGGACGACCCGCAGGCAGCCGTTGCGGCGGTCGGCCTCCTGCAGGTAGACGCCGCAGGACAGGATCCGCCGCGAGTTGGTGCCGAAGTAGAAGTTGTCCTGGTGCCAGTGCGTGGACGTGCCGCCGCCCGGAAGCTTGGGGAAGAACTTGGTGCCGAAGACGTCCACTTCCTCGCAGCCGAGCAGCTCCGCCGCCCTGTCGACGATGCCGGGTTCCCGGGCGAGGTCCAGGATCCTGGAGTCGACGACGCACACGCCCTGCACCTTGTGCAGCAGCCCGGGCACAGGCTGGCCGTCGGCGTCGAGTTCGAGGCTGAAGTGTCCCGCCGGCTCGCTCAGAGCGCGGCCTCGTTCGACCAGCTGGTCGAGGGCCGACAGGTAGTGGGCGAGGCGGGCGCCCCCCAGCAGACCCTCGAAGACCAGGTACCCGCGGTCGTCAAACTCCTGCTTCTGCGCATCGGTGAGCATCGGCACATCCTCCCTCCGGTCCTATGGACCCCATCGGATGGTCAGCTGGACACCGGACGACTCCAGGTTCCCGGCGTCGAGGTCGAAGTCCTCCAGATGGGCGTCGACGTAGGCGTCCACGGCGGACAAGGTAGCGGTCAGGAGATAGAGCAGGACCCGCGTGTTGCGCCGGGCCGCGCGGTCTTCGTGCTCCTGCGGCGTGGGTGCGTCGGCCACGCGGGAGCTCTCGACCACGGCGGACGTCAGCCAGCCGGCGCCGGCGCCGGCGAAGAGCAGCGCCTTCACCCAGTGACCGCTGGCGGCCTGGCCCCATCCCGGCAACACCGCCGACCGCACCAGGGCGGCGCGGGGGGACAGCCGTCCGCCGCCCTGTCGCATGGAGTCGGCCGCCGCCGCCGCCACCGGTTCCACGGGCTGGGCGGCGGAGGGCAGGACCGTCATCATCACCACGGCCACGCCCGCGAGCCCCCAGGCGCCGGGCTCAGCCCTGGTCACCGCTCTCACCGCCGAGGCGGTCCCCCGGACGCAGCGGATAGCCCCGGGCAAAGGCCCCGCCCGACATCCGCTCTCGGCCGGCCGGCTGCACCTCGCCGAGACGCACGGCCCCGTCGGCGCAGGCCACGACCACGCCGTCCTCCGAGCCGCAGCAGAGCACCTCGCCCGGGCTCGCCGCTCGGGCGGCCGGCTCCACCCGCTCGACCCGATGCACCTTGAGCACCCCTCCCGCCCACTCGGTGAAGGCACCCGGCCACGGGTTGGCGCCGCGCACCCGGTTGCGCACCCGCTCGGCCGGCCAGCTCCAGTCGATGCGGCCGTCCTCCCGCGTCAGCTTCGGGGCCCGCGACACCCCCTCTGGCGGCTGGGGCCTCGGGCGCAGGCTGCCGTCCTCCATCCCGTCGAGGGACCGCACCAGCAGCCGGGCTCCGTCCTCGGCCAGCCGCGCCTCCAGCTCTCCGGCGGTCTCGTCGCCGCCGATGGTCACCCTCTCCTGCAGCAGGATGTCACCCGCGTCGACCCGACGGTTCAGCAGAAAGGTGGTGACCCCCGTCTCGGTGCACCCGTCGAACAGGGCCCACACGATCGGCGCCGCCCCCCGGTAGGCGGGCAGCAGGGACGGGTGCACGTTGACCGAGCCCAGACGGGGCACGCGGAGCAGACGCTCCGGAAGGATGGAGTAAGCGACCACCCCGAGGGCGTCCGGGGCCAGGGCCTTCAACTGCTCTGCCAGGGCCGGGTCGCGCGGGGAATCAGGCTGCAGGACGGGGAGACCGAGAGCGGCGGCGGCGGTCTTGACGGGCGGGGGCCGGAGCCGGCGCCCCCGGCCGGAGGCGCGATCGGGATTGGTGACCACGGCGGCCACCTCGTGCCGGCTGGCGGCGAGGCGGCGCAGGGAGGGTACCGCGAAGTCGGGGTTGCCGAGGAGGACGACCTTCAGGACTTGGACTCGCCCTCGTCGCGGACGCGCGACACGGCGGAGCGGGACATCTCGACGCGGACGTTCTCGGCGATCTTCACCGTGATCACCTCGTCTTTCAGGTTGAGGATCACCCCGTGGATGCCGCCGCTGGTGACGATCTTGTCCCCCTTCTTCAACTCGGAGATCATCTTCTGCTGCGACTTCTGCTTCTTGATCTGCGGCCTCAGGATCAGGAAGTAGAGGACGACGAACATCAGGACGTACGGCAGGATGACCAGGGGCGTGCCGCCTTGGCCTTCGCCGCCGCCCCCCATGGCGTGGGCGGGCTCCGCAAGGAGGAAGAGCAGGGTCACATCGGGCCTTTCGTGAGGGAGGATCGGCCCGGGAAAATAGGCGCTCTCAGCCGTCCTGGTAAGTCGCGCGGAATTCCTCCCGCCACCCGACGAAGGTGCCTTCGACGATGGCGGCGCGCATGCGGCGCATGAGCTCCAGGTAGAAATGGAGGTTGTGGTACGTGGCCAGCCGCACGCCGAGAATCTCGTCGGTCTGGAACAGGTGCCGCAGGTAAGCGCGGTGATAGTGGCGGCAGGTGGGGCAACCGCACTCCGGGTCGAGGGGCGACGGGTCGGAGGCGTGCACGGCGTTGCGCATGCGCACCTTACCCCGCCGGGTGAAGAGGGTGCTGTTGCGGGCGTTGCGGGTGGGGATGACGCAGTCGAACATGTCGATCCCCCGGCTGACGCAGTCCACCAGGTCCTGGGGCAGGCCGACCCCCATCAGGTACCGGGGCCTCTCCGGCGGCAGTTCCGGCAAGGTGGCCTCGACGCTGGCCAGCATCTCCTGCCGGGGCTCGCCGACGCCGAGTCCGCCGAGGGCGTAGCCCGGCAGCTCCAGGGCCGCCAACTCGCGGGCGCTGCGCCGTCGCAGCTCCGGGTAGACGCCCCCCTGGACGATCCCGAACAGGGCCTGGGGCGGCCGGCCGGCCTCGGCCCTGGCGGACTGGAGCGCCTGGTGGCTGGCGGCGCAGCGCCCGGCCCAGCGCAGGGTGCGTTCCATCGACTCCCGGGCCTCGTCCTCGGCGGCGGGCCAGGGGGTGCACTCGTCGAAGGCCATGACGATGTCGGCCCCCAGGGCTTCCTCGATCTCCATCACCCGCTCCGGCGTGAACAGGTGCTGCGAGCCGTCCAGGTGGCTGTGGAAGAGCGCTCCCTCCTCGGTGATCCGGCAGCGGTCCCTCAGGCTGAAGACCTGGAAGCCCCCCGAGTCGGTGAGGATCGGCCGCTGCCAGCCCATGAAGTCATGGAGCCCGCCGAGGCGCTCGACGAGCTCGTGGCCTGGCCGCAGATAGAGGTGATAGGCGTTGCCAAGCACGACCTGGGCGTCGAGGTCGGCCAGCTCCTGCTGGCTCAGGGCCTTGACCGTCGCCCGGGTGCCCACGGGCATGAAGACGGGCGTCTCCACCACTCCGTGGGGGGTGTGCAGGAGACCGGCGCGGGCCCCCGTGGGACCGTCCTCGGCCACGATCTCGTAGCCGAAGGCCCCCGCCGGGGCGGAGCTCAACGTCCGATCCCGGAAGTGGTGACGAAGCGGTAGCCGCGGCTCTCGAGGCGCGGCATCAGCTCCTCCAGGGCCGCCACCGTCGGACCGTTCGCATGGACCAGGGCCACCGCCTCCCCCTCGATGGCGGCGCGCTCGGCCAACGCCCACAACTGGCGGGCGGCGGCGGCCTCCGTGTCGCCATCGATCGAGTCGGGCGCCGCCCGCAGACCGATCGGCTTGGCGACCACCCGGTGGCCTCCCGGACCGCAGTCTTCGGCCACCTCCCGGCGGTTGGCCCCGAGCGCGACCAGGGTCAACGAGGCCGGCAGGGCGCACAGCCGGTCGAGATTCGGCCCGCCGGCGTCGGCGATCAGGGCGATGCGTCCCACTCGCCGGGTCGATCTCGGGTCCTGCCGCAGCTGGAAGCGGGTGGTCTCCGACGAGTCGATGCCGAGACTCAGGTCGACGCCGGTCCCGCCTTCCAGCTCCTCGCCTCGGATCACCTCCCCGCCGTGCAGGCTCGCGAGCCGGGTCAGCCTCTGGTTGACGCTGGCCAGCGGCAGGTCGCCGGGCACGCGGACGGTGAGCACATCGGGGCCCCCGGGGCCGGAGGCGCGCCGATGCACCCGCCCCGCCGGGATGCCGAGGTCGGCGAGCACCGAGTCGGCGTCGGCGAGCATGCGCCCGGGGAAGGCGGCGGGGTCCACGGGCTGCGGGGGCGCCGGCGGCGGGGGCGGGGGGGGCGGCGGCTCCGGGCGCCCGAGGTAGAGCGCCGCGGCCGTGCACAGGGTAAGGCAGGCCATGCTGAACAGGAGGTGCCACCGCGGCCGGTGCCGGCGCCGCACCATGTGGGAAGACCAGCGGATCAAGTGTCCCCCGGGAGGCGGGACTCGGGCTTGTCTAGGGGCGGGCGCCCCCGTGCTTTGCCTTTACGGCGGACCAGGACGCGGCGCCCACCGGCTTGGTGATGGCGCTCTCCCCGCAGTCCGTGGAGAGGGGATCGTCCTTCCAGCGGACGATGCGCCAGAGGCCGTCGTCGCCCTCGCGCATCTTGAAGCTCATCACCTGGTCGACGAAGAAGCCCTCGTCCGGCCGCTCGAGGAGCAGGATCTCCACCCGGCCGCGGAAGACCTCCCAGTCCTCGTCGGGGTGCCCGTCGGGATCATCCTCGAAGCTCAGGGGGTAGTCGATGCCCAGCTCCGTATAGCGCCGGGAGGGTTGGTACTTCCACTCGATGGTGCGGTATATGTCGAAGATTCCCTGGGACGAGCCGTCGCGGGGGCCCATGATCCGCAACTCCTCCTCCTTGCCATAGAAGTAGATGAGGTCGCCCTTGCAGTCCTCCTCCATGAAATAGAAGTTGTCGTCGAGGAGGGTCTCGTAGAGGTCCTTGTCGCGTTCGTTGAAGGCCCTCTCCAGGTTGTCCATCACCACCTGCGCCGTGGTCGCCTCCGGAGCGGGCGGCAGTTCCCGGCGAGTCACCTTCTCCACATCGGGCGCGAAGGGGTTGCTGCAGCCCGCCAGGAGCAGCCCGGCCAGGGCGATGGGAAATGTGCGTGGCATGGGTCTTCCCTCCTGCTATTGCGCGAACTCGCCCCGCAACTCGGTGAGGGTCCGTAGGGAGGACGGCTCGCGAAAATCCTGCCAGCGACGGATGGACCATACGGGGTTCTCGTCGCTCGTGGTCACCAGGTCGATCTGCATGCGCCCTCGCACCTCGAAGATGCGCGCCTCCTGCTCCTCGCCGGGCTGGGTGGTGAAGTCGATGATGTACGGGAAAATATACGTCTCCAGCCGGGGATCGTCCGGGTACAGCCTCTGCTCGTCCTCCTTCGCATCGAACCAGCGGCTGATGTTGATGCGCTGGAAGTTGCTGCGGTCGAGAAGATTGAAGGCGAAGCGGCGCTCGTCCTCACGGGTCCACAGGCTGTCGGTGTCGGGAGGGTCGGGATGGTACCCGGGGGGCAGGTCGAAGACCTCCCCGAAGGGCTCTACCCCGGCGAGCTCGGGCGCGAAGAGGAAGTCCTCCGAGAGCTGGTCCATGTACTGGGTCGGACTGAAGCCCTCGAAGGTGTCTTCCAGGTTCAGGACGACGGCCACCGAAGTGGTCGGCTCCCGCAGAATCAGCAGATCGCCGCTCGGGCACTCCGGCACCCGCGTCGACAACGGGCTCGCCGCACCGGATTCGGCCTCGATGGCGGCGTCCCTGCACCGTGGGAAAGCGGTGAGGTCCGTGTCCTCCGCGCAGCGGCATTCGACCTCCGAGCCCTCTTCGAGTCCGCAGGCGGCCAGGAGCCACAGGGCCGGCGGCAGCAGATAGCGAAGCCTGGAACTCATCCCGCCATCTCGGAGAGCGGCACCAGGGTGAAGCACAGGGCCAGGAGGACGAAGCACAGGACCGCGATCGCCCGGCGGCGGCCGTCCAGGGGGATCGCGGCATGGTACGGAGGCGGGTGGCGGCGGCCGACAAGGGCCAGCAGCAGGGCGATCAGCAGCCACCCGGGCCACCCCCGCGGCAGGTCCCAGAGGACCGACAACACCCCGTAGAGGCCCATGGCCAGCAGGGTGGCGAAGCACAGCCGGCTGACGGCGTGATGGCGGTCGCCGAGGAGTGCGTAGGCGATATGTCCGCCGTCGAGCTGGCCCACGGGCAGCAGGTTGAAGGCGGTGATCACCAGGCCCACCCACCCGGCGAAGGCCACCGGGCTCAGGAGGACGATGCTGTCGGCGGCGGCGGGAAGCAGCCACGCCGAGAGCCCCTCGAACAACAGCGGCGAGCCCAGTTGCAGGACCCCGGGCCGCATGCTCTCCGGCAACTCCAGGAAGTAGCCGGGCTCCACCACCTTGGACATGGGCAGCCCCACCAGGCAGGCGGCGACGGCCACAACCAGACCCGCCAGCGGGCCCGAGGCGCCGATGTCGAGAAGGGCGCGCTTGTGCGGGATCGGCGAGCGGATCCGGATCACGGCGCCGAGGGTGCCCAGCGGGGACAGGTAGGGAAGAGGGATGAAGTAGGGCAGGGAGGCCTTCACCCCCCACCTGCGGGCGGCGAAGTAGTGGCCGAACTCGTGCACCGTCAGGATGCCGAGGAGGGTGGCCGCGAAGGGCCAGCCCTCCACGAGGTGAACGAGCTGGCCGAACTCCATCAGGGGGTCGACGCCCTGCTGCATGGCGCCGGCCACCATCATGGAGAACAGGGTCATCAGGAACAGCAGCAGGTGAGTGGAGGGCCGCGATGCCGTGGACGGCGGCGGGCGGCGGGCCTCGGACCAGGCCCCCTCGACTCCATACCCGGGTGAGTACGGAGAGGAACCGTCCCAGTCCTCGAGGGGCTCCGTCGGGCGGAGCGGCATCCGTTGCCTCCGCCACCACTTCATCTCAGGCCCCCCGCATGACCAGACTCACCCGGTGGCCGGCACCGAGCCCGTCCTCGAAGGGCAGGAAGGCGTAGTCCAGCTGCCAGGGGCGGGCCGTCAGGCCAAGCCCGAAGGCCGGATTCCCGGCGGCGGGAGTGCCGTACCCGGTGCGCACCACCAGGCGCGGCGACAGACGCCACTCCGCCCCCAAGTGCAGGCTCGCGCCGGTGCCCCGGCTCGCGCCCACGTCGGCGGCGGCGGTCAGGGCCCCCCTCGCCAGGACCGCCCCGAGGCGGGCCTGCAGGGGCAGCTCGGTGGCCTCCCGGTCGAGGGCGTTCATCCGCCCCAGGTTGCGCACCGCCGCCCCGAGCCTCAAGGGGCCGCTCCCGTAGAGCAGCCCCAGGTCGGCGGCCAGTCCCGCGGAAGCCTCCACGTCGATCGACTGGCGCACCACCTTGGCGCCGATTCCCGTCCGCAGGCGCTCCCCCCAGGGGCGGGACCAGGCGGCGCCCGCCGTCCACTCGTAGAGGCCGAACTCCCCCAGGGGATCCCGGGTCGGGCCCAGACGGCGCTCCAGCCCTCCCGCATGGGCCAGACGCACGTCGACAGCCAACACGTCGCCCGCCGCTCCCGTCCACAAGGCCGCGGCCTGCTCGTGGCGCATGCCGCCGATCCACTCCGTATGGCTGAGCACGGCCGACGCGCCAGGGGCCAGGGCCGCCGGATTGAGGCTGGCGGCCGACGGATCGACGAGGGCCGCCGCCGCTCCCCCCAGGGCCGCGGACCGGGCCCCGGCGTCCTGGCGCAGGAATCCGAAACCGGTGTCGGCGTCTATGCCGCCGGGCCTCCAGCAGGCCCAGACCGCGATCAGGACCGCCGGCAGAACCCGCCCCGGCCGGAAGAGTTCCGCCCTTCGCACGGACCCGGGCGCGCGGACCTTCATGGCAGTTGACCCGCAAGGGTGAAGACGGTGCGGGCGCCGGCGCCGATCTCGTCCGCCACGTACGCGTAGTGGACCTCGAAGGCCTCTACGCGCATGGGCCGGACGGTGACACCGAAGGAGGGCCGGCCCACGCCCTCCCCCGCGCCGGCGCGGTGCAGTCCTCCGCGCAGGGTCAACAGGTCGCTCAGCCTCCATTCCAGACCGAAATTCCCGCGCAGCTCGCGGTCCCCCGCCGGGTCGAGGATCTCCGCCTCCACGGCGGCCATGGCCCCCCGGCGTAGCACCTGCGAGACCCCCACGGAGAGGGCGGATCGCAGGGCCTCCTCGGTGACGCTGGTCTGGTCGGAGAGCCGCTGCACCGTCCACGACAGCTTGTCGAGCAGGTTGCGCGCCGTCACTCCCAGGGCGGTCCGGGAGGACAGGCTCCATCGAACCCCCAGATCGGCGCCGCGGCCGGTGGCCGTCGAGGCGCCGCTCCCCGGCACCTCGATGCGATGCCGGAGGACCTTCAGGCTGGCGCCCATCTGCAGCGCCGCCGAGAGACGCAGGCCGAGGCCGAAGATCACGGCATCCTCGGCGCTCCCCAGGTCGCCGGTGGCCTCGCCCGAGCCGCTTCGCCCCCGCAGGCCGCCCACCCCGGCGTGGAGCCAGGCCAGGCCGAAGGCCAGGTCTCCCCTCGGGTTCATGGCCGCCGCCAGTCCGGACCGCGTGCGGTCGAGAGACATGGGCTGGTACGAGGCCAGCATGCCCTTGCCGGTCGAGGTGGCCAGTCCCGCGGGGTTGTAGAGCACCGCGGCGGGCCCCTCGGCGGAGGCCGCCTGAGCGCCGCCCAGACCGAGGGCCCGGGCGCCGAGGCCGGTTTCGAGATAGGCGCCGCCGAGGCGCCCGGCAGCGGCCGGAGAGGCCGCCTGCAACACGATCAGGGCCGCGAGGGCGAGGCCGCGCCGCATCAGTCCAGGACCACCACGTTGCCGAAGGCCCGGCTGCCGGACGCCGTCTCGACGCGGAAGAAGTAGACGCCGTTGGCCACCTGGCCGCCGCCGTCGTCGAGGCCGTCCCAGGGCTCGCGATGGTGGCGGCCCCCGGGACGGCTCTCGCCGTCCACGAGGGTGCGCACCTTGCGGCTCGAGAAGTCGAAGATGTCGACGCTCACCTCGTCCGCCTCGGCCAGGCTGTAGACGACGACGCAGCGCTGTCCGCGGGACGGGGCGAAGGGGCTCGGGGCGGCATAGGTCTTGGCCCCCCGGGCGTCGACCAGCCCCTCCCCCTCGATCATCCTGCCGGAGTCGATGGCCCGCACGCGCACCGGAAAGCTGAGGATCGTCCAGGTCTCACCGCCGTCGAGGGAACGGCCCAGGCCGTTGTCGGCACCGGCCCACAGGGCGACCCTCCCGTCGGGCAGGGAGAACCGCTCGACCCCGATGAAGGGGGCCCGCAGGAGATCCTGGTTCAGGATGTCCTGCACCCGCACCTCGACCCAGCTCTCCCCGTGGTCCGGGCTCAGCAGCAGACCCTCTTCGGTGCCCGCCCAGACCGAGTCGGCGGCAAAGGCGAAATCCCAGGCGAAGGTGGGACCCAAGGAGATCCAGGTGGCGCCGTCGTCCTCGGTGCGGTGGATGGCCCGAACCTGCCCGGGGGGGTCGTCGGTGACGTCGGTGCCGACCCAGACGACGGATCTCCCGTCGGGCCGGATCTGCCGCTCCACCGCCAACCCCCAGTGGGCGGAGAGGTGGCCCGGAAGAGCCTGGCCGGACTCGTCCCGCCGCGACCGGTGCACGGTCCAGGTGCGGCCGAAGTCGAAGCTGGAGGCCACGCCGAGGGCGGTGCCGATCCACACGGTGTCGCCGTAGGCGGCGACGGAGAAGGTGCGGTGGAGATAACTCAGGGCGTCGACACTGTCGGCTTCGGTCTGCGCCCGGGCGATGACGTCCTCGGCGGCGCCAGCCCTCTCGAGGCTGTCGACGCGGATCCGTTCGGTCTTGTTGTTATAGACGATCCTGTCCGCCCCGCCCGGCAGCACCCGCTCCCAGGTCCGGCCGAAGTCGGTGGAGCGCACCGCCGAGCCGGCGAAGAACGTGGCCCACACGGTGTCGCCCTCGACGGCCAGCCCGAAACAGGCGTTTTCCACCGGACTCCATGGGCCGTCCTCGAACTCGGGGCGCAGCGTGTCGAAGAGGGCCTCGTTGGGGATCCGCTGCCAACGGGCGCCGGCGTCGGTGGACCAGGAGATCCCGCTGCCGACCTGACGGCTGCGGTTGCCCACCGTCAGGGAATCGAAGAGGGTGGCCGCCCAGACCGTGTCTCCGTGGGCGGCCAGGGCGCTGACCGCACCCCGCCCCAGGCCGTTCTCCTCCGTGAAGGTGACCCAGTCGCCGGCCTCGAAGCCTTCCCCCCGTGAGCGATCCAGACGGGCCAGGCCCCGTTCCGTGGAGACCCACAGGTAGCGGCCGCTCCAGACGACATCGGTGATGCTGGAGCCGAGCATGCCCGGCGTCGGGGGTGACTCGGCACTTTGCAGATAGCCGGTTGGAACGGCGCCGCGGCCGGGTGTCGAGGCCAGGAGCACTGCCACCAGACACGGGAGCCCGCCGTATCGAAGGAAGGGGACGGATGCCGCCGGTCGCGCCTCAGGCATAGGTGGCGGCGCGCTCGTTCAGCGCCTCCACGGCCTCGCAGCCGATGCCGCAGTCGCCGACCCGCGGGCCCTCCGGTTCGCCGTGGCTGTCGGAGCCGCCGGACATGAGAAGGCCGTAGCGCCTGGAGATGTTCTGGTAGTGCTCGATCTGGGGCGGCTTGTGGGAGGGGTGGTAGACCTCGACGCCGTCGAGGCCGGCGTCGACGAGCTCGGCGATCACCGTCTCCGAGACGGCCAGACCGGGATGAGCGAGAACGATGACTCCGCCGAGCTCGTGGACCAGACCGATGACCTCGGCCGCCGGGCTGCGCGGCTTCGGCACGTCGGCGGGCCGGCGGTCGCCGATGAAACGGTGGAAGGCCTCCTCCTTCGTCGGCACCGCCCCGCTGGCGACCATGGCCGCGGCGATGTGGGGGCGTCCCAGGGGCCCGCCGGCGGCCCTCACCAGCACCTCCTCGAGGCTGACTCCGACACCGAGCTGATTGAGGCGGTGCACGATCGCCTCTCCGCGGTCCAGGCGGCGCTGGTGGAGAAGCTCGACGTAGGAGTCCAGGCGGCGGTCCTCGTAGTCGATGAAGTAGGCGAGCAGATGCAGCTCGCGGTCGTTGACGTGGGCGCTGAGCTCGGTGCCCGGAACCGTCACCACCCCCAACTCCCGTCCGGCGGCCGTCGCCTCCGCCACCCCCTCCACGGTGTCGTGGTCGGTCAGGCTCAGGACGCGGACCCCGGCGGAGGCCGCCTCCTCCACCACCTCTCGGGGTGTGCGCTGCCCGTCGGAGCAGGTCGAATGGGAATGCAGGTCGGCGAGATTGTACTGGGCCACCGGGGGCTTCCTTCAGTCTGGAAATCGAGCGCAACGGAGACGGAAGTCTCCCGCGGGCGAACAGGGGAAGATAGTGCCCTGCCGGCCTCCGCGCGCAGTGTCGTCTCCGACACCGACTACCCCGGCCACGGTTCGGTTCCCCGTTCCGCGATCCGGCTAGCCCGCGGCGGCGTTCTGCAGCGGCAGCACGATGTGCGACGGGTGCCCCGGACTGTGGAGGATCGTCTGGTGGGCGATCTCCCAGCGGCTCTCGAGGCCGAGAGGGCCCCCGGTGTTGGGGTTGACGTCGAAGCGCGGCCAGTTGCTGCTGCTGATGTCCAGGCGGATGCGGTGGCCGCAGCGGAAGATATTGGATGTCGGATAGAGGTGGAACACGAACTCGTAGGGCGTCCCCGGCTCCATCAGCTCCGGCTCCGTCCAGCCGTTGCGGTAGCGGGCGCGGAGGATGGAGTCGGTGATGTTCATGGCGAATCCGTCCGGGTAGTCGGCCGACGGCGGATGGACGTCGATGAGCTTGGCGGTGAAGTCGGTGTCCCGCGCCGACGAAGCCGCCCACAGATGCATGACGATATGGCCAGTGACTTCCGTGTCCTCCTTCAGCTCCGGGGTCTGGAAGGTGAGGACGTCGCGGCGGCTGCTGAGCGGCAGCTCATCGACGCAGCCGTAGACGTCGGGCCGGCCCCGCTGGTCGAAGGCGCCGGGCGGGATGATCGTGTCGGCGGCCGAGATGCCGCCCCCCATGGTGGGCACGGGATCCCGGGGGTCGAAGGTGTAGCCGGTGGACGGCGCCTCATCCACCGCTGGCTCCTCGAGTGTCAGGCCGCCGCCCGCCCGCAGGTACCAGGACGATTCCACCGTGTCCGGCAGGGGCCAGTCCGGCTCGCCGCGCCAGTAGCCGCCGTGGTCGAGTCGGCGGTCGTAGTCGTGCTTGTTCATCCGCTGGCTGCCGGTTCCCATGGTGAAGATGCGCACCGGCGACCAGTCGGCGAACTCCGTTTCCATGCCCTTGAGGTAGTGGTCGAACCAGGCCAGCCGCAGGTCGTTCTGGTTGATGTGCGAGTGGGTCCCGAAGTCCACGTCCCCGGCATGGGTCACCTCGTAGCCGCCGTGCGTCCAGGGCCCCATGAGCAGGACCTGCGGCGACCGCTTGATGTCGCTGAGCTTGCGGTAGCTCGTGGGGGTGTTGCGGGCATAGGAGTCGTACCAGCCGCCGAGATACAAGGTCGGCACGTCGGCGTGCTCGTCGTAGTACTCGTCGATGGCGTAGCCCCGCTGCTTCCAGTAGTCGTCGAACTCCCCGTGGGTCAGGATGTCGATGGCCCACTGCTCGTAGGAAGGGAGCCGGCGCAGCACCGTGGCCCCCTTCCGTAGCGGGAACCGGCGCACGATGTCGGGCATGTCCTGCGTGAAGGCCTTCATGATCTCCGCCTGCAGGCCCGGGTCGGCCATGGCCTCCTTGCTCGTCATGGCCATGCGAAAGACGTAGACGTGGAAGCGCTGCTCCAGGGCGCCGTTCTGGCGCATCGAGCCGTGGTAGTAGTTGGAGGCGCCCACGGCCACGATCATGGTCCTCAGGTGCGAGGGGGCCAGGGTCGCGAGGGCGCTCTGGTCGCTGCCCGCGTACGAGCCTCCCATGGTGCCGACCTCGCCGTTGCTCCACTCCTGGACCCCGAGCCACTGGACCGTGTCGTAGCCGTCCGGCGCCTCCCTGGCGAAGGCGTACCACTCCCCCTCGGAGGCGAAGCGGCCACGGACGTCCTGGATGACCGTCGCGTACCCCCGGCGGGCGAAGTACTCCGCATTGGTCACCTGCCGCGGCGCCGCCTTGTCGTATGGGGTCCGCTCGAGGATGACGGGAAACCGACCGGCCGCCCGCTCCTCTCCCGCCGAGGGGAGGTAGACGTCGGCGGCGAGCCCCACGCCGTCGCGCATGGGGACCATGACGTTCTTCCGGCAGATCACGTCGTAGGCGATGGGGGAACCGTCGTATGGAGCCGTCACTCGTGCGCTCTCCTTGTGGAGGGATTGTCCCGGCCGGGAGCCCCCGCGCGGACCGGGAGGAGGTCCTTTCCGCGATCAGCCTTCGGAGGCCAGGGGGGAATCGGGCAGCAGCCGGCAGAACCGGCCGTAGGCCTCTTCCCAGCGGCCGTGGTCCCCGTCGGGGGCGAAGGTCCGGGGCTCGAAGGAGGCACGCACCACGGCGCGGATGTCGCCGGCCGAGCCGATCCGGCCGAGGCCGAGGGCCTGCACCAGGATGTTGCCGATGGCCGTGGCTTCCGCCGGCCCGGCGACGACCGGACGGCCGGTGGCGTCTGCGGTGAGCTGGCAGAGCAGGGTGTTGCGGATGCCGCCGCCGACGACGTGGACCGGCTCCAGGCGCCGGCCCAGGACCTCCTCGAGGCGCTCGAGAACCCAGCGGTACTTCAGGGCCAGGCTCTCGAGCAGGCAGCGGATCACGGCGCCCTCCCCGCCGGGCTCGGTCTGTCCCGTCTCGCGGCAGAAGGCGGCCACCCGGCCGGGCATGTCCCCCGGAGGCAGGAAGCGCCCGTCGTCGGGATCGACGAGAGGCCCGAAGCCGGGGGCCTCTTCCGCCGCCCGGGTGAGCTCGGCGTAGGAGCGCTCGCGGCCGGCCGCCGCCCAGGTGCGCCGGCACTCCTGCACCAGCCACAGACCCATGATGTTCTTCAGGAACCGGAAGGTGCCGCCCACGCCGCCCTCGTTGGTGAAGTTGTACCGCAAGGCGCCGTCCGAGAGATCCGGGGTCTGCAGCTCGGCGCCCATGAGCGACCACGTGCCGGAGCTGATGTAGGCGAAGTCGGCGCCCTCGGCGGGCACGGCGGCCACGGCGGCGCCGGTGTCGTGGGTGGCCGGCGCCACCACCGGGATCCCGGAAGCCAGGCCGCAGTCGCGGGACACGGTCTCCAGAAGCGGTCCGATCCGAGTGCCGGGCGGGACGATCTCGGGCAGGATGCCATGCGGCAGGCCGAAGGCCTCGAGGAGCTCCGTCGACCAGCGCCCCTGCCGCGGATCGTAGAGCTGGGTGGTGGTGGCGTTGGTGAACTCGCAGACCTGCTCCCCCGTGAGGAAGTAGTGCAGCAGGTCGGCCATCATCAGCAGCCGGTGGGCGGCGCCCAGTTGGGGAGCGGACTGCTCCTGCATGGACAGCAACTGGAAGAGGGTGTTGATCGGCAGGAGCTGCACCCCCGTTGCGGCGAACACGCGCTCCCGGGAGACTCGCTCCAGGGCCCGATCCAGCACGCCCTCGGTCCGCGGGTCCCGGTAGTGGCGGGGGTTGTCGAGGAGGGATCCATCGGCGGCCAGCAGGCCGAAGTCCACCCCCCAGGTGTCGACCCCCACGGAGGCGATCCCGGCCCCGGCGGCCGCCCGCAGCCCCTGCTTGATCCCGTCGTGCAGGCGCAGCACGTCCCAGTAGAGCAGGTCGAAGACCGCCGTGCCCCCCGTGGGGAACCGGTGCAGCTCCTCCAGTTCCAGACGCTCGCCGTCGAAGCGGCCGAGAATGGCGCGGCCGCTCTCGGCGCCGAGGTCGAAGGCGAGGAGCGGGTTGCCGGTCACGCGCGGAGGGTGCCCCGGCGCCGGCCTGTCGGCCCCCTGCGCACGCCCCCGAGCACTACAGGTAGTTCAGGCCGAGCTCGGCGATCAGCTGGCGCGTGGGGTTGTGCAGCAGGGAACAGATGAGGGCGACGCCGAACTCGCGCTCCAGCCCGGCGGCGTAGGTGGACTGCTCGTCGCGGTAGTTGAGCCGCTGGAAGCCGAGGACGGTGTCCTTGAACTGGTCGGTGCGCTCGCAGATCACCAGCTCCGCCAGCTCGGAGTGACGCAGGGCCTCCTCGACATAGTCCTCCCCGAAGATCTCCTCCAAGGCTGTTCTCAGCTGACGGTGAAGCACGGGGAGGCTCGCTCAGAAGGGAAAGATCTCGTCGAGACGCCGGAGGGTGCGGCTGCGGGCGGCCGTGGCGGGAGACGGCGCGATCGAGAGCAGGGAAACCCCGGGGACCCGCGCCCGGTCCACGGGCATCTGGATCACCGGCCGCCGCAGCCATGACAGCAGGACGAGGCCCGCGTCGATCGCCGGCAGCCGCAGCTCCAGTCGGAACACGAGCACGGCCCCCAGGAACCGGCCGAGGACCGACCGGCGGGCCGGCGCGCTCCGCAGCTCCGAGGCCCCGGTGCTCACACCGGTCTGCCCTCGGGGGCGAAGAACGGCTCGATCGCTCTCTCGATGCGGTCCCTCACGGAACCGTCCTCCCCCATGTCGGGCTCGAAGGTCCGCCCCGTCACCCGCTCGAAGAGATCGACGTAGCGTCCTGCCACCTCGACGCGGATATCGGCGTCGAGATGGGGGATGTTGTCGTCGGAGATGCCCTTGTCCTTCAGCCACAGACGGAGGAACTCCTTGTCCAGGCTCTCCGGCTCCTCGCCGCGCCCGTGACGCTCCTCGTAGCTGTCCAGAATCCAGTAGCGGGAGGAGTCGGGCGTGTGGATCTCGTCGGCCACCGCGATCCGCCCCTCGGCGTTGCGGCCCATCTCGTACTTGGTGTCCACCAGGATCAGCCCCTGCTCCGCCGCCAGTTGTTGCCCCCGGGCGAACAACTCCAGGGCAATCTCTTCGATCCGGCGCCAGGTCCTCTCGTCGACGAGGCCGCGCTCGACGATCTGCTCTGCGGAAATCGGTTCGTCGTGGTCCTCGGACTTGGTGGTGGGCGTGATGATGGGCGCCTCGAATGGCTGGTTCTTGATCATGCCGTCGGGGAGCCGGTTGCCGCACAGCTCCCGCACCCCGCGCGCGTAGTGAGTCCAGGCCGAGGTCTCGGTGCTGCCCGTCAGGTAGCCCCTCACCACGACCTCCACGGGGAACATGTCCAGCTCCTCGGCAACGGTGACGCTGGCGTGCGGCACCTGGAGGACGTGGTTCGGCACGATGTCTGCGGTACGCTCGAACCAGTACTGGGCGATCCGGTTGAGAACCTGCCCCTTCAGGGGGATGGTACCCAGGACGTGATCGAAGGCGCTCTGCCGGTCGGTGGTGATCAGGATGCGGCGGTCCTCAAGGCGGTAGATATCGCGGACCTTCCCCTGGTGGTAGGAGTCGGCCCAGCGCTCGAAACGGGCTTCGAGCAGGCAGTCGTCAAGCAGGTTCCGGAGCTGTTCGCGGCTGACCACCAGTGCCTCCATCGGGTGCAGGTGAAGGGGAATTGGTGAAGGTATCCCGGCCTCCGCAACCCGTCAACGAAGCGCCTTGCCTTCGGCTTTCGGGGCGTTGTATGTTACCGCCGAGCCCGTCAGCGGCGCCGCCCCTGGCGCTGCCCGGCGGGCCCTCGCGTGGAACCTGCACCACCTACGCCTGGAGGTCGAAATGGTACGGGGGCTGCTGCTCACACTCACGTTGGCGGTGGGGTTGACCGGATGCGGCAGGGAGGCGGAGATCGCCGAGCTGAAGCAGTATGTGAAGTCGATCCAGGAGTTCCATGGCTTCAACGAGCGCGTGGAACGGACGATCCTGCGTTTCGACGATCCGAGCGTGCCGGTGACCAATGCCGACATCGAGGCGGCCCGCAACATGCTCGACGAGTACGCCGCCGCCGTGAACGCCATCCCGGAGCTGGACGAGCGCACGATCCGCAACACCCACGACCTCTACCAGCGGGCCTTCGAGCAGGCCCGCCGCCTGGCGCGAGACGAGACCGGCGACACCCGGCGGCAGGCGCACTCCGTGGCCATCGGCCTGCGGAACCTGCGCCGAGACATCGAGCAGCGCGTCTACCCGTCGTTGATCGTCCTCCTGGCGCGGGAGCAACTGGAGGGCGGCGAGTACGAACTGGCCTGGCCGGAACTCTGAAGCACTCATCCTGACGTAGGCCGATACGCGGCCGGGCCTCTGCCGGGGTCCGGGACCGTTTCTCCGCGTCCAGCGCGGCCCCCGCACTTTCCCCTGGCCGAGCGCGCCTCGGCGGGCCCGCCGTGCCACGGCCGGTGCCCTCGACAGTCCCGGACCTCAAGACCTGGAGGGCCTCTCCCTGGCCCAGGGGTTTGGGGGTGCGCCGCCGCTCAGGCGCCGGCGGCTGAGCGCAGTCCTCTCCCATCCCTGGTCCTGGCACCGAGCCACCGCAGGCCCGCGAGACCCAGCCAGGGCTGCAGGCCGGACAGCGTTCCGGTGTACAGAAACCCCGCGTGAAAGAGCAGCAGGAAGGGGATCCCCAGGTAGAGCTGCGCCTCCCAGGCGCGAGAGATGACCAGCACGAAGTAGCCGGCCATCGCCAGCTCCGCCAGGGCCACCAAGGTCTTCGACCCCGCGTACTTCGCTCCGGGAAGGGAGCCGCCGGAACCCACGCCGTACTTGGGCGTGCGCTGGAAGCCGGTCCTGTAGCCCAGCAACCCTTCCAGGACCGCCCGGGCATTGTTGACGCACAGGCTGATGCCGATCGCCATCAGCAGCGGCAGGTACTTGATCGAGCTCTTCCAGTCTTCGTACAGAGCCTTCTGCGAGACCAGGTAGTAGCTCCCGATGGCCATCGTCGCCATCGAGAACAGGGGCAGGTCGATGAGAAACAACCGGTGCTCCCAGGGCATCGACTGGCGGATCCCAAGGACCGGCAGCATGAGCACCGCCATGAGCAGCATCAGGACGTAGCAGATGTTCGCCGTCAGGTGCACGGTGGCCTCCACCTTCACCTTCAGCGGCAGCCGTGCCCGCCACACTCGTGGCAGGATCTTGCGGGCGGTCTGCACCGCGCCCTTGGTCCAGCGATGCTGCTGGGTCTTGAAGGCGTTGATCTCCACGGGCAGCTCCGCCGGCACCTCGATGTCGGGCAGGTAGAGAAACCTCCATCCGGCGAGTTGCGCCCGGAAGCTCAGGTCGAGGTCCTCGGTGAGGGTGTCGTGCTGCCAGCCGCCGCCGTCGACGATCGCCTGGCGACGCCAGAGTCCAGCGGTACCGTTGAAATTGAAGAACCGGCCCGAGCGGTTGCGCGCGGTGTGCTCGATGACGAGATGTCCGTCGAGGAAAATCGACTGGATGCGGGTGAGCAGTGAGAAGCGCCGGTTGAGGTGGCCCCAGCGCATCTGCACCATGCCGATGCGATCGTCGGTGAAATGATGAATGGCCTTCGTCAGGACATCGGGGGGCGGCACGAAGTCGGCGTCCAGAAGGAAGATGAACTCGCTGCGGGTCCGGGACAGGCCGGCCGCCAGGGCTCCGGCCTTGTACCCCTCGCGGTTGTCCCGGTGCAGGTAACGGGCGTCCACCCCCTGCCCCCGCAGGCGCTCCACGGCGGCCACCGCCCGTCCGCGGGTCTCGTCCGTCGAGTCGTCGAGCACCTGCACTTCGAGCCGGTCCTTCGGGTAGTGGAGGGCGCCGATGCTGTCCACGAGGCGGTCGACGACGTGGTACTCGTTGTAGATGGGCAGCTGCACCGTCACTCGGGGCAACTGGGGGAAGCGCCCCCGAGGCTCGGGGGTCTCCCGGCGGTGACGGCAGTAGAGGCGCAGCATGAACCAGCGGTGGAACCCGTACAGGCTCAGGAGGCCGACGGTGACGCAGTAGAGAGCGAGGAGGGCGATCTGCGCCGCCGAAAGAGCCCCCAGGCCGTCGATCTCAGCCATGGCCTACCTTCCCGGCCCGACCCCTTCAGCCCTTGCCGTGGCAATGCTTGAACTTCTTGCCGCTGCCGCAGGGGCAGGGCTGGTTCCGGCCCACCTTCGGACCAACCCGCACCGGCGCTCTCTTCGCCGGCCCGCCACCCTCGCTGCCCGCCGCTACCAGCTCCTGATCGTCCCGGGGGGCCCCGGCCGGGCGCCCCAGGGGCAATCCGTCACCCGCGGGCACACCCGGCGCCGAGGCCTCCTCGGGACCGGCCGGTGCGCCGCGGAAGCCGAGGTTCGTCGCCTCCCGATGGATGTCGCTGAACCGGCCCCGGCCGGTGGGCGCCCGTCTCTCCGGTACCGGCCCCGCCTCGACGCGAAGCTGGAACAGGTTGCTCAGCGACTCGGTATCGATCCGCCCGATGAGACTCTCGAACATCTCGAAAGCCTCTTTCTGGTACACCAGCAGGGGGTCCTTCCCGCCCACCCCGGCGAAGCCGACCCCCTCCTTCAACTCGTCCATCTCGTAGAGGTGTTCCTGCCAGCACGTGTCGATGGTGTGCAGCAGGATCGCCTTCTCCACCTCGTTGAAGGTGTTCTCGTCGACGGCCTGGCGACGGTGCTCGTACGCGGCCCGGGCGGCCTCGAGGAGGCGCGCTTCGAGGTCGGAGGACTCGACGCCGTCGCGCTCGGCCACCTCCACCGGGAAGGGGGTGTAGAACCGGGTCGAGAAGTCGGCGGCCAGGTCTTCCCAGGTCCACTCGGAGGAGTGCACGTCGGCCTGCGCGTGGGCGGCGACCAGGCCGGAGACGGTCTCGGCGATGATGTCGAGCACCTGGTCCCGGGCGGTGTCCCGCTCGAGGATGTCGCGCCGCCGGTTGTAGATCACCTGGCGCTGCTGGTTCATCACGTCGTCGTACTTCAGCAGGTGCTTGCGGATCTCGAAGTTGCGCGCCTCCACCTTCTTCTGGGCCCGCTCGATGGAGCGCGTCACCATGCGGTGCTCGATGACCTCTCCCTCCTCGGCCCCGAGGCGGTCCATCACCGAAGCGATGCGCTCCGAGCCGAAGAGCCTCATCAGGTCGTCCTCGAGGGACAGGTAGAAGCGCGAGCCTCCGGGATCGCCCTGCCGGCCGGCGCGGCCCCTCAGCTGCCGGTCGATGCGGCGCGACTCGTGCCGCTCGGTGCCGATCACCTGCAGGCCGCTCGGGTTCTCGGTGAGCTCCTCGGCCAGAGGGCGGCCGTCGACGGAATCCTCCAAGGTCGTCTCCGACTCGATCAGCTCGCGGTCGATGTGGACGACGCCGGGGTTCAGCTTTATGTCGGTACCCCGCCCGGCCATGTTGGTGGCGATGGTCACCGTGCCCGGCTGGCCGGCGTCGGCCACGACCTGCGCCTCCTTCTCGTGGAAGCGGGCGTTCAGCAGCTGGTGCTGGATCCCCTTGCGCTTGAGCATACGCGACAGCAGCTCGGAGATCTCCACCGAGATCGTGCCTACCAGCACCGGCAGTCCGCGCTCGTGAAGCCAGCCGATCTCCTCGATGATGGCGTTGTACTTCTCACGCTTGGTGCGGAAGATCTGGTCCTCGTGGTCGAGGCGGCGCACCGGACGATGGGTGGGGATGACGACGACGTCGAGCTTGTAGATCTCCCACAACTCCGCTGATTCGGTCTCGGCCGTACCGGTCATGCCGGCCAGCTTTCGGTACATGCGGAACAGGTTCTGCAGGGTGATGGTGGCCACCGTCTGCGTCTCCTGCTCGACCTTGACTCCCTCCTTTGCCTCAAGGGCCTGGTGCAGCCCGTCGGCAAACCTCCGCCCGGGCTGGGGCCGGCCGGTGGACTCGTCGACGATAACGACCTTCCTGTCCTCGGTCACCATGTACTGGACGTCGCGCTCGAAGAGAGTGTAGGCGCGCATGAGCTGGTTGATGTTGTGCACCGCCTCGGTGCGCTGCTGATGGTCGCGGTAGGCTTCGTCCTCGGCCGTGCGCCGCTCCTCCTCGCCCCTCGACTCGTCCTTGCGGATGCTGCCGATCTCCTCGCTCACGTCGGGAAGGACGAACAGGGCCTGCTCGTCGGGGGACAGCAGATCCCGCCCCTTGTCCATCAGGTCGATGGTGTGGGCCTTCTCGTCGACTGCGTAGAACAACTCGTCGTCGATCTCGGTCATGCGCTTGTCGCGCATGAAGTCGGCCTCCACGCGGCCGATGAGGCGCTTCGTGCCCTCCTCCTGCAGCGTCTTCATGAGGCGTCGGTTCTTCGGGGCACCGCGGACCGCGCGGAGCAGGGCGATGCCGGCCTCGTACTCGCCGTCCGCCTGCTGGCGCTTGCTCTCGGCCTCGGCCACGAGCTTGTTGACGAGGTTCGTCTGCGCCCTCAGCAGCCTCTCCACCATGGGCTTGAACTCGGCGTAGCGGTTCGTCGCCTCGGGCACGGGACCCGAGATGATCAGCGGCGTGCGGGCGTCGTCGATCAGGTTGGAGTCGGCCTCGTCGACGATGGCGTAGTTGAACTCCCGCTGCACCATGTGCTCGCGGCGGGTGGCCATGTTGTCGTAGAGGTAGTCGAACCCGACCTGGTCCTTGGTGGCGTAGACGATGTCGGCCCGGTAGGCCTCGTACCGGGTGGCCGGCCGCCAGACGAACTCCTCCGGGGGCGACTCCGGCGCCGGCAGCAGGTAGGCCTCGGCGCCGCCGGTCTGGCGTTGATCCTGGATCACGCCCACGGACAGACCGAGGAAGTTGTAGACGCCGCCCATCCACATGGCGTCGCGCTTGGCCAGGTAGTTGTTGTGGGTGATCAGATGCACGCCGCGGCCCGGCAGAGCATTGAGGTACAGGGGCATGGTAGCCACCAGGGTCTTGCCCTCGCCGGTGGCCATCTCGGCGATCTTGCCCTGGTGCAGCACGGTGCCGCCGAAGAGCTGCACGTCGTAGGGCACCATGAACCACTCCTCGGGGCCCCCGACACCCTCCCAGGTGCGCCCCACCAGCCGGCGGCAAGCCTCCTTGACCACGGCGAAGGCCTCCTCCTGGATCTCCTCGAGGGCCTCGCCCTCGGCGGCGTGAATCTCCTCGTTCAGGGCCTCGTGGCGATCGTTGAGATCTTCGCGCTCCCCGGGCTCGAGGTCGGTGCGCAACTGCTCCTCGATCTCCCGCAGCTCCCCGGCGCGGGGGCCGACGTGATCGCGGATCCGCTCCCGGAATCCCGCCGTGCGGGCGAAGAGCTCGGCGTCGGAGAGCGTCCGCAGCCCTGCCAGTTCCTCGTTGATGTCGGCGAGGGCCGGCGAGGCCTTCCTGAACTCCCGCTCCGCCTGGGAGCCGAAGAGCTTCTTTATTGAACCCAGCATGGTCTGTGTGCGGTTCGGTTAGATGGGAAACAGATCGGGATTCGGGATGCCAGGCGCACGGGGCAACCGGAACATCTCCCGGCGGCCAGGTTCCTCACGGCAGGGGAAGGGGTCCCGCTACCGGACCGGCGGGAACCAGCGGGGCTAAGATACTCGACGCTCCCGGAAACGGCCACCGGCGCACCGGCCCCGGGGCGGGTCACAACCGGATGCCGCGGGCTCTCGCGATTCCGTCCAGAACCCCGTTGACGAAGGCATGGGACTGGCCTCCGCCGTAGGTGCGGGCCAACTCTACGGCCTCGTCGATCGCCACCCGGCCGGGAACGTCGTCGAAATAGAGCAGCTCGGCGGCCCCAAGCCGAAGCACGAGCCCGTCGAGGCGGGCGATGCGGTCGCTGGTCCAGTTGGTCGCGGTGGAGGAGATCAGGCCATGGAGCTCCTCGGCGTGCTCCACGGCCGCCCGGGCCAGACGGCTGGCGAACTCGAGGTTCTCCCGCCGGAGGCCGGCGGCGGTGGCCCGCTGCCGCAGAGCCTCCTCGAGCTGTCCCGGCGAGGCCACTTCCCAGTAGAGGACCTCGAGAGCCAGCCGGCGGGCGCCGGTACGACTGTCGGGCAGTTCCTCCTCTTCCACTCCCCACTCGTCGGCGGCGCCGGTCACGGCCTCTTTCAGTCCATCCCGGCCATCAGGTCGGCCATCTCGATGGCGTTCATCGCCGCGTCCCACCCGCGGTTGCCGGAACGCGCACCGGCCCGGTTGACGGCCTGCTCCGTGTCGTCGGTGGTGATGACGCCGAAGGTCACCGGGGTGCCGCTGTCGAGGCCGACGCGGGCGATGCCGCGAGCCGTCTCGGCGGCGACGAAGTCGAAGTGGGGGGTCTCGGAGCGTATCACGGCGCCGAGGCAGATGACCGCGTCGAAGCGCCCGGTGCCCGCCAGCCGGCGCGCCACCAAAGGCAGCTCGAAGGAGCCGGGGACCCAGGCGATCTCGACGTTGTCCTCCGGGCATCCGTGGCGCCGCAGGCAGTCCAGCGCGCCGTCGAGCAACTTGCCCGTGATCAGACTGTTGAAGCGGGCCACGACGATGGCGAAGCGCCGGCTGCCGGCCTCGAGCTTGCCCTCATGCACTTTCGGCATCGGGTCCCCTCATTCGGAGAGCAGGTTGGTGTGCCCCATGCGGTCTCGCTTGGTCCGCAGGTAGCGGATGTTGTGCCGGTTGGGCTCCGCCGCCAGCGACACTTCCTCGACCACGGTCAGCCCGTAGCCCTCGAGCCCGACGCGTTTGCGCGGGTTGTTGGTCAGCAGGCGCAACTGCCGCAGGCCGAGGTCGTAGAGAACCTGGGCGCCGATACCGTAGTCCCGGGCGTCGGCGGGCAGGCCGAGGGCGTGGTTGGCCTCGACCGTGTCGAGACCCTGGCTCTGCTGCAGCTCGTAGGCCTTGAGCTTGTGAATCAGCCCGATGCCGCGGCCCTCGTGGCTCTGGATGTAGACGACCACCCCCCGGCCCTCGGAGGCGATCAGAGACATGGCCCGCTCCAGCTGCTCGCCGCAGTCGCACAGGTGCGAACCGAGGGCGTCACCGGTGACGCAGGAGGAGTGCATGCGCACCAGGGTCGGGGCCCCGTCGGCGACATCTCCCATGGTCAGGGCGATGTACGGACTGCCGTCCACCAGGGAGCGGTAGGCATAGACGGTGAACTCACCGTGCGCGGTGGGCATGGGGGTCCGGGCCTGCAGCTCGATCAGCTTCTCGGACCGGCGCCGATGGGCGATCAGATCGCGGATGGTGGCGATCTTGAGGCCGTGGCGGGCAGCGAACTCGAGGAGGTAGGGGGTCGACGCCAGCTCTCCGTCGGCGTCGAGAACCGAGGCCAGGAGCGCTACCGGCTCGACGCCGGCCAGCCGGGCGAGGTCGACGGAGGCCTCGGTGTGGCCCGCCCTCCGCAACACGCCTCCGGGTTGGGCGGCGATGGGCGTCACGTGGCCGGGCTGCACGAAGTCGGCGCCGCGGCTGTCGGGATCGGCCAGGCGGCGGATGGTGAGGGCCCGTTCCTGGGCCGAGACCCCGGTGCCCGTCACCTCGCGGGCGTTGACCGAGGTCATGCAGGCCGCGCTCCGGGGGCCGCCGCCGCCCGGGCGGGCCAGCTCCAGGCCCGACGCCTCGAGCCGCTCGCGGTCGGCGGCGACGTAGACCGGGCCTCCCGCGTGCCGGGTTATGAAGTTGACCGAGGCGGCGTCGGCAAGCTCGGCGACCATGACCAGCTCACCCTCGCCCACGACATCGGACCCGTCCACGTCGACGGCGCGTTCGTCCACCAGGACCACCATGCGGCCGGCGGCCAGGTCGTCGATGCTCTCTTCGATGGTATTGAAGTCGGACAATGTCGAAAAACGCCCGGCCGAAGCCGGGCGATTCAGGTGTATCCCAGATCCCGGAGGGCGTCGAGGGTGAGGCCGCCGGGGATGGCGGAGCGGCCGGTGAGAAGGCGCTCCACATAGCGGGCGACCACGTCGATCTCGAGGTTCACACGAGCACCCGCGCGGACCTGTGAAAGGTTCGTATGTACTAATGTATGCGGTATGATAGCGATGGTAAAGGTGCCGTCCGCGGCGACATCGACGAGGGTCAGGCTGATGCCGTCGACGGCGACGCATCCCTTGGCGGCCAGGTAGTGTGCCAGCTCCGCCGGGGGAGCCACCTGGAGGACGGTGTCGCCCGCGGCGGCGTCGAGCCGGCGCACGGTTCCGACCCCGTCCACGTGGCCGAGGACCAGGTGCCCCCCCAGCCGGTCGGTCGGGCGCAGGGAGCGTTCCAGGTTGACGGGCGATCCCGGCCGCAGCTCCCCAAGGGTCGTGCGCCGAAGGGTCTCGGCCACCGACTCGACGAGAAACCTGCCGCCCTTCAGCTCCACGGCGGTCTGGCAGGCGCCGTTGATGTTGACGCTGTCCCCGGTCTTCAGGTCCTCGCAGATACCCGGGGCCTCGATCTCCAGGCGCCGCAGAGCCTCCCCCCGGGCCTCGACCCGGCGGACGGTGCCCACCTCCTCGATCAGTCCGGTGAACATGGGTAGACCACCTTCCCGGTGTAGAGCAGATCCTCTCCCAGGCGTCGGGTGCGCGCCTGCTCGATGATCGGGGTCTCCGCCAGGGATTCCAGGCCCAGGTCGCCGACGCCGGGCAGGGCATCGCCGCCCAGCAGGCGGGGGGCGATGTAGAGCATGACGCGATCGACCGACCGGGTCCGCAGGGCGGCGCCCGCCAGCCCGCGGCCGCCTTCCACGAGGACGCTGGTCAGACCCGCCTCGCCGGCCCGAGCCCACAGCTCTCCCAACTCGAAGGTCCCGCCCTTGTCGGCCAGCGCCCAGACCTCGACGCCGCGCTCGGCGAACCGCCGGCGCTCCTCCTCCGGGGCCGATGCCGATGTCGCCAGGATCGGCTCCCGGCCCCCGAAGACCTTCGCCGACGGCGGGCAGCGCAGGCGTCCGTCCACGACAATAGGCCGCGGGTCCCGGCCTTTCACGTGGCGCACCGTCAGGGCCGGATCGTCGGCGATCACGGTGCCGGCCCCCACGGCCACCGCGTCCGTCCAGGAACGCCAGCGGTGGGCGTGCCGCCGGGCCGGCTCGCCGGTAATCCACCGCGAGGCCCCTGAGGCCGTGGCGATGCGCCCGTCGAGGGACTGGCCCAGCTTGAGCACCACCAGCGGCCGTCCGGTGCGCCGGTGGTGCAGGTAGGCGGCATTCTGCTCCTCCGCCTCGACCGCGCGGACGCCCACCTCGACCTCGATACCAGCCTCCCGGAGGCGGCGGAAGCCCCGGCCGTCGACCCGGGGGTCGGGATCCTGCAGGGCGCAGACGACCCGGCACACGCCCGCGGCGACCACCGCCTCGACGCACGGGGGGGTTCGACCGTGAAAAGAGCAGGGCTCCAGGTTGCAGAACAGGGTGCCGCCGCGGGCGCTCTCGCCGGCCGCCCGCAGGGCTTCGACCTCGGCATGGGGGCCGCCGACCCTGCGGTGCCAGCCTTCGCCGACGACGGTTCCGGAACGGTCGACGACGACGGCGCCGACGAGCGGGTTCGGGCTCACTCTGCCTCGGCCCCGGGCGGCCAGGACCAGGGCCCGGCCGAGTGCCTTGGCGTCGTCCAACCCGGGGGCTACTCGACTTCCACGAGAATGCGGGCCACGCCGACGTTGTCGAGGGCGTCCCACGCCTGCACGGAGATGACGTGCTCTCCCGGCTCCAGGTCCTCCACCCGGAAGGCCGCTTCCTCCCGTCCGCCGTCGAAGACCCCGTCGGCGGCGGCCAGGCGCGTGCCCTCGTCGTCGTAATCGACGCAGTAGCGGGCCCCGTGGATCGCGGTGACGGCGTCCTCGATCTCCGCGTGGAGCCGGATGCCGCCACGCTCCCGGCTCGCCGTCAGCCGGACCCGAGGCGGGGTGTTGTCGATGGGGAAGGGAGCGCTCACGTAGTCGTCCTCGAGGGCCAGCTCCCGTGGGTTGTCCGGTGCGTCGGAAGCGACCACACGCAGCTGCGTCGTGCCCTCGGGCATACTCTCCGTGTCCCAGAACAGGGTGGTCTGGGCGATCCGGTCCTCGACCAGCTTCCACTGCCGCTGATTCTCGCCGCGCAGGTAGACGCGGTAGCTGAGCTCGTCGCCGTTCGGGTCCTGTGCCTGCCAGCGCACCAGACGCAGGCTCTTGCTCCGGGGGAGTCCCCGGTTTCC
The DNA here is from genome assembly GCA_026706075.1 of Gemmatimonadaceae bacterium. Classification (GTDB taxonomy): domain Bacteria; phylum Latescibacterota; class UBA2968; order UBA8231; family UBA8231; genus UBA8231. Next base: position 32,989 of record JAPOZM010000091.1, read on the forward strand.
GTCGCGGGGTCCGTTCTGGGGCGGCGGAGGAGGTCCCTGGCCCTGGGGGTTGCCGCGATAGGCGAAGGTGCTCACATCGGAGATGCGGGGAGGGAGGTTCGTCGGCCGGGCGGCGATCGATACCCTCCGGACCAGGGGCGTGTTCCGCGGGTCCCGCGACGACAGGACCAGGCGGTACTGCAGGTAGCGGGCCGAGGGGCTGGCGATCGCCGTGCCGGACTCCCCGACCTTCTCCGACCACTCGCTCCAGGTCTCGTCCGGCGTGGCGGTGTTGCCCGAGCGGGTCCGCAGAAAGAGCCGGGTGCCATCGGGGACCGTGGCCTCCCAGGTCACCGCCCCCCAGTGTCCGTGGCCCCCGAGGTCCTCCACCGGGGCGTCGAAGAACCCGCTGTCGGCGGCGCTGGGGGTCAGGCGCGACAGACGCCCCGTGAGCCCGTCGCCGAGGATCCAGTCGCCCCCATGGAGCAGAAGCGCGTTCGGCGACAAGGAATCGGCGGCGGCTAGGCGCTCCATCAGCAGCCCCTTGGTGCACACCCGCAGGGCCAGTGCCGGATCGCGCAGGACCGCGGCCAGCCAGCCGCCTCCGAGGTCGGCGATGCCGGCCCACACACCACGGCCGCGCCACAAGGGGTAGGCCCCCCCGTCCGGATCGATCCTCAGCAGAGTCGCCAGCGACTCCGGGCCTCCCCCCTTCGGGGCCGGTCCCGGGCCGACGAGGGCGGCGAAGAGAGTGTCCCCCACGGCGAGGAGATGGGTCACCTCCTCTGCGTCGGTCTCAACCACCAGGCGGGCTCCCGATCCGGTGAGCTCGTAGATGCGGGCCCGGGCTGGCGGCCTCGAAGCGTCCTCTCCCGGCCCGGAGACGGCGGTGCCGGCATACCACCGCGAGCCGGCGCTCGCCAGCGCGCGCACATGGTCAGCGGTGCCTCCCTGGAACAGGGTGTCCACCTCGCCGCCGTCCAGGCGCAGCACACGAGCCGGCCCGCCGGTGGCGACGAGCAGCCGTCCCCGGCGGTCGAGGGCAAGGTCCCAGACATAGCGGCTCCCCGAGCTTGTCTCCGAGGCCACCTCCCCCTTCGGGTCGAGGCGGTAGACGAGTCCGCCGGGTGAAGTGCCGGCGAAGAGCCCGCCATCCGACGGCTGCAGGGCGTGTACTCCGACTTCGTGAGAGTCGAAGAGCAGATGGGGCCGGGTGTCCTTGTCCGTGAACCTGAAAATGCGGCCGTCGTCTCCCGTGCCGACCCACAGATCGCCCCCGTGGGCCGCCAGGGTCCAGATGCGGCGGCCATCGACCTCGGCCAGGGGAACCAGGACCGGGCCGAGGGCCAGTTCGCCCTCGGAGAGCAGGGCGACGCCCTCGCCGGTGCCGGCCTCGAAGTCGGAGTACCGGGCCTGGTGGAGGGTGACCGGATCGACGCTCCACCCGGGGGCGGCCAGCAGGCAGAGGAGCAGTTGGCGAGTCAGTGGTCTCATCGGCGGCCCTCCGGGTCCACCTCGAGGACGAGGCTCTGCTCCCCACGCAGGACGAAACCGGCAGGGACGCGTTCTTCTGTCAGGACCCGCCAAGCCACCATGCGGGTGGTGCCCGCCACCGGCGACTGCGACAGCAGCCGGTGCACCGAGGGGGGCGGCGAGGGCAGCTCGCGACCGTCCACGGTCAGACCCGGCTCGGCGACGGTCAGCAGCACGACCAGCTCGTCCTCCCGCCGGGGCCGGTTCAGACGCCTCAGCAACTCCTCGGAGTCTGCCGGCGGTCCGGCGCCCAGGCGTTCCTCCTCCCAGCCGTTGGCAGACCGACCCGACCCGACCCTCACCCCCAGCTCTCCGGCCGCGTCGGCCGGAACCCGCACCGGGATCTGCAGGACTCTCTCGGCGCTCCTGTAGGGTGACAGCCGCACCGAGACGGTGACCTCCTCCCCGGCGCGGACTCCTGGGCGGTCCAGGCTCGCCCCCGAGAGGCGCGCGACACGCACCTCCTCCCTCACATCGGCCCGCATCCGAACGCCGGCCAGGCGGACCCCCTCGAAGGAGGAGCGGACCAGGGCACGCAGGGGTGTGCCCGCATCGATGGCGGCGGCGAAGGTGGCGTCGACCCCGCTGTAGATCTGGTCCCACGTCACCTTGCGGCCGTCGTCCAACTCGATGTCGATGTTCAGATCGATCGAGGCCTCGCCGATTACCTTGGAGGTGGACTCCAGGGCCCCTATCAGCGCCGACTGGATCAGGCCGGCGGTGAAGAACCGGTGACGGGCGACCTCGAACCGGAACTCCCGGGTCTCGCCCTCCGGGGCGACGGCCATCTCCACCGGGAGCACGCCCGCCCTCGCCCCGGTGAGGCCGGCGATCCCTCCGAAGCGGTCCTGCCGGACGGCACCGACGGTGGCCGTGGCCGCGCCCAGCTTGAAGGAGCGGAATCGGTGGTCGAGAACGCCGAAGATGTGGGCCCCCGTCATCGGCAGGTCGATGGCGCCGCTGCCGACGAAGTCGTGGCCGAAGGCGACCAGGCGGTCTCCGTCCACATGGGTCACCGTGCCGATTCCGACCATGCTCAGATCGCCGCCGACCAACTGCACTCCCACGGCGCTGCCCGCCCGGAGCGGCGGCGTATCCAGGGAAGGATCCTCTCCGGCCGGCGACAGGAGGGGCTCGAGGCCGAGGGGCGACAGGAGCTCGGTCATGCGTTGCGCGGTCCCGCGGCCGACCCCCGACACCCAGACGGGCGCCGCCAGGCGCACCAGGCCGGAGGGCCGCGCCGGCGCCGGCGCCGCGGCGGATCCCCGGGCCGGGGTCGACAGGTCCCGCTCCATGACCGCGAGCATTTCGTGGATCGGGGTGAGCAGGCCCACCGGCTCGTCGGCGGCGAACCAGCCCCAGGCCACGGCACCGACCAGGCGTCCCTCGACGTACACCGGACTGCCGCTCATGCCGGCCACGAGACCCGTCTCCTCCAGCCCCAGGCCGGACAGCCGGACGAGGATGACGTCGCGCCCGGGAAGCATCGAGTTGCGCTCGACCCCCAGGATCTCCACGCCGAAGGTGTCGATGCGGGTGCCCTCGACGACGGTCAGGCCGTATCCGCGCATCCCCCGGGCGAGCTCCGACACCGGCGCCAGCTCGACCGCAGGAGCCGGGGCTTGGGAGAGCAGGATGCAGGAAGCGGCGCGAAGCAGACGGCGGGAGATCCCGCCCAAGGGCTTGCCGGGTGTGCGTAACTGGCTGTACCCCAAAGAGGTGCGTCTCCAGGAGAGGGAACCGGGCAATGTACCCGGCCACTCCCTTCGCGTCAATCGGGGAAGGGTGGATCCGGTCGGTGCGGCAGCCGATCCACCCTGTCGGATTGCTTGACACCTGCGAGGACCGGACGGCATTCTGTACCGACTCGCCTTCCAGACTGACGATCCATTCTGACGGCGTTCCCGGAGCGGAGCATGCACCCGACCCAACGACCCGCCGCCGGACGGGGCCACCGCCCGGTCCGCGGCTGAGGCGCCAACCCGCCTTGCAGGGTTTTTTCGACCGCATCCGCGCCGGCCTGTCGCGCACGCGCTCCGCCGTGGTCGAGGCCGTCGCCGACGCCGTGAGCGACCGCCGCCTCGACGACGATCTCCTCGACGAGATCGAAGAGATCCTGATCGCGGCCGACGTGGGCGTCGACACTTCGGCGGCCATCGCCGGAGGCCTGCGCACCCGGGTGCGGGACTCGGGGGGGGACGCTTTCGAGCTTTTGGCAGCGGAGCTGGAGGCGATCTTCCCCCCCGGAGAAGGCTTCGACGTCACGCACCTGCCGGCGCGCCCCTGGGTGATTCTGGTGGCCGGGGTCAACGGCGCCGGCAAGACGACCACCATCGGCAAGCTCGCGCAGCGCTACGCCGGCGAGCACCGCAAGGTGATGATGGCGGGCTGCGACACCTTCCGGGCCGGCGCCGTGGCCCAACTTCAGGTGTGGGCCGAACGCGCCGGCGCCGAGATCGTGCGCTCCCGGCAGGGGGCGGATCCGGGGGCGGTCGCCTTCGACGCGGCCCAGGCCGCCCGGGCCCGGGACGCGGACGTGCTCCTCGTCGACACGGCGGGTAGGCTCCACACCCACGTGAACCTCATGGAGGAGCTGAAGAAGATCCGCCGGTCCCTGGCCCGGTGCCTCGACGGGGCCCCCCATGAGAGGCTTCTCGTCCTCGACGCCACCACCGGCCAGAACGCCCTGGCCCAGGCCCGGGAGTTCCACTCGGCCCTGGAGCTGACGGGTCTGGCCCTCACCAAGCTCGACGGCACCGCCTGCGGCGGCATCGCCTTCGCGCTGCGCCGCGAGCTGGACGTGCCGATCCGCCTGCTCGGCCTGGGCGAGGGCCTCGACGACCTGCAGCCTTTCGACGGCCCCGAGTTCGTTCGCGCCCTCCTGGATCGGGGCTGAGCCGAGGCTGCCGCGAGCCCCGGTTTGGCGTGGTCCCCCGGGCTGGCGGCGACGTTGACACGTTTTGCCATGCACCGTTAGACTGGTATCCCCTCTCCCCTACCTACAGAAGAGGCTCCAATGCCGGAAACGGCCAACCTGCAGCTCGGCGAGAAGAAGTTCGACCTCCCCGTCGTCGTGGGCAGCGAGAACGAGCACGCCATCGACATCAGCAAGCTGCGCGACCAGACCGGGTACATCACCCTCGACGAAGGCTATGGCAACACCGGCTCCTGCCAGAGTTCCATAACCTTCATCGACGGCGACCGGGGGATCCTCCGTTACCGCGGCGTCCCCATCGAGGACCTGGCCGAGCAGAGCTCCTTCATCGAGACCGCCCACCTGCTGATCTGGGGGCAACTGCCTTCGTCGGAGCAACTCGACAGCTTCAGCCGTCACCTGACCCATCACCAGTTCCTGCGCGAGCAGCTCCGCCAGCACTTCGAGGTCTTCCCCCCGGGATCGCCGCCCATGGCGGTCCTGTCGGCGGTGCTCAACTCCCTGGCCTGCTTCTATCCCGAGCTGCTCGACACCGAGGACGAGGAACTCTTCGAAGAGGCCGCGGCCCGGCTGATCTCGAAGGTGCGCACCATCGCCGCCTACTCGTACAAGCACGACATGGGCCATTACCTGGTGTACCCGCACCCCGAGAAGGACTTCTGCGAGAACTTCCTGCACATGATGTTCTCGGAACCCTACAGGGACTACGAGCCCGACCCGGCCCTGGTGCGGGCCCTGGACGTGCTGCTGCTGCTGCACGCCGACCACGAGCAGAACTGCTCCACCTCGACGGTGCGCATGGTGGGCAGCTCCGGGGCCAACCTCTTCGCCTCGGTGGCGGCGGGGGTCTCGGCCCTCTGGGGCCGCCTTCACGGCGGTGCCAACGTGGCCGTGGTGAGCATGCTCGAGTCGATCCTCGAGCAGGGGATCTCGGTGAAGGACTATGTGCAGCAGGTGAAGGACAAGGAAGCGGGCATCCGGCTCATGGGCTTCGGCCACCGCGTCTACCGCAACTTCGACCCGAGGGCGAAGATCATCAAGAAGCAGGCGGAAGCGGTGCTGGCGAAGATCCAGCGGGACGATCCACTGCTGGGCCTGGCCGAGGAGCTGGAGGGCGCCGCCCTGGCGGACGACTACTTCAAGGAACGCAGCCTCTACCCGAACGTCGATTTCTACTCGGGCGTGATCCTCCGCGCCCTGGGTATTCCGACGAGCATGTTCACGGTCATGTTCGCCATGGGCCGCATGCCCGGCTGGATCGCCCAGTGGTACGAGGACCGCTTCGTCACCAGGGGCCGTATCCACCGTCCGCGGCAGGTCTACACCGGGCCGACCGAGGTCTGCTACGTGCCCTTGAGCCACCGCTAGGGCCGGGCCACGGCTTCGAGGGTGAACGCTTTGCGGCGTTCACTCGTCTCCAGGAGCCCACGATGCAAACCAAGAAGCTCGGACGGACCGGCCTGGAGGTTTCCATCGTCGGTCTGGGCACCGCCTTCCTCGGCATTCCCGGCGCCAACGAGGCCGCACGTGCCTACTCCGTGCCCGGCGCCCCCTGGGACGTGGCTCTCGATCCGGAGATGGGGGCCCAGGCCGTCATCGCGGCCATCGAAGGCGGCTGCACCCTCGTCGACACCGCGCCCCTCTACCTGGCCACCGAGTCGGAGAGGATGATCGGCCACGCCCTGCGCCAGCGCCCCGATCTGAAGTCCCGGGTCACGGTGACGACCAAGGTGGGCCAACTCTACAACGACATCGACCACAGCAGGGATGCCGTGCTGCGGCATGTGGAAGGGAGCCTCGACCGGCTCGGTCTCGAGCGTTTCGACCTCCTGTACATCCACGACGCCATGGACGTGCCCATGGAGCGGGTCATGGGCGGCGACGGCGCTCTCGGGGCCCTGCGCCAGCTGCAGGACGAGGGCGTGGTCACCTGGGTCGGCACGGCGTCCAATGTTCCCGCCACCAACGTGGAGTACATCGAGACGGGGGCCTTCGACGCCGCCGTGATCCCCGAGTGCTGGAGCCTGCTCAATCAGAGCGCCGCCGAGCGTATCCTGCCGGCGGCGGAGAAACACGGCGTAGGGCTCGTGGGGGCCACGCCCCTGGAGCGCGGACTGCTGGCCACCGGCCAGGTGCGGGGCCGCAACTACCTCGCCAGGCGCTTCACGCCCGAGGTCATGGATCACGTCGCCCGCATCCAGGGGCTCTGCGCCGATCACGGGGTGGCGATGAACGCCGCGGCGCTGCAGTGGTGCACCCGCCATCCCCTGGTGGCCTCGACCATTCCCGGGGCGCGAACCACCGCCGAGGCCGAGGCCAACGCGGTGGCCGGATCCGCCTCGATCCCCGAGGCCTTCTGGCAGGACCTGGAGCCCCTTGTCCGGCACTTTCCCGTGAGCGAGGTGTGACCCGCCGGGGCCGACCGCCGGCCCCGGACCTACACCATCGAAGAGGAGGACATCATGGCTGTGCGAATCGACGCGAAGAGCACGAAGCTGTCCGAGTCGACGAAGGAGCACATCGAGGGGGTCTGCGCCAAGTTCGACCAGTTCTTCGACCGCATCGTCGACACCGAGGTCATTCTCGACACGCAGGCGAAGCACCGGCACGCCACGTCCGTGGAGATCATCGTCAAGGTTCCCAACCAGCGGATCGTGGGCAAGGGAGAGACGGCGGACAACAACCTCTTCAAGGCCGTCGACGACGCCGCCCACCGGGTGGAGTCGCAGCTCAAGAAGTACCACGACAAGCTCGTGGCCCGTCGCTGACGCGCGGGAGACCTCCAGCGGCTTCCATGATCGGCCGGTTCCGGCTCGAAGAGCACGGCACGACCGTGCGGCGCGAGGTCCGCGCCGGGGTGACCACGTTCCTGACGATGTCCTACATCGTCGTCGTGAATCCCCTCATCCTGTCGCAGGCGGGCATGCCGGCCGACGGGGTTCTGGCGGCGACCTGCCTGGCGGCCGCGCTCGGCAGCGCCCTCATGGGCCTGTTGACCAACTACCCCTTCGCCCTGGCCCCGGGCATGGGGCTGAACGCCTTCTTCACCTACACCGTCGTGCTCTCCCTGGGCCTGCCCTGGCAAGGGGCCCTGGCCGCGGTCTTCGTCTCGGGGGCGATCTTCCTCGGCCTCACGCTGACGCGGCTGCGCGAGGCGGTGGTCAACGCCATCCCCCTCGGCTTGAAGTGCGCCATCAGCGTCGGCATCGGGTTCTTCATCGCCCTCATCGGGCTGAAGAACGCCGGCCTCGTCGTGTTCCATCCGGGCACCGGCAGCCTCGGCCTGGTGGACGGCCGCTACTTCGACGACGCCGAGCTGCGGGCCCTGCTTCCCCCCGACACCTCCATGGCCAGCATCGGCGTGGCCCTGGCTGGGCTGGGGGTGACGGCGGGCCTCGTCGTGCGCCGCGTCCGGGGAGCGTTGCTGTGGGGCATGGTCGTCACCACGCTTGTCGGCCTGCCCCTGGGGGTGACCGGAAGCGGCACGGGGGGTATCGTCAGCTGGCCCTCGGGGCTGGCCGAGACCTTCCTCGCCCTCGACTTCGCGGCGCTCACGGGCGCCGGCCTGCTGACGGTGATCCTCACCTTCACCTTCGTCGACCTCTTCGACACCACCGGCACCCTCGTCGGCCTGGCGGGGAAGGCCGGCTACCTCGACGAGCAGGGACGGCTGCCGCGAGTCCGCCGGGCGCTGACGGCGGACTCCCTGGCCACCATGGGGGGCGCGCTCTTCGGGACCAACACCACCACGACCTACGTCGAGAGCGCCGCCGGCGTCGCTGACGGGGGCCGAACCGGCCTGACGGCGCTGACCACGGCGGCCCTGTTCCTCGTGGCCCTGTTCTTCGCGCCCCTCGTGGGCCACGTGCCGGCTGTGGCCACGGCGCCGGTGCTGGTGATCGTCGGCGTCTTCATGATGGAGCCGGTGACCCGCATCGACTTCACGGACTACGCCGAGGCCGTGCCCGCCTTCCTGACGATCGCCGCCATGCCCCTGACCTACTCGATCTCCGAGGGCATCGCCGCCGGGCTCCTGTCCTACACGCTGCTGGCCGTCGTGCGCGGGCGGGCGGGCCGGCTGGGGCCGGCTCTCTGGGTGCTCAGCGCCCTCTTGGTCATCCGCTACGTCTTCACCTGACGGCGTGGGCGGACGCCATCGCCCCTCTCATCCCACGTAGATCGCCTCGTCCGGCCAGTCGGCGGCCAGTCGGGCTCCCTCCATGTTGACCGCGGGCAGGTAGTTGTGCTCGCGGCGGATGAGCCCGAGGACGCGCATGGTCCGCACCTCCTCGATGCAGTCGTCGCCGTGGTTGTTGCGGATCGACGGGATGATCTGGACCTGGAGGCTGTCGGTCACGTCGGAGTCGGAAGCTCCCTCCACGACCATCACCAGGGCGATGTGGCCGTCGGTCTCGGCCAGGTAGCTGTCGCGGATCAGCTCGGAGAACACGTTGGCCACGTTGGGCTCCTCGCGGATCTCCTGCTCGACCTGGGCCCGGGTCACACCCAGCCGGAACTTGATGATGACCATGTGCTGGGTGGTGCCCCCCTCGCCCGGGGAACCCTCCCGGTCGACGGCCGCGTAGTACTTCAGGACCCCCCGCTCCTCGAGCCGCTGGCGCTTGCGCCGCACTGAGCGCACCGGAACCCCGGTCTCCCGGGCGATGCGGTTTTCCGGGGCCCTGGGGCTGCGGATCAGGGCACGAAGGATGAGCCGCTCCTGCTCGTCGAGATCATGCATGGCCTCATTTGTACCTTTGAAGAGGGATGAACGACCAATTTAGGCCATCTATGGTCAATATGGTAGACCTAACCAACCGAATCCACCCCGAATCCTGGCAAGAGGACCGTTGACATCATCCTCTGCCAGGGCTATGTTACGCCCTTCACTTCGAGAAACGAGCCCTCCGCGCCCCTCCTCCCACGCAAGGGCGCCTCCCCAAAGGATCCCCATTGAAGTATCCCGCCGCCTTCCCTCCCAAGCAGGGGCTGTACGATCCCCGGCACGAGCACGACGCCTGCGGGATCGGCTTCGTGGCCCACATCAAGGGCCGGCGCAGCCACGGCATCGTCGAGGACGCCCTCGAGATGCTCGGCTGCCTCGACCACCGGGGCGCCCGCGGCGCCGAGCCCGACACCGGCGACGGCGCCGGCATGCTGCTGCAGATCCCCGACCGCTTCTTCCGTGAGACCCTCGACGGCCAGGGCGTGGAGCTGCCGGAGCCCGGGGCCTACGGCGTCGGCATGGTCTACCTGCCCCGGCCCCACGCCGCCCACCGGCGCTTCTGCGAGCAGGCCCTGGAGGAGATCGTCCGCGAGGAGGGTCAGCGCGTCCTCGGCTGGCGTCAGGTGCCCACCGACGACAGCTCTCTCGGCGGCTGGGCGAGGTCCCACGAGCCGGTCATGGCCCAGCTCTTCATCGGCCGCGGCGAGGGCCTCGACGACGAGATGGCCTTCGAGCGCAAGCTCTACGTCATCGGCAAGCGCGCCGCCCACGAGATCCGCCACAGCGCCGAGACCGAGGGGGACGCCTTCTACCTGGCCAGCATCTCGTGCCGGACGATCTGCTACAAGGGCATGCTCACGCCGCACCAGCTGCCCCTCTACTTCCCCGAGCTGAAGGACCCCCGGATGGAGGCCTCCATCGCCCTGGTCCACTCCCGGTTCTCCACCAACACCTTCCCCAGCTGGGAGCGCGCCCACCCCTACCGCTACATCATCCACAACGGCGAGATCAACACCCTCCGGGGCAACGTCAACTGGATGAAGACGCGTGAGTCGATGCTGCGCTCCGAGCGCTTCGGCGGCGACCTGGCCAAGCTGCTGCCGATCATCGAGGAGGACGGCTCCGACTCGGCCATGTTCGACAACTGCCTCGAGTTCCTCCACCTCGGAGGCCGCACCCTGCCCCAGGCGCTGATGATGATGATCCCCGAGCCCTGGGAGCGGCACGAGGAGATGTCGGACGAGAAGAAGGCCTTCTACGAGTTCCACGCCTGCCTGATGGAGCCCTGGGACGGCCCGGCCTCGATCGCTTTCACCGACGGCACCGTCGTCGGCGCCACCCTCGACCGCAACGGCCTGCGCCCGTCGCGCTACTACGTCACCCGCGACGACCGGGTCATCATGGGCTCCGAGGTCGGCGTCCTCGAGGTGCCGCCGGAGCAGGTGCTGCACAAGGGCCGCCTGCAGCCGGGCCGCATGTTCCTGGTGGACACCAGCGAAGGGCGGATCATCGCCGACGAGGAGCTCAAGCACCGGGTCGCCGGCGAGCACCCCTACCGGCGGTGGCTGGACGACGGCCTCGTGGACCTGCACGACCTGCCGCTGGCACCGCACGAGCGCGTGGAGCGCGGCCACGAGGAGATCCTGCAGCGCCAGCAGGTCTTCGGCTTCACCTTCGAGGACTTGCGCGTCCATCTGCAGTCGATGGCCACCCGGGCCCTGTGGCCCACCGGCTCGATGGGCAACGACGCCGCCCTGGCGGTGCTCTCCGACCGGCCGAGGCTGCTCTACGACTACTTCAAGCAGCTCTTCGCCCAGGTCACGAACCCGCCCATCGACCCGATCCGCGAAGAGCTGATCACCGCCACCGAGACCACCCTCGGGGCCGAGCGCAACCTCCTGCACCCCGAGCCGGAGAGCTGCCGCCAGATCCGGCTGTCCACGCCGACCCTCACCGATCCGCAGCTGGCCCAGCTCAAGGCCCTCGACCGGCCCGGCTTCCAGGTGAAGGTCCTGCCCATGCTCTTCGACGCCGACGGCGGCCCGGAGGCCCTGCGCCACTCCCTCGACGGCCTCTTCGCCGAGGCCGAGGCCGCCATCGACGGCGGCGCCAACATCCTCATCCTCTCCGACCGCGGCTTCGACTCCGGGCGGGCGCCGATCCCCGCCCTGCTGGCCTCGGCGGGACTGCACCACCACCTGGTGCGCCAAGGCAAGCGCACCCGCACCGGCCTAGTCCTCGAGACCGGGGAGCCGCGCGAGGTGCACCACTTCTGCCTGCTCCTCGGCTACGGCGCCAACGCCATCAACCCCTATATGGTCTACGAGACCCTCGGCGACATGATCCACGAGGGTATGCTCACCGGCCTCGACCTCGACCAGGCGGTCTACAACTTCAACAAGGCCGTCGAGAAGGGCGTGGTGAAGGTGATGTCGAAGATGGGCATCTCCACCTTCAAGTCGTACCGGGGGGCCCAGATCTTCGAGGCCGTGGGCATCCGCAAGTCGGTGGTGGACGAGTTCTTCACCTGGACCGACTCGCGCGTCGAGGGCGTCGACCTCGGGGTGATCGCCGAGGAGTGCCGGCGCCGGCACGGGGCCGCCTACCCGCGGTTCGAGGCCGACGGCGGCGCTCTCGACGTGGGCGGCGAGTACCAGTGGCGCCGCGGCGGCGAGTACCACCTCTTCAACCCGAAGAGCGTGCACCTCCTGCAGAGGGCGGCCCGCACCGGGGACTACGAGATCTACGAGCAGTACGCCGCGCTGATCGACGACCAGCGCCTGAACATGGCGACCCTGCGGGGGCTGCTTGAGTTCGTCGAGCCAGGGGAGGGCGGCGTGCCCCTCGACGAGGTGGAGAGCGTCGAGGCGATCACCCGGCGGTTCAAGAGCGGGGCCATGTCCTACGGCTCGATCAGCCAGGAGGCCCACGAGGGCCTGGCGATCGCCATGAACCGCATCGGCGGGCGCTCCAACACCGGCGAGGGCGGCGAGGACCCGGCGCGCTACCGGGTGGAGGCGAACGGCGACTCGAAGAACTCGGCGATCAAGCAGGTCGCCTCGGGCCGCTTCGGGGTGACCAGCAACTACCTGGTCAACGCCCGGGAGCTGCAGATCAAGATGGCCCAGGGCGCCAAGCCGGGGGAGGGAGGGGAGCTTCCCGGCGGCAAGGTCTACCCGTGGATCGCCGAGGTGCGCCAGTCGACGCCGGGGGTGGGGCTGATCTCGCCGCCGCCGCACCACGACATCTACAGCATCGAGGACCTGGCGGAGCTGATCCACGACCTCAAGAACTCCAACCCCGAGGCTCGCATCAACGTCAAGCTGGTCTCCGAGGTCGGCGTCGGCACCGTCGCCGCCGGCGTCGCCAAGGGCCATGCCGACGTGGTGCTCATCTCGGGCCACGACGGCGGCACCGGCGCCTCGCCCCAGACCAGCATCAAGCACGCCGGCCTGCCCTGGGAGCTGGGCCTCTCCGACACCCACCAGACCCTGGTCCTCAACCACCTGCGGGACCGGATCGTGGTCGAGACCGACGGCCAGCTCAAGACCGGCCGCGACGTGGCCATCGCCTGCCTGCTGGGCGCCGAGGAGTTCGGTTTCGCCACCACGGCCCTGGTGGCCATGGGCTGCATCATGATGCGCGTCTGCCACCTCGACACCTGCCCGGTGGGCGTGGCCACCCAGAACCCGGCCCTGCGCGAGAAGTTCACGGGCACTCCAGACCACGTCGTCAACTTCCTCCGCTTCGTCGCCGAGGACCTGCGCCGCATCATGGCCCGCCTCGGCTTCCGCACCGTCGACGAGATGGTGGGGCGCACCGACCGCCTGCGGCAGCGGCCGACCGACCACTGGAAGGCGAAGGGCCTCGACCTCGCGGCGCTCCTCCACCAGCCCGAGGTGCCCCCCGGGGTCGGCCGCTTCTGCAGCCGCGAGCAGGACCACGGCATCGAGCGCTCCCTCGACGTGACGCGGCTGCTGGAGATCTGCCGGCCCGCCATCGAGCGCGGCGAGAGCGTCCGGGAGGAGCTGCCCATCGCCAACACCGACCGCGTCGTCGGCACGATCACCGGCGGCGAGATCACCAAGCGCTACGGGCCCGACGGCCTGCCCGAGGACACGGTGCACCTGAGGTTCCGGGGCTCGGCCGGGCAGAGCTTCGGCGCCTTCGTGCCTCCCGGCATGACCCTCGAGCTCGAGGGCGACGCCAACGACTACTTCGGCAAGGGCCTGTCCGGGGGCAAGCTGATCCTCTACCCGCCGCGGGGATCGACCTTCGACCCGGGCGAGGAGATCATCGTCGGCAACGTCTCCTTCTACGGCGCCACCGCCGGCCAGGCCTACATCCGCGGCATGGCGGGCGAGCGGTTCTGCGTGCGCAACTCCGGTGTCCGCGCCGTGGTCGAGTCGGTCGGCGATCACGGCTGCGAGTACATGACCGGGGGGCGCGTCGTCGTCCTCGGGCCCACGGGGCGCAACTTCGCCGCCGGCATGTCGGGCGGCATCGCCTACGTGCTCGACGACGGCGGCTTCGCCGGCCGCTGCAACACCGAGATGGTCGACCTTGTGCAGCCCGACGAGGACGACCTCGCCGAGGTGCGCGAGATGGTGGAGCGCCACGTGAGCCTCACCGAGTCGGCCCGGGGACGAGAGATCCTCGACGACTGGGACCGGGCGGCACCCCGGTTCGTCAAGGTCTACCCCCGCGACTACCGGCGCATGCTGGAGGCCCTGGAGAGGGCCCGCGAGTCGGGGCTCTCCGGCGACGACGCCGTCATGGAGGCCTTCGTCGAGAACCTGGGCGACGAGGCCCGCGTCAGCGGCAACTAGCGAGAGGGCGATTTCCGGACATGGGAAAACCGACCGGATTCATGGAGTTCGAGCGCGAGCTGCCGGCCGACCGCGACCCCGTCGAGCGCCTGCGGGACTTCGACGAGTTCCACCGGCACCTGGGCGACGAGCGGGTCCGCGACCAGGGGGCCCGGTGCATGGACTGCGGGATCCCCTTCTGCCACACCGGGACCACCCTGCCCGAGGACTCGCCCTTCGCCTCCGGCTGTCCGATCAACAACCTGATCCCGGAGTGGAACGACCTCGTCTACCGCGGCATGTGGCAGGAGGCGCTCGAGCGCCTGCACAAGACCAACAATTTCCCCGAGTTCACCGGCCGCGTCTGTCCGGCCCCCTGCGAGGGCTCGTGCGTGCTGGGCATCAACGAGCCGGCGGTGACGATCAAGAACATCGAGGTCTCCATCATCGACAAGGCCTGGGACGAGGGCTGGGTGGTCCCCGAGCCGCCGGAGCGGCGCACGGGCAAGCGGGTGGCCGTCGTCGGCTCGGGACCCGCGGGGCTCTGCTGCGCCATGCAGCTGAACCGCGCAGGCCACCGGGTCACCGTGTACGAGCGCTCCGACCGGGCCGGCGGCCTGCTGATGTACGGCATCCCCAACATGAAGCTGGACAAGCGCCTCGTGCAGCGGCGGATCGACCAGATGGCGGCCGAGGGCGTCACCTTCGTGACCAGCACCGAGGTCGGAGTCGACGTCGAGGCGCAGCAGCTCGTGGACGACTACGACGCCGTGGTGCTGTGCACCGGGGCCCTGAAGCCGCGCGACCTGGACGTTCCGGGCCGCCAGCTCGAGGGCGTCCACCAGGCCCTGGACTTCCTCCACGCAAACACCAAGTCCCTCCTCGACTCGGGGCTCGCCGACGGGGAGTACATCTCGGCGAAGGACCGGAACGTGATCGTCCTCGGGGGCGGCGACACCGGCACCGACTGCGTCGGCACTTCCCTGCGCCACGGCTGCAGGAGCCTCTTCCAGTTCGACATCATCCCGGCGCCGCCGGACGAGCGCACCGCCGGCAACCCCTGGCCCGAGTGGCCGAAGGTCTACAACCTCGACTACGGCCAGGAGGAGGCCGCCGCCCTCTTCGGCGACGACCCCCGGAAGTACCTGCTGAGCACGGTGGAGCTCCTCGACGACGGCGGCGGCCGCCTCCGCGGCCTGGTGACCCGCGACGTGGAGTGGGTGCCGGACAACGGCCGCCCCTTCCGCGAGGTGCCCGGCACCGAGAAGGAGTGGCCGGCGGAGCTGGTGCTCCTGTCCATGGGCTGGCTGGGCCCGCAGGACACCCTGCCCGACGCCCTGGCCCTGGAGCGGGACCCGCGCTCGAACGTCAAGGCCGAGGAGGGCCGGTACGCCACCAGCGTCCCCGGCGTCTTCGCCGCCGGCGACGTGCGCCGCGGCATGAGCCTGGTGGTCTGGGCCTTCAAGGAGGGGCGCGAAGCCGCCCGCGAGTGCGACCGCTACCTCATGGGCACCACCAGCCTGCCCTGAGGCCGGCTCCCGCCAGGACATGTCCAGGCTCAGCGACGAGGTCGGCGCATTCGCCGGCTCTCAGCACTTCCTCCTGCTCGACGACGACCTGAAGGCCGGCGCCGAGCCCCTGCTGGCGCACTGGTGCGAGCAGCTGGGCGACGTGGTCTCCGAGGAGGCCATGGCCCGGGCCCTGAAGAGCGTGGCCCGGCTCGACGCGCCCCTGGCGCAGCGGCGCTCCTTCCCGCGCCTGCTCCGGGAGTTCCTCGACTACCTGCCGGCCACGGGCCGCTTCCCCCTGGGCGGGGAGTGGGCGCGGCGGGTGGATTCCATGGAGGCCGGCTACCAGGCCGCCTTTCGCCGCGACGGCAGCATCCGGGGCGAGACCGTGCGCCGCCGCGGAGCCGCCACCGGGCGCAACGACCCCTGCCCCTGCGGCAGCGGCCGCAAGTACAAGAAGTGCTGCATGGATGTCCTCGGACCCTGAGCCCGCCTTCCTCCCGAACCCCCTGAACACGTTTAACACGCTGCTCCCGATCCCCTGTTGACACTGTGGGGACCTCCGGTTAACGTCGTTCACTCATGGACCGGAGCGACATCCTCACGAGGGCCTGCGAGCTCTACCTGGAGAACGGCGTCGAAGCCGTCTCCATGCGCCGGCTGGCCCGCGATCTCGGGGTCACGGCTCCCGCCCTCTACCGCCACTACCGCAGCCGCGAGGAGATGCTCCTCGACGTCGTCGCCGAGGCCTACCGGCGGCTGAGCGAGCGCCTCTACGGCGCCCTCTCGGGCCGTACCCCCGCCGAGCGGCTGTTCCTTGCGGGTCAGGCATATCTCGATTTCGCCCTCGATCAGCCGAAGTACTACGAGATGCTCTACACCCCCGCCCACACCCTCGGCGCGGAGGAGTTCCCGGAGCAGGTGACGGAGCAGGTCGCCAGCGTCGGCCGGTTCTTCAACGACCGCGTGCGCGAATGCATCGACGCCGGCCTCTTCCAGCCCCTCGATCCCGCCGACGTCTCCGGCACCCTCTGGGCCCACGCCCACGGCCTGATCTCCATCTACCTGCGCGGCTGCCTCGACATGGACGCCGAGGAGTTCCGCCGCCACTACCGGGCCTCGAGCCGGCGGGCGATCACCGGCATGGCCACCCCCGCATACGAGGTGGAGATGGACCGCGCCGTCGAGGACCTCTCCCGGGTGGAGGCTGGCCCGTCCGGCGGCAAGGGGCGCCTGCGCGCCCGGGTCTCGTCCGCGCTGACCTGGCTCCTGATGGGCTGGGGGGCGCCCGTTGCCGCGGAGGGCGCCTCCCCCGGCGGCGAGCTGCTGCTGGACATCGATGAGGCCGTCGAGCTGGCTCTGGAGCGCAGCCGCGAGCTGGAGGAAGCCCGCCTGCTCCTGACCGAGGCCGAGGAGCAGAGCGCCGAAGCCTGGGGCGAGGTCTGGCCCCGCGTCGACTTCTCGGCCAGCTACGTCCGCAACATCTCGCCGCCGGTCTCCTTCGTGCCGGCGAGGATCTTCAATCCCGCGGCCCCTCCCGGGGAATTCATCTCCCTGGAGTTCGGCGCCGACAACAGCTGGCAGAGCGCCCTCACCGTGCGCCAGCCCCTCTTCGACCCGAGGGCCCTCGTCGGCCTCGGCGCCGCCGGTGAATTCCTGCAGCTCCGCGCGGAGATGGTCCGCGGCCAGTCGCAGCAGGTGGTGACGCGGGTGCGCCTGCTCTGCTACGACCTGCTGCTGCGGGGCGAGGAGGTGCGCCTCACCGAGCGGTCCCTGGACCGCCTGCGGCAGGCCCTTGAGCAGACCCGCGGCCGGGCCCGGGCGGGCCTGGCCTCCGACTACGATGTGCTGCGCCTCGAGGTCGAGCTGGCCAACCTCCAGCCGAGACTGCTCGAGGCCCGCAACGCCCGGGCCTCGGCGCGCCGCCGCCTGGGCCTGGAGCTGGCCCTCGACGACCCCGGCCGGCTGCGGTTGTCCGAGGGCACATCCCTCACGACCGCGGAGTCCGCGCCCGATCTGCCCGACGGGGATCTCCTGCAGACGGCGCTGGCTCACCGCTCCGACGTGCGCCAGCTCGAGCAGACCGCCGAGCTGGGCAGGCGGCAGGTTCGCCTCGAGCAGGTGGAGTACCTGCCCAAGATCTCCCTCTTCGCCACCTGGGACGTGCAGGCCCAGCAGGACGGCCGACCCGACTTCTTCGGCAGTTCCCGCACCCGCGCCACCAGCAAGATGGCCGGCCTCTCCGTGGAGCTGCCCCTGTTCAGCGGCCTGCAGAGGGACGCCCGGATCGACCAGAGGCAGGCCGCCCTGCGGCAGGTGCAGGTCCGGGCCCGGATGGCCCGCGACCAGGCGGCGGTCCAGGTCCGGGACCTTGAGGAGGCCCTGGCCGAGGCCGCCCGGCGCGAGGAAGGCCAGCGCCTCGCCGTGGCCCAGGCCCGGCGGGGGTGGGAGATCGCCAGCGCCCGTTTCCGCGAGGGAGTGGGGAGCCGACTCGAGGTGACCGACGCCGAGGTCGCCCTGCGGCAGAGCGAGTTCAACATGGCCCGGGCGGCCCACGACCGGCTCGCCAGTCGGGCCCAACTCGGCCTCGCCGTTGGACGGGTGCCCCCCGTCGACGGGGAGGCCGCCATCGACCCGGAGGAGACGGAGTGACGAATCCCTTGACCTGGGGGCGCCGAGTCCGCGGAGCCCTGCTGCCGGCCGCCGGCGCGGCCCTGCTCGCCCTCGGCGGCTGCGGGGAGGCGCCGGCCGCGGACGAGTCCGACGCCATGGAGGATACCGACACCCGCCGCGTCATCAACGTCGAGGTCGAGACCCTGGCGCCGCGTCCCTTCACCGACATGATCCGCCTCACCGGCACGGTCAACGCCGACCGGGAGGTGACCGTGGCCGCCGAGGAGGGCGGGACGGTGTCGGCGATCCTGGCCGACAAGGGCGACAAGGTGCGCCTCGGGCAAGCCCTTGTCCGCCTCGACGACGAGTTGCTGCTCGCCCAGCGCGGCGAGGCCCAGGCCCAGGCGGCCCTGGCGGCCGACCGCTGGGCGCGCAAGAAGCAGCTCTACGAAGAGGAGGACATCGGCACCGAAGGGGAGTACGTCGAGGCCCGCCTCGCCGCGGACCAGACCCGGGCCCGGCTGGAGCTGATCGAAGCGCGGCTCCGGCGCGCCGTGGTACGGGCGCCCTTCGACGGCCTCCTCGACCGGCGCCTCGTGGAGGTCGGCTCGGTCGTCGCCCCGGGCCAGGCGGTGGCCCACATCCTCGACCTGGAGCCCCTCAAGGTGACCACCGGCGTACCCGAGCGCTACGCGGCGGAGGTGAGCACCGGCGACCCTGCGACAGTCGCCTTCGCCGATCTCGCGGACACCTGTGCGGCCACCGTGACCTACGTGGGCGCGGCCGTCGACGGCCGCCACCGCACCTTCCCGGTCGAGCTCGACCTCGAGCGCCCCGTGGCCGGGGCCAAGCCGGCCATGGTCGCCGAGGTGATGCTCGTCCTCGAGGTCCATCCCGGCGCCATCGTGGTGCCGAACCAGGCCCTTGTCCGCACCGAGGAGGGCTTCTCCGCCTTCGTCGCCACCGACGGCGTGGACGGCCCCGTCGCCCGGGCGCGCCCGGTCACCCTCGGGGCCTCCGGCGGCGACGAGGTGGTGGCCGCCTCCGGCCTGTCGCCCAATGACCGGCTGATCGTCGTCGGGCAGCAGCAGGTGGCCGACGGCGACCGTCTGCGCATCGTCCCCCGCCGCAGCCTGTGAGCGGGCCCGGAATGGCTGATCGTCCCGGCAGCACCGACGCCTTCGACGAGCTGCCCCTCACCTCGTGGGCGGTGCGCCACGGCACCAGCGTGCTCATGCTCCTCGCCATCATCGCCCTGGCCGGCGTCGTGGCCTACCGCACCGTCCCCAAGGAAGCCTTCCCCCAGATCGAGATCCCCATGATCGCCGTGAACACCCTCTACCCGGGGGTGTCGCCGAAGGACATGGAGTCCCTGGTGACGCGGGAGCTGGAACAGGAGCTCAAGACGATTCCCGACCTGAAGGAGCTGACCTCGACTTCCGTCGAGGGCTATTCCAGCATCGTCGCCGAGTTCAGCACCGACGTCGACCTCCACGAGGCCATGCGCCTTGTGCGGGAGAAGGTCGATCTGGCCAAGGGCGAGCTCCCGGCCGACGCCGAGGAGCCCCGGATCTACGAGTTCGACTTCGAGGAGGTGCCGATCCTGCAGGTGAACCTGTCCGGGGAGTACGGGCTGGTCCGCCTCAAGCAACTGGGCGAGGAGCTGCAGGACCGCCTGGAGCAGATCCCCTCGGTGCTGCGCGTCGACTTGCGGGGAGGCCGAGAGCGCGAGGTGCAGGTCGACGTCTCGCTGCCGCGCCTGCTCCACTACGGCCTGACCCTGAAGGACGTGGTCGAGACGGTGCGCGACGAGAACGTCAACATCCCCGGCGGCTCGATCGACGTGGGGGAGCTCAAGTTCCTGGTCCGCGTCGACGGCGAGATCGACGACCCCGGGTCGATCGGCGACCTCGTGGTGGCCGCCCCCGGGGGACGGCCGGTCTACGTGCGCGACTTGGCCGACGTCGACTTCGGGTTCGCCGAGCGCCGGAGCTACGCCCGCCTCGACGGCCGGCCGGTGGTCACCCTCGACGTGATCAAGCGGACGGGGGAGAACATCATCGAGACGGCCGACGCCGTGCGCGCCGTCATCGCCGGCATGGAGCTGGAGTTCCCGCCCACGACGGTGGTCAAGACGACCTCCGACATGTCCCGGGACATCCGCATGATGGTCAGCAGCCTCGAGAACAACATCCTCTCCGGTCTGCTGCTGATCGTGGGGGTGCTCCTGTTCTTCCTCGGCGTGCGCACCTCGGTCTTCGTCGGCGTCGCCATCCCCACGTCGATGCTGCTCTCCTTCCTCGTCCTCGGGCTCCTCGGCGTGACCATGAACATGGTGGTCCTCTTCTCCCTGATCCTGGCCCTTGGCATGCTGGTGGACAACGCCATCGTCATTGTCGAGAACACCTACCGCTACGTCGAGGAGGGCTGGGACCGGTCGGAGGCCGCGCGCAAGGCCACGGGCGAGGTGGCCCTGCCCGTCATCGCCTCGACGATGACGACCCTGGCCGCCTTCAGTCCGCTCCTGTTCTGGTCGGGCACCGTGGGCGAGTTCATGAGATACCTACCCATGACCCTGATCGTCACCCTCGCCAGCTCCCTCTTCGTGGCCCTCTTCATCGTCCCGGTCCTGTGCAGCCGGTGGCTGCGGCTGGAGGGAGAGCGCCCCCCCGGGCTGCCGCGCACGGGGCGCCTGGCCCTGATCGGGCTGGCCCTTCTGGCCGCCGCGGGCCTGGCGGCGGTCAACGCCCTGACCTTGGCCCTGCTGGCCGCCACCGCCGCCGCGGCCATCCTCGCTCATCGACTGGTCCTCGGCCCCCTGGCCCGCCGCTTCCAGGGGTCGGACCTGCCCTGGCTGATCGACCGCTACGAAGGGGCCCTGGGCTGGGCCCTCGGCCACCGCCTGGTCGTGGTCGCAGGGTCCGTGGCGGTGCTCGTGGCCATGGTCGCCGCCTTCGGCCGCTTCAACAGCGGCATCGTGTTCTTCCCGGAGGACATCCCGCCGAGGCAGGTCTGGGTCGACGCCCAGGCCCCGGTGGGCACCCGCGTCGAGTACCTCGACAGCATCGCCCGCGACCTGGAGCTGCAGGTCCGCGGCGTCGAGGGCTTCGAGGACGCCGAGTCCGCGGTGACCACCGTCGGCGCCGGCGGCAGCCCCCTCATCGGCGGCACCAGCGGGGCCAACGACGCCCGCGTCATGGTGAACTTCACCGAGTACCAAGAGCGGCGGTTCGACAGCTTCGAGACCCTGGCGCGCATGCAGGAGAGGGTGGGCCGCGAGATCGCAGGCGCCGAGATCTCGGTGGACAAGCCGGTCGACGGCCCGCCCCAAGGCGCGCCGGTGAACATCGAGATCGTCGGCAAGGACCCCCGGGTGCTGAAGGACCTCTCCGACCGCGTGCTGCAGATCCTCAGAAGCTCCCCCGTGGCGCCAAAGCTCAGCGGCCTGGAGAGCGACCTGGACGAGGCCCGGCCCGAGTTGGCCGTGCACGTCGACCGCGAGAGGGCTGCCATGTACGGCCTGTCCACGGCGAAGGTGGCCGGCGTCGTGCGCACCGCCGTGCAGGGCATGGAGGCGAGCCGCTACCGCACCGGCAACGACGAGTACGACGTGGTCGTGCGCCTCGCCGAGCCCTGGCGGCGTGACATCGAGTCGCTGCGGGACCTGGTGGTGGAGAACGGTCCGGGCGAGCCGATCCCCCTGGTCTCGGTCGCCAGCTGGACGGTGGGAGAGGGGCTCGGCTCGATCCGCCGCAAGGACATGGACCGCATGGCCACGATCAGCTCGGACGTGCGCGCCGGCCTCAACAAGAACGCCGTCTTCTTCGAGGTGCAGGAGACCCTCGCCCCCTTCGTCGACAGCGAGCTGCCCCCGGGCTACACCGTGCGCTACACCGGCCAGCAGGAGGAACAAGGCGAGGCCATGGAGTTCCTGGCCACGGCCTTCCTGGCCGCCCTCGGCCTGATCGCCTTCATCCTCGTGACCCAGTTCAACTCGGTGATCAAGCCCGTCATCATCCTCACGTCGGTGATCATGTCCACCGCCGGCGTCCTCCTCGGGCTCATGGTCTTCCGCATGCCCTTCGGGATCATCATGACCGGCGTCGGCGTCATCTCCCTCGCCGGGATCGTGGTCAACAACGCCATCGTCCTCGTCCACTACATCGACGTGCTGCGCCGCCGGGACGGCCTCGAGCGCCAGGCCGCACTCATCCGCGCCGGCCGCACCCGCCTTCGCCCCGTGATCCTCACGGCGGTCACCACCGCCCTCGGCCTGGTGCCGCTGGCGATCGGCCTCAACTTCGACTTCTTCGGCCTCTTCGGCAGCCTCGACCCCGACCTCTACTGGGGCGGTGAGCAGGCCGCCTGGTGGGGCCCCATGGCGATCGCCGTCATCGTCGGCATCCTCTTCGCCACCTTCCTGACCTTGGTCCTCGTGCCGGTGATGTACTCCCTGACCGACGACATGGGCCGGTTCCTGAGCCGACACTTCTCGGCGGGCGGAGGACAGGCGGGGACGCCGGGGGAAGGCGTCCCGGCTCCAAGTGGAGGACCAAGCTCTTGAGACCATCACGCCTCGGCTTAGCCGTTGCGTTAGTCCTGGCGGCGACCTTGGCGGAGGCGGGGACCGCCAGCAAGCTCCTTTTTTCCGGATGCGGGGGTCTGTGCCTCTTGGACCCCGACAACGTCGACGCGGGGCCGGCTCCCTTCCTGTCTCCAGACCATATCGACCAGTTTGCCCGGGATTTTGCGGGGTGGTGTTTTCAGCATGCATGGTCGCCTGACGGCGATAGAATCGTGTTCGTAACTGCTACGGGCTTGCCGCCGAACAGCGATATATGGAGTGTCCGTTCAGACGGCGCCGACCTGCGGCAGCTTGTGCGACAGAGGCGCCAGTGTGAGGTTGATGGCTCCTGGCGTACCGAGGATGAGAGATACGATCTGTGCCTGCCCAGCTTCTACTATGGCATCTCCTGGTCTCCCGACGGATCCGAGATTGTCTTCCTGGATTACAAGACTATCTCCTTCCTCAAGCCAGAGGACGAGATCCAGGAAGAACCATCGGACTATGTGGATGTCTTCATGTTTGCGGGGCGCACAGGAGAGCTGCAGGAGTCCGCTCATTCTGTCGATTGGGCTCCCAATGGCCGCATCTATTACTGTAGTGGCGATTGGGACGGTCGGGAGATCTGGTCTGTTTCCCGGGACGGAACAGATTCTCAGTTCGTACACCAGGGATGCTCTCCTGAGGTATCTCCAGATGGGACGATGATATCCTTCCTTAGCGCCGATGGGCTGGAAACCACTGGCGTGTTCGTTGTGGACATCGACGGCTCCAATCCGAGATTTGTTGCGAAGGGTGTACGTTCCTCCTGGTCTCCTGATTCCAAACGCCTTGCCGTTATTGAGGCCACGGGGAGACGGACTGGACTAATCAAGCTCATCAATGCAGATGGAACCAACCCGGTTGTTGTGCATGAGTTTGCGGGAGACGTTGTGAATGATGTAGACTGGTCTCCTTGGCTGGACGCTCCCACCAGAGTATCCCCGGTCTCCTGGGGCCATCTGAAACAGGAGCTGGATCCATGACACCTGTACCATCCCAACCTCAACGGTCCGCGTAAGCCAGACCCTGCTCCAGATTGTGGTCCAGCTCGCAGACGAGTCGAGCCCTTGAGATCCCTGTATTTCGACTACAACGCTCACGCCGAAAAGCCGTATTCGCTCAATATCCAGCACCCAATTTATCTGGAGGAATTCGGCAGAGGATGTGACGTTATCATGTGCGATCCCTGGGTGAAGACCGCAAGTGATCCGCAACACAAGCTGTCCGATGCCGTAGCCGAATTGAACTACGCAGCAGTAAACGGAAGGAAGACAATTGCTCTATTGTACTGGTGGTTTGTTACCTTGGAGGATCCCCAGCCCAATACTGCCGCCAACTTTGCGGAGTCCTTTGATCTCATAAAGGACGACGTTGACGGTATTGGCGGCTGGAACTTCTCTGGATCGTATGTGGACGAAGAAGGACGACGCGAAGAACGACGCCTGGATACGTATACGGCTGATCCAGTGGTGCCGAAACTGTGGACGGAAATAGGAACCAAAAACGACTCGGTCTAGCCGTTGCGTTAGTCCTGGCAGCGACCTCGGCGGAGGCGGGGACCGCCAGCAAGCTCCTGTTTTCCGGATGCGGGGGTCTGTGCCTCTTGGACCCCGACAACGTCGAAGCGGGGCCGGCTCCCTTCCTGTCTCCAGACCACATCGACCAGTTTGCTCGGGATTTCGCGGGGTGCTTTCAGCATGCATGGTCGCCTGACGGCGATAGAGTCGTGTTCGTAACTGCTACTGGGTTGCCACCGAACAGCGATATATGGAGTGTCCGTTCAGACGGTACCGACCTGCGGCAGCTTGTGCGACAGAGACGCAAGTGTGAGGTTTCTGGCTCCTGGCGGACCGAGGATGAGAGATACGATCTGTGCCTGCCGAGTTTTGAGTATGGGATTTCCTGGTCTCCCGATGGATCCGAGATTGTATTCTTGGACTATGTGACTGTCTCCTTCCTCAAGCCAGAGGACGAGATCCAGGAAGAGCCATCGGACTATGTGGATGTCTTCATGTTTGCAAGGCACACGGGAACACTGCAAGAGTCCGCTCATTCTGTCGATTGGGCTCCCAATGGCCGCATTTACTTTTGTAGTGGCGCTTGGGACAATCTGGAGATATGGTCTGCTTCCCGGGACGGAACGGATTCTCAGTTTGTACGCAAGGGGTGCTATCCTGAGGTGTCTCCGGATGGGACCATGATATCCTTCCGTAGCCCTGATGGGCCTGAGGTCAGCAGCTTGTTCGTTATGGACATAGACGGCTCCAATCCGAGATATGTCTCGAAGGGTGTACTTTCCTCCTGGTCTCCTGATTCCAAACGCCTTGCCGTTATTGAGTACATGGGGGAAGGTATTGGCGGAAGTGGACTGATCAAGCTCATCAATGCAGATGGAACCAACCCGGTTGTTGTGCATGAGTTTGCGAGAGAAGACTTTGTGGATGATGTAGACTGGTCTCCCTGGCTGGACACCCCCTCCAGAGTATCCCCGGTCTCCTGGGGCCACCTGAAACAGGATCTTGATCCATGACATCCAGACTGCCACGGGCCACGGTAGCGGCCATCAGTTGAAGCGCTGGCCCCGTGGCGCCGAAGCTCAGCGTCGCCGATCGTCGGCATCCTCTTCCACTTTCCTGACGCTGATCCTCGTGGCGGAGATGTACTCGCTGACCGGGGGGACGACATCAGGCGGGTGGTGCTTTCGGCCCTTTGGCTGACGGCGACATTCTCCGGTTGCCCACGAGATACCCGGGGACGGTGTCCCTGCCCCGGCTGAACCTCCACATCCTCATCGGCCACGGATCTGACCGATCCGGCCCCGGAAGGGCCCGCGCCAGGGCACGCGCGCCTCATCGCTGAGGCGCTCGAGGCGGACCGGAAGGCGGTGCCTCAGATCCACCCCCCCAGTCGTGATCGCGGGACAACTCGTCGTCCGTTCCCAGACTGTCGGACCCGCCTCCCACGACGCCGGCGCTCAGCCGCTCCAGAACCCCGGGGAACTCCGACTCGAGGACGGGCACGTATACCTCGCGGAAGACCCGCTCGCATAGTTCCTGGCAGTTCATTCAAAGTGTGGCTCGAGGCTCGCAGCCCCGACGATCTCCGGGGTGAAACGGTCCTGAAATGAGACGGAAACGAGAAACATGTCTGGCCGGCATATTGACGTGGAAAAACAATGACTTAGGCTTGATTCTCCCCGAAACGGGACGGAAATGAGCCGCAAATGGAACCCCCGGACATCAGCCGCTACACGATACCGCAGCAGTGGATCCGCTACGACCCCGCGGCCATTTTCGAGTCGCTGGTTCAGGCCAAGGCCGCCGCCGGAGTCCTGAACCAAATGCCGTATCTGCCCCGGTGGATCGAGCAGGTCCACGAGGAGCAGCTGCGGCTGGAGGCCGCCGGCACCTCGCGCATCGAAGGCGCCGAGTTCACGCAGAGGGAGCAGGAGGAGGCCCTCGCTCCCGACCCCCCCGCACACACCGGACTGACCCACTCCCAGCGGCAATTGAGGGCCGCCGACGCCACCTACCGCTGGATGCGCTCACAGCCGGCCGACCGATGGGTGACCACCGACTTCATCCTGGAGACCCACCGGCGCATCGTGACCGGCTGCGACGACGATCACTGCGAGCCCGGTGCACTGCGCCCCCAGGGCTGGAACGTCACCTTCGGAACGCCGCCCTGCCGGGGGGCTGCAGGCGGCAACGAGTGCCGCACCGCCTTCGATTCTCTCTGTGCCGGCCATCGGTGGGGAGTTCCTGCAACACGACCGGATCATCCAGGCCATCGCCATCCACTACCACATGGGATCGATGCACCCCTTCGGCGACGGCAACGGCCGCACCGCCCGCGCACTGGAGGCGTTCATGCTGCGGCAGGCCGGGGTCAACGAGATGGTGATGATCAGCCTCTCCAACTACTACTACGAGCACAAGGAGGAGTACCTGGCGGCGCTCTTCGCCTCCCGGAGCGGGGGACACGACCTGACTCCCTTCCTCCGATTCGCTCTCGGGGCGGTCGCCGAGCGGTGCAACGCGGTCTTGGCGGAGATAGCCGTCAACCATCAACGCACCCTCTTCCGGGAATTCGCCAGGTCCTTGTTCGGGCAGCTCCGCAGTCCCCGACGCCGGGTGCTGGCGGGGCGCCAACTGAGAGTCCTGGAGGTCCTGCTGGACGTTGGTTCCATCGGCGTGGCTGAACTGGCGAACAGGGTCTGGGGCGACTACGACGGCCTCAAGTTTCCGGACCGGGCGTTTGCGCGGGATCTGGTCGGGCTGCTCGAACTGTCCGCGATCACGTTTGACGACGACCGGGTCGCCGTCAACCTGGACTGGCCGAGGCAGTCTTTGGAGTCGGAACTGCTGGAACGGCTGGAGAGCATGCCCGCTGCCGCATCGGCCAGGAACCCGGCCATGGCGAAGTTGTCCCGGCTGCTGGGCCGGGACCGTGGCCGCGGCATTCCCGGGTGATCGCCGGGCCTACCCCCCCGCCAGCGCCTTCAGCGCCGCCACCGCCCGTTCGTGGACGAACCCTCCGTAGACATCCGCCACCGGCAAGGCCACCGCCTTCTCCAGCAGTTCCCTCGCCCGTTCCCTGCCCTTCTTGCCGGCGAGCTTCGGCAGCCTGAGCGCATAGTCCAGCAGCACCACCTTCGACTCCGGCGCCAGCTCCAGGGCGCGCTCGAAGCGGGCGGCCGCCTCCTTTTTCGTCGCCCCGTACATGACCCGGGCCATCATGCGCCCGGCGCGGCTGACGATGTCGGCGTTCCAGCCGCCGAGGGCCAGGTGGGCCAGGGCGTGGTCGGGATCGCGGGCGAGAGTCGCTTCGAACATCTTGCGGGTCCTGCCCCCGAGGCCCTTCCGCAGCGCCGTCATGGTGCCGATGCTCTGCGCGTAGCGGCCGAGGGCGTGGCCCGACTGGAAGTACCCCTCCGGGTTGGCCGTATCGGCGCGCACCGCCTCCTCGCCCAGCTGCAGGGCGCGCTCGAACAACCCCTTCTTCTCCTCTTCGGGAGCTGAGTAGTGCCCGTACACGGCGAGCGATCGCGCCGCCAGGGCATAGCCTTCCGAGGTCCCGGCCGCCTCGGCGATGCCGGCGGCAGCGACGAAGCGGCCTTCCGAGAAAGCGGTCGTCGCCTCAGCGAGCGACTCCGCGTCAGCGCCGGTCACGGCGAGCACGAGGCCCGCAACCGCTGCGAGCCGGGCAAATCGGGAATGGTCCATCATCAGCCTCCTAGGCCGTCTCCATGTCCTCGAGCAAGGTCGCCACCGTGGTGTGATTCCATCCTTCTGGAGCGGGGCCTGCGTAGGCCCACAGGACATCGAGCACTCGAGCGAGTGAGTGCAGGCGCAAGATCATTCTCCTCTGTTCATCAACAGGGCCATACGCCCGCCAGAACGGTTCTGCCGAACCGGGATCCGGGACGAAGACCGTCAGCAGGAGATCTCTGACATCCGAGAACGCCGGGCCGCGCGTACTGTTATCCAGATCGAGGACCGAGACGATTCGACCGGAGACCGGCTCGACTCGGAGGTTGTGCGGCTGGAAGTCATAATGGACGAAAGAGAGTCCCCCTGCCTCCTGAAGCAGACTTGAGTTTCTCTCCCACAAGCGCGCAGCTCGATCGAGCATGGCCCTGGGCATCCAGGCCTGGTCATGGAGTTGCTCAACGGCGTGGGCGAATCGGGTGAGGTCTTCATCGGCCCATGCCTGGGCGTCCACGGGACCCGGGACATCGATGCCGGACTCGTGCATCTCTCTCAAGACAAGCCCGCACTCTTCCATGAAGGCGTCCTTCGTTCGTCGGCTGAACCCAGGCCAGGCTTCGTCTGCGTCCTCACCGCCGGCAAGCTCCTGCAGCGCATAAGGATAGTCGATCAAGTCATCGGCGGGAGACTGGTGGATCCAGGCAGGCGTCGGCACACCGGTCCGTTCCCGGAGCTGGCGAGCGACAGACTCTGCATGCCGCATTCGCTCCGGGTCCGACGTTCGGACCCAAACCTTGAGTATCAGCGGATCTGCATCGTCAAAGTCGAGACGGAACGACGCATTCACCTCGCCGCGCATGATCCGCACCAGGCGACGTGGTCGAGGCAGACCTTCACGTTCACACAGGTCCCGGGCGACCGCGACCGGCACGCGGTAACCGCGGAATGGGCCGTAGTCCAGAATGGGCTCACTCTTCTCCACTGTAGCAATCCCTTTCTCAGCGGCCAACGCTCTCGAAGGGGGAAGGCTGCGGCAGGGTGTCCAAGAGCACCTCCGCCGGCGGCGTGAGCCACTCCGCCCGGGCGGCGGTGAGGACGGCCGTAAGCCGGGCCCGGCCGTTGCGCGCGTAGCGCTCGTCCCCGCCAGCGGCCCCGCCGACCTCCAGCACGTCGCGCACGCCTTCCTCGTCGGTCAGCTCCACCCGGGCGGCGCCGAATCCGTAGCCGGCGGAGGCCGCCGGGTCGACGAGCCGCTGCACCCGCACCTGCCGCAGGTAGGAGAGGTACTCCCAGACGCTGGCGTCCACGCAGTCCTCCTCCACCCCCGACTCACGCTCGAGCAGCCAGCGGTAGCGCTCTCGGTCGCCGGCGGGCAGGGGCAAGGCCGGGGCATCCTCCGGCAGGGGGGCCAGCACCCGCCGCAGCCGGTAGGCCCCCTCCGGCGGCGCCGTCACCAGCACCTCGACCACGGAACCGCCGCGCTCGTCGGGGGGGAGCAGGTGCGGGTCGAGCATGGGAGGGCGGGCGGCGCCCACGGTGAGCAGGGGGTTGGCGTGCAGGTGGAGGACGCTGTCCGAGCCGGCCCTGCGCACGTAGCTCTCGTCGCCGGACGGCCCCGGGACCCCCCTCCCGATCCAGATCTCGCCGAGGGACTCCCCGGCGTTGCCGGCCAGGGTCAGCCGCACGGCCTGCGGCCCGGAGACGCCGAGGTCGTCGAAGTCGTCCTCGTCGGTGGTGACCAGCGTGCCGGAGGCGCCGAGCACCTCGTGGAGGAGCCGGTCCACGCGCCCCGAGTGGGCGTAGGCGCCGAAGTAGGCGGGGAAGCGCCAGGTGCCGCCGCGGCGCTCGTAGACCCACGGGGACGACCCCGGGACCTGCAGGGAGAGGGTGCGGACGCGGTCGGGCTCGACCTGCCCGGAGGGCGGCAGGATGCTCCGCAGGACCGCCGCCTCGGCGCGCCCGCTGTCCCGGGCCCGGCGCAGCCAGCCGTCGGCCGCGGCCACGGCGGCCAGGACGACGGTCAGAAGCAGCAGGTGGCGGATCACGGGCGCGGCCCCACGGCCGCCGATAGGGCGCCAGGGCCATACCGCCAGGGCGAGGGGAGCGCCGGTCGAGGCCGCGGCCTCCGGACGGACGGACGCCGCCGCCAGTGCCCCGCCAGCGCGAGCAGAGCGCCGTTGAGCACGGTCGCCGCCCCCGGGCCGAGAGGGCGCCACCACCCCCAGAGCCCACCAGCGCGAGAGAGGCGCCGTTGAGCACGGCCGCGCCCGATGGACGCCCGCCACCTCCAGAACCCCACCAGCGCGAGCGGAGCGCCGTTGATCCGGCCGCCGCCGGCCAAGCGGACGCCGCCACCGCAGAGCCCCGGCAGGGCAAGCGCCAGTGGAACGCCGTTAATCACGACCGCCGCCCCCGGGCGAGCGGACGCCGCCACCGCCAGAGCCCAACGAGCGCGAGCGCCAGCGGAGCACCCCCGATCACCGCCAGGCGCCAGCCGGCGCGCGCACCCGAACCCTGCACAGCAAACCCCCTGGCCGGCGCGTCGGCGCGCCCCTGCAGTTCCGCCATCCGCGGTCCGAGAGCGGCCATGGCCGCGGCGTTCAGCAGCAGCTGGTCGTGGGCGAAGCCGGCGCTGAAGAGGCGGTGGTTCTTGAACATCTCCGAGGAGCCGAGGAGCAGCATCCAGCCGTCCCGGGCCCCGTCGGCGGGGACCACCTGCAGGCGGGTGCCGCCGCCCTCGGTCTCCACCGCCTCAACGGCGGGAAAGCGGCCCTCCAGGGTCAGAGCGAGGCTCTGCCGGCCGGGCAGGTAGCCGCCGGTCTCGCGGAGCTCCTCCTCCTTCAGAAAGCCGCCGTTCCAGTCGTAGGACCAGGCGCGGGCCGTTGTCGTGGCCAGGACCTGCTCGCGCAGGCCGGCCTCGCCCAGGGCGCCGGCGTCGACGCGGAAGCGGTTCCCCCAGATGAAGAGCAGGTCACCGAGCCGGCCGGTCACCGGCGAGGACCGGGAGTGGTTGGCCCCGAGGGCGCGGATCAGGAAGGGCAGGGCCACCCGCTGCGGGTCGTACTCGCGCACGGCGGTCCGGTTCACCTGGGTGTCGAGCTCCAGGTGGTGGCGGCTGCGGTCCATCAGCACCTCGCGCACCTGCTCGACGCCGAAGAGCTCCAGGTAGCGGTCGAAGTCCTGGAACTGCGGCTGCGGCCAGTGCACGGTGCCGAATCCGGTGCCGCGGTACTGGCGCTGCTGGATGTTGAAGTGCTGCATGGCCACCACGGCCCGCCCCCCGCCCGCCAGGTGCCGGCTCAGCCAGGTCAGCACCGGCGTCGAGTCCCGCCGCGGCTGGAACCAGATCACCGCTCCGGGCCGCTCCGGGAAGACCGGCTCCCGCAGCGGCACGTGCCGCACCTCGTACCCGTACTGCCGCAGCAGCTCCTTGGCGCGGGCGTAGACGTCGACCCCCTGGGGCGCGCTCAGGCCCTTCTTCTGGTAGTCCTCGTGGGCCTCGGCCGGCGACAGGCGCGGCAGGTCCGAGACCACCGTGATCACCGGGGCCCTGCCCTCGTCGAGCCGCTTCAGGGCCGCGGCGAGGAGGAAGTCCAGGTGGGCGCCGGTGTGCCGGTCGAGGCGGGGGATCGTGGCCCGGCGGCCGTCCTGGTGCAGGACGAGTCCGCTGTGGATCTCGGTGGTGACGCTCGTGTCCCGCTGTACGCGCTCCACCTCGAAGGCGGGCACCCCGCCGGCGCGGCCCTCCTCCGGAGGGCGCACCTCCACCTGGACCCCGGCGCCGGAGAGGACCTCCCGGAGCCGGTCGGTCACGTCGCGCACCCCCGGGGGCAGCTGCGACCGCGGGGAGAGGACGATCTCCGCCCGCAGATTCGCCGCCCGGCTCCCCAGGTCGGAGACCACCGAGTCGTCCGGCGTGTGCACGCCGGCGACCGTCAGGTCCCAGCTCAGGCCCGACAGGGGGCCGCGCAGGGCCAGGAATACCGCGGCGGTCACCGCCACCACGGCGCCGGCCGCCAGGGCGGGCCCACGGGCCACCCGATGCCGGGCCCCTCCCGGACGGACGCCTCCCCGCAGGGTCCGCAGGGCCAGCACCACCCACACCAGCGGGACCAGGCCCGCCACCGCCAGGCGCCAGCCCACGCGGGCCCCGCCCGACAGCGGCGGCAGACCCGCCGGCAGGCCCCGGTCCACCCGCAGCCGCGCCAGCCGCTCCGGGTCGGCGAAGGTGCGAGCCAGGTCGCGGGCAAAGACGGCGTGGCCGTACCCGGGTTGCTCGAGGATCTCGTCGCGGAAGAGGCTGGCCGAGGCCAGCACCAGCAGCTGCCCCGCCCACGGGTCTTCCGGGGTGAGCAGGACCATCAGGCTCTGCTTGGGCACGCGCAGGTCCCCGGACAGGTCCTCCAGTCCGAACTCGCCCTCCGGCAGCGGGAGCACCCGGGCGTGCTCGGTGGTGGTGGCGGCCACGTGGGCCTGGTACCCGGCCGCGGCCACCCGCCGCGGATCGACCCGCAGGGGGCTGGCGGCGGTGAAGCTCAGGCCGCCCCGGGCCGGCGTCCGGAAGGGGCGGAAGTCCCGGAAGGCGGGCAGGTTGCGCAGGTGGAAGGGCGCGTCCACCTCCCGCTCCTCCCCGCCCACGGAGACCGTGACCCGGCCCGAGTTGCGGTCCATGAGCAGGTCGGCCGCCGGCTCCAGGCCGAAGGGCTCCAGGAGCCGCTCCCAGGCGCTGCCCATCCCCTCGACGCGGAAGCGGACCTCGCCCTCCTCGCCGGCGGAGTAGGCCACCCTGTAGGCGCTGCCCGCCAGGACGGCGGTCCGTCCCGTGGCCAGAAAGCGGCGCAGCCCGGCGATGTGCCGGCGCGTCACCCGCCGCGGCTCCAGCCAGACCAGGATGTCCACGTCGAGGGGAATGAAGCCGCCGGCGTCGACGTCGATTTCGACGACGGGTCCGTGCTGGCTGAGGTAGCGGGGGAACTTCCCGTACCCCGGCGGCGCCGACAGGGCGAAGGAGGCCTGCGGCGCCGACTCGCCCGCCGTCAGGCGCGCCGCCACCAGGCGGGCCAGGTACGGCAGGTGGGCGTTCTCGATCCCCTGGATGAGCACGTCCTCCCGCCGCGGGCTCCCCTGCCGGGAGAACACCAGGGAGGACCAGATCTCCGCCTGGCTCTCGGCGTCGTCGACGACGCGGCGCACGCGGATCGGACTCGCCCGGCGCGAGGCGGCGTAGCGGGCGCCCGCCGCCCCGGAGAGGCCGGGATCGATGACGCGGTAGCTGAAGCGCCCCCCGGCGGCGTCCTCCATCTCCTCGAGCAGGGCCCTGGCCGTCTCCTCCACGTCCCTGAGATGGGATGGCATGACGTCGCGCCCGCTGACGAAGAGGGTGGCCGTCAGCTCGCCGTCCAGGCCGCGGAGGAAGCGCCGCAGCTCGGCCGGCACCGTGGCCGGATGACGCCCCCCGAGATCGATGCGGGCCACCGACCCCGCGGCGCCCAGCAGCCGTCCGGCGTAGACCGCAACCCCGAGGAGGAGGACGGCGCCGACGAGGGCCTGGATCAGGAAGGTCCGCTTCACCGCGACTCTCTCAGTACTTGAGGCGCTGCAGGCCGATCCGCGTCATCCACAGGAAGAAGGCGCACAGGAGGGCGAAGTAGAGGAGATGGTCCAGCCCCACCAGACCGCCGGTGAAGGCCTGGTAGTGGGGCAGGCAGGAGACGGACTCGGCCAGCCAGGTCCCCGGCTGCCAGGCCGGGGCCAGGCCGTCGAGGATCTCCACCACCCGGGGATGGCCGCTGAAGACGAGGAGGAAGGCGACCATGGCGGCCAGCACGAAGGCGACGATCTGGTTGTGGGTCAGGCTGGAGAGGAACTGGCCCGAGGCGAGGAACAGGGCGCCGAGGAGCAGGGCGCCCAGGTAGCCGGACAGGATCAGGCCCAGGTCGGGCTCTCCCAGCCACGCCAGCATGGCCACGATCGGCAGCGACCCGGCGATGACGACGACGAAGTAGAGGAGGGCCGCCGCGTACTTGCCGGCCACCACCTGAAGGGGCTCCAGGGGCAGGGTGAGCAGCAGCTCCACCGTCCCCTGGGCGTGCTCCTCCGACCAGGAGCGCATGGTGATGGCGGGCACGAAGGGGATCAGCAGGAAGGGCAGAACCTCGAACCAGG
The DNA here is from genome assembly GCA_026706075.1 of Gemmatimonadaceae bacterium. Taxonomy (GTDB): domain Bacteria; phylum Latescibacterota; class UBA2968; order UBA8231; family UBA8231; genus UBA8231. The sequence continues at coordinate 67,072 of JAPOZM010000091.1, forward strand.
GGGACATGTCGACGACGCCCTCGAGGAAGAAGGCGTTCATGAAGGTCGTCCCCGAGAGCACGAGGAAGACGCCCCCGTAGATGTAGGCGATCGCGGAATCGAAGATGGCGCGCAGCTCGCGGCCGGCCACCAGGCCCGCGCCGGCGGCGAGCTCGCGGAGGACCCGTCCCCGCCCGCCGGTCTCAGCGTCCGATGCCATGGTCGTCGCCGGAGGTGGAGACCAGGTGGGCGAAGAGGGTTTCCAGGTCCGCCCCGGGAATGCCGGCGGCCTCGGCCTGCCCCGCCAGGGGGCCGTCTCCGAGGAGGCGCCCCTGGTGGATGATGAGGACGCGGTCGCTCACGGCCTCCACGTCGGGGATGATGTGGGTGGAGAACAGGATGGCGCGGTCCTCCTTGAGATCGGCGAGCTGCCGGCGGAAGGCGATCACCTGCAGCGGGTCGAAGCCGTGGGTCGGCTCGTCCAGCAGCAGCACCGGCGGGTCGTGGACCAGGGCGATCGACAGGCCCACGCGCTGGCGGAACCCCGTGGAGCACTGGCGCACCCGCAGACTCCGGACCGGCTCGATGCCGCACAGGTCGACGGTGCGCTCCACCGCTTCCTCGAGGCGGTCGCCGCGCAGGCCATGGGCGCGGGCGGCGAAGCGCAGCAGGTCCTCGACGACCATGTCGCCGTAGAGGGGCGTGTCCCCCGGCAGGTAGCCGATGCGCCGGCGCACCTCCAGGGGGTCCTCGGCCGCGTCGTACCCGTCGACGGAGATGCTCCCCGAGGTGGGGAGCAGGTAGGTGGCCAGCATCTTCAGCATCGTCGACTTGCCGGCGCCGTTGGGCCCCACGAAGCCGACGACCTCCCCCCGCTCGACGCGGAAGGAGACGTCGTCCACGGCGGTGATGGCGCCGGCGCCCGACCCGAAGACGCGGGTGACCGCCTCCACCGCGATCACGCCGGGACCTCCTCGGGGCGGCGCACCCGCAACGTGCGCAGCCGGTTGAGGGCGGCGGCCAGCTCGAAGCGGCGGAAGCCGGCGAGGTCGCCCGAGGGCCGGGAGGAGAGAGCGTCCAGCCCGCCGGCGGCGACGTCGGCCATGAGCCGCTCGAGGATCTGCGCGAGGCTGCGACGGCCGTCGATGTAGCGCTCCCGCCCTCGGAGGATCGCCTCGGCGATCGCCCGCGTCTGGCCTACGTCGACCAGCTGCGCCACGGCCGACAGGTCGATGCTCTCCTCACCGAAGCGCAGCTCGAAGGGCCCCATCGCCTTCCAGCTCACCTCGCGGCGCCCGCGCCTCGGATCGATGCTGTCGGGCAGGGGCACGCGCGAGGCGGCCCCCGCCACCGGACCCGTGGTCTCGCGGGTTCGATCCCCCTTGTGGGCGCGGGCGATGGCGTGGGCCCGGCCGGTCACATCGACGGGCTCGTAGCGCTCCATGGCGATCACCGTGTCCGCCTCGCCGAAGTAGTCGCCGCTGCCCCCCATGACCAGGACCGTGGAGACGCCGGCCTCCTCGTGGAGCTGGCGCACCCGGTCGATGAAGGGCCGCACCGGCTCCTGCTCCCGGGCCACGAGCTGCTGCATGCGGCCGTCGCGGATCATGAAGTTGGTCGCCGCCGTGTCCTCGTCGATCAGCAGGCACCGGGTGCCGGCTTCCAGGGCCTCGACGATCGCCGCCGCCTGCGAGGTGGAGCCCGAGGCGTGGCCGGTGCAGAAGAAGGCGTTGTCGTGGTCGAAGGGAAGGTCGCCGATGAAGGGGCTCAGGTCGACGCCGGCGGTGCTGCGGCCGTCCTCGGCGCGCACGGCCACCGCCGTCGGGTCGGTGACCACCCGCTCGCGCCCGTCGCCGGGGCGGTGGTCGTAGACGCCCCGGGCCAGGGCCGACAGCAGGGTCGACTTGCCGTGGAACCCGCCCCCGACGATCAGGGTCACGCCCTCCGGGACGGCCATGCCGGTCACCGGTCCCGCGTTCGGCGTCTCCAGCTCCACCCGCAGCGACGGGGGCGAGCGGAAGGGGACGGCGCCGCTCAACGGGCGGTCGTCGACCCCGGACCGGCGGGGGAGCACGGCCCCGTCGGCGACGAAGGCGGACCAGCCGCCCCCGGCCAGGGCCTGGCGCAGGGCGGCGGCGTCCTCGGCGGTGCGGGTCCACGCGTCGACCTCGTCCCGGTCGCAGCTCTCGCAGCGCAGGGCGGCGGCGACGATCCCGGGCAGGCGGCGGCAGAGCAGGTCGGCGGCGGCCCCGCCGAGGACGCGGCGCCCGGCCGCGGGCAGGCCGGCGACGAAGCGGGCCTCCACCCGGCCCTCGTCGTCGACGAGGACGCAGGTCCGCTCCAGCACCTGCTGCCCCGGGCGGTCGATGGCGATCCGGCCCGAGGTGCCCGATCCGGGGCCCCGGCGCCCATCGCCGGCCTCGTCGGAGAACCGCAGCGCCAGGTAGTTGCACAGGGCCCGCCGCCGCGGCCCCGGGGTGAAGGTGTGACCGGGGAAGCCGGCCGCGTCCGGATCGACCTGGACGCGCATGCGGCTCGGGGCCGCGAAGGGATCGGCCTGCACGTGATCGACGAGCAGCCGGAAGGGAGTCCCGGCCCGGTCGAAGTCCCAGGCGCCGCGCAGGTCGCGGTAGGCCCGGTAGCCGGAACCGTCGATCCGCTCCAGCAGGGCCTCCAGCCGTCCGGCGTCACGCGTATCACAACTCTCAGTCACGGCTATATTCTACCCATGGCCAGCGACGAAGGCAGGGACGGCGACAAGCTCAGCGGACTGCAGTGGCTGTCGCGGGAGCGCCCCGAGGCGATGGGCCACCTCCTCGCCTTCTTCCGCGAGTCGGGGCGCCACCTCGACCCCAAGACCCGCTTCCTGATCTCCATCGTCACCAAGGTCGTGCGCCTGTCGCCGCGCGGCCTGCGCCAGTACATCCCGCGGGCCGTGCGCGAGGGGGCCACCCGCGACGAGGTCCTCGACGCCATCCTCTGCGCCTACCCCGCGGCGGGGCTGACCAACGTGATCGAGGCGGTGCAGGTGCTGCGCTCCCTCGACCTGCCGGCCCCCGCGGAGGCGGCCGAGCCGGAGGGAGATCCCGAGTGGACGACGGTGGCCCGGGCCGGCGACCTGCCTCCGGGGGGCGCCGCCGTGGTCGAGGCCCGGGGCCGCTCCCTGGCCCTGTTCAACGTGGACGGCACCTTCCACGCCACCTCCAACACCTGCCTCCACGAGGGGAGCGAGCTGGGCTGCGGCTCCCTGGACGGCAACGTCGTCACCTGCTACCGCCACGGCTGGACCTTCGACGTCACCACCGGCGCCTGCCTCACCCGCCCCGGGCGCAGCGTGCCCAGCTACCCGGTACGCGTCGAGGACGGCGAGGTGCGCGTCCTGGCCTGAGGCTGGCTCGGCGGAGCACTCGCGCCGGCCCCGCGCCTCGAGACGCCGCGACATAGCCGGGATCGGCGTGGCCCGCCGCGCCGGCCGCCGTCACTCCGCGAAGCAGGCCGGATCGATCCGCCCGGTGCGGGCCCAGCCCCGGATCGAGGCGAGGCTGCGCCGGAAGGTGTCGAGGATCTCGTCCGGATAGCCGGTCACCGCCGACCTCGGCAGTTCCTGCTCGACGACCTCCTCCCCCTCGCCGGCGAACCGCACCCGGCCCCGCAGGCTCGCCCGTTGCCCGAGGACCAGCTCCGAGAACTCCTCCAGGTCGACCTCGGCCAGTCCGTCGACCTCGTCGCTGAACCGCAGCCGCTCCAGGTCGAGGGGAACCGGGTAGAGCAGCAGGTGCTGCAGGATGCTGCGGCAGTCGCCCGTGGGCCGCTCCTTGCGGCTCGACCCCAGGTAGAGCAGGTCCCCGGCGGCCGCCGCCAGACCGACCTCCTCCAGCAGCTCCCTCCGCCCGGCGTCCACCGGGGTCTCGCCGGCGAGGATGTGACCCCCCGCCAGGGCGTCGACCTGGCCGGCGTAGGGGTCCCCCGGACGTCCGCGGCGCTGCAGGACCATCACCGGCCGCCCCCCCGCGGCGAAGGCGGACCACACGAAGACGAGCCCGTGCAGGTCGTGGTCCCGGTGCACGAGGTGACGCGGTTTCCGGCCCACGACGCGGCCGTCCTCGGCGAGCACGTCGAGCAGCTCGGGGGCGGTGCTCAAGAGCTGATGGCGGCGAGGAACTGGAAGAGGAAGGCGAGCACCGTGGCCACGGCGCAGAGCCCGGCCAACAGGTAGGTGCCGATGCCCTCGCGCTCGTCCGGCGCGCGGCTGAACATCCAGGCCGCGGCATAGCCGCCGACGAAGCCGCCGCCGTGGGCCCAGTTGTCGATCCCCGGCATGAGGAGGCCGAAGATGAAGAGCAGCACCGCCCACTGCAGGTACTGGCGGGTGAACAGGTTGGCGCCCCGGCGGCGGCCGTAGGCGATGGCGGCGGCCAGGAGGCCGAAGATCGAGCCCGAGGCGCCCAGGGTGGCGGCGCTGCCCATGGCCACCGAGGCGATGAACCCGACGGCCCCGGAGATGGTGAAGATGGCGAACAGCCGCCACGGGCCGAAGAGCTCGCCCACCAGGGGCCCGAGCTGCCGCACCCACATGAGGTTGAAGAAGATGTGGAGCAGGCTGCCGTGGAGGTAGATGGCGGTGATCACCGTCCACCAGCGGCCGAGGTAGAGCACCGGGTAGGCGCCCGTCATGCCCGCCTCCAGGGAGGCCCTCGACGACGGCGCCAGGATGCTCATCAGCCCCCGGGTCTGCAGGATGGCGCCCGGGTCCAGGGCCAGGCACAACACGTACAGGCCCACGCAGACTACCGTGATCACGTGGGGAAAGTCGAGGCTCAGGCCGAGCTTCCGCATGCGGCTGGCGAGGCCGAACATGCCGGGGCGGATCTGCCCGCAGTAGGGACAGCGGGCCTCGTCGGCGCTGATCAGCTTGTGGCAACGGGGGCAGAGGATGGCGGCCATCAGATCCCCAGACTCTCGTTGATGTCGTCCTGGTACTCGTGCAGCCGGTCCTGCAGGACTTCGTCCACCGAGACCGCGCGGCCGGCCGCCTGCGACTCCATCCGGGCGTAGGCCAGGGCCACCGAGCGGGCACCCTGGCGGCCGTCGACCTCGGGACGGCCGGCCTCGCCGGCGATGGCGGCGCCGAAGTCGGCGTACTCCACGGCGAGGATCTTGCGGTCGATCACCGCGAACTCGAAGCCGTACTCGCCCAGCCGGTCGCCGCCGAAGAGGGCGGCCGTGGGCTCATCCAGGTGGAACCCGGGCACCCGGTCGAGCAGCGGGGCTCCGCTCACCGGATCCTGTCCCGGAAGGTGCAGGGTGAGGGGCCGGCCACTGCGATCGCCCGGCAGGTCCAGGGAGCCGAGGGAGCCGTAGATCGCCCGCTTCCGCAGATCCTCGCCGCGGGCGGCGTGGTCCTCGATGTAGGAGGCCACGGCCCCCGACCGGAAGAGGATCGTGGCGTAGGCGGCGTCATCGGCGGTGGCCTCGAACTCGGCGGGCATCTCCTTCTGCCAGCGGCCGTAGACGCCGGCGGGCCCGCCGTCGGAGGCCTCCCGGCCCGCGGCCGGATTCTGGCGCACCGGCTCGTGGAGCCGCGTCTGGGCGTAGACGGTAGTCGCCGGCCCCAGGTAGTACTCGAGGATGTCGGCGTAGTGGACGCCCACGTCGAGCAGCACGCCGCTGGCGTCCTTGCGGTGTCGCCAGACCGAGATCAGCATGCGGTCGCCGCCGCCGAGGGAGTGCTGCACCATCAGCCGGGGCTCGCCGATGACGCCGGCGTCGAGGAGCGCCTTGCCGAGGCGGTTCATCGGGTCGCGGCGGTAGTTCTCGGCCGTGGACAGGACCCGCCCCGCGGACTCGGCGGCCTCGACCATGATCCGGCAGGCGCGCGCGGTCAGCCCGAGAGGCTTCTCGCACATGACGTGCCAGCCGCGGCCGAAGGCCTCCGCCGCGACGGTGTGGTGGGCCCGCGGCGTCGTGGTCAGGTCGATGGCGTGGACCTCGGCGGCGGCCGCCAGGGCCTCCAGCGAGCCGGCCGCCTCCGGGCGTCGGCCGAGCAGCTTCTCCGCCTGGTCGGCCAGGGACGCCGCGTTCTCCTCCACCGGATCGCAGGCGCCCACCAGCTGGAAGGGCGACAGGCCGGCGCGGGCCAGCTCGGCGAGCCCGTAGAGGTGCCGGTGGCCCATGCCGCCGCAGCCGACGATGGCCAGATGGATGCGCGACTCGCTCATGCTCGATCCGGGAATAGAGAAACAGCCCTGCCCACCGTGGGTGAGAAGGGCTGCGCCACCTGCGCTGCCTGAAAATAGGGGGCCCGGGGGATTCACTCCAGCAGCAGCCCACAGAGATGCCCCGTTGCCTATACTCCAAAGTTCATGCCTGAACCAACCCTTCTTTTCGGCGGTCCCGGCAGCGGCAAGACGGACCGGATCATCTCGAGGCTGGCGGCCCGGTACGAGGCCGACCCGTTCTCTGAAGCGGTCGTGCTGGTACCGACGGTGCGCCACGGAGACCAGTTTCGCCGCCGACTCGTCGGCCGATGCGGGGTGGCCCTGCGCCTGCGGGTCGAGACGATCGCCCAGTTCAGCCGGTCGCTGGCCTCCGACGCGAGGGTGCCGTCCCACTCGCTGGCCGAGGAACTCCTGCGGCGAACGATCCGCCGCGCGGTCGAGAGCGGGCCCGCCGCCTACTTCCAGCCTGTGGCCGAGACCCGGGGCCTGGGGACCCTCCTCGGCGGCGCCATCGGTGACCTGCTGGCGGAAGGCGTGGATCCCCGGTCCTTGTCGGAAGCCGCCGGGAGGTCGGAGTCGCGAAGCCTGCAGGCGCTCGGTGCCGTCTACGGGGAGTACGGCGAGAGACTGAGAGAGGGAGGCTGGACTCACCCGGCCCAGCTCGGCGAGGCCGCGGCGGAGGCCGTCAGGGCGGGTGCGAATCTTCCCGGCACGATCCTGCTCGATGGCTTCCATCTCTTTCGAGCGACGGAGATGGACCTCATCGAAGCCCTCGCCGGGAAGGCCGATGTCGTCGTCTCGCTGGACCCCGGGGCAGGAGACCGTGCCGCGCACGACTGCGAGCGGCTGCGCCGCCGGTTCCCGAAAGCGGGAGTCACGCAGCTTGAAGGGGATGTTGCATCGCCCCCGACCGTGGTTGCAGGCGCCGCGGCCGACAGGGAGGCCCAGTTGCGGGCTATGGCGCGCCAGATCAAGCAGCGCCTGGCCGAGGAGCCGTCGCTCCGGCCCTCCGACTTCGCCGTCGCACTCCGGCAGGCATCGCCCCACCTGGGCATGGCCCGGCAGGTGTTCGCCGAGTACGACCTGCCCCTCGACCCGGCCGCCGGAGAGCCCTTGAGCGCCCGCCCCCTCGGGGCCTGGCTGCGCCGCCTGATGCACCTGGCCCGGGAGGACTGGCGCCTGCGCGACGTCGTCGCAGTGCTGTCCAGCGGGTTCGTCGACCGCCGCCGCTGGGGGCTCTCCCGCGGAGGCCTGGCCGCCTTTGCCCGCCGGGCGCGCGGGAACAACCTCTGGGCGGGGCTCGACGCGCTCGGCCGCGCCGTGGACGGGCTGCGCACGGACGCGGAGGACCCGAAGAAGAGCGACCGGGACCGCGAGTGGCGGCGGGAAGCTGCGTCGGCCATGTCGGCCGCCCTGGAGGATCTGCGCACGCTGCTGGAGCGGCCGTGCGGGACGATGGCGGAGCATGCGCGCCATCTCGACGAAGCACTCTTCGGCCCGCGGGCCCTCGTGGACCCCCGCTCCAGGAAGGAGCCCGGCGTCGACGTGGAGCTCGACGCGCTGCGAGGCCAGCTTCGGGAGCTGGTTCATACGCACGAGGTCCTGGGAGGCGGACCGGAGTCCTTCGAGTCGTTCCTGGCGCGCCTCGAAGGGAAGTTCGACGCGCCGACGGTGCTGCTGCGCGAGCCCGGCGGCGTGCTCCTCGCGCCGATGCACACCCTGCACGGCCTGCGCTTCGACTTCGTGGCGATCGGTGGTCTGGTGGAGGGGGAGTTCCCCGCGCCGAGGAGCTACCACTCCCTTCTCGACAGGGACGCCGTCGAGACGCTGAATCGCTGCGGCCTGGGAGTCCCCCCGTTGGCCCGGCTCTCCGAAGACGAGCTGTGGAAGTCGGTCCACACTCGCGCCGACCGCGTGCTGTCCCTGTGGAGGACCCGGCTCAACGAGCGGGGCCGCTCGGTGGCGGCTTCGTATTACTACGACAGCCTGCGGCCCGACGGGCACATCGAAGCGGGAACATCCGCGCCCGAAGAAGCCGGCTCGGCGCGCGAGCTGGCCATCGCCTGCACCGGGCAGTGGCCGAACCATGGCCGGCTTCGGCCGCGTGCGGAGCCCGCCTGGCCCATCGTGCGCTCGGCGGTCGCGGTCGAGCAACTCCGCCGTTCGTTCTCGGATGCCGGTGAGTACGAGGGTTGCCTGACCGATGGACGGGTGCCCTCGCTCACGGGTGCCGACGTACCCTGGAGCGCCAGCCGGATCGAGTCCTACCAGACCTGCGCCTTCCAGTTCTTCGGCCGCTACGCCCTCGGTCTGCGGGAGGTCGAGGAAGAACTGGAGAGCGCCGACGCCGCCATCCGGGGCAGCGTCGTTCACGACATCCTGCAGGATGCAGTGGCCCCCCTTGTCGAGCATGGACGCCCGCTGGCCTCCGATACGCTTCCCGAGGTCCTGGCGCGTCTCCGGGACAACGGCCCCGGCATATGGAACAGCGCCCCCGCGAGGATGGGCTTCGGCCGGGCCGCCCTCTGGCGGCTGGATGCGGAGGACACCTTCCGGAAGATGGAGGTGCTGCTGCAGCGGGAGGCCGAACGGAGCGAGCAGTCGGGAGTGACGCGGGTCATCGGCGCCGAGCAGGAAATGGAGGCCACGCTGCCGCTGGACCCGCCCCTGCGCCTGAGGGCCACTATCGACCGGCTGGAGGAGGGCGAGGGCAAGGTGATGATCGTCGACTACAAGTCAGGCAGACCGTTCTCCCGGGCCGAACTCGATGAGGGACGCCGTGTCCAGCTTCAGCTCTACGGGTACGCCGGACGCGAGGGGACCGGGGCGGAGAGAATCATCGCCCGCTACGCCTGGCTCGATCCCCAGGCCAGGGTGTGGGAGATCGACTCCTCGATCGCCGAGGATGCAGTCCTGCTGGACCACGTCGCCGAGATCGCCCGGGGGGTTCGCGATGCCGTCGCCTCGGGCGACTTCCGAGTCAACCCCAAGGTGAAGCCCTGTCCGACCTACTGCTCGTTCCGCAACGTCTGCCGGGTCAACGGGTTCAGTCGATCGAAATGGGACTGACGTCGGAGCAGGCGGGGATCCTGGCCGAGCGCGGCCGTGACGTGCTGGTCACCGCCGGCGCCGGCAGCGGCAAGACCAGTGTCCTCGTGGACCGCTACGTCTCCCTGCTCGCGGACCACCGCATCTCCGAGATGGCGGCCGTCACCTTCACCGACGCCGCCGCCACCGAGATGCGGGAGCGCGTGCGGCGGGAGGTGCTCACGAGGGAGGAGCTGCGTCATCACCGGGCCGAGATCGATGACGCCATCATCGGCACCATCCACTCCCTCTGCCTCCGGATCCTGCGGGAGCATCCCGTCGAGGCGGCCATCGATCCGGCCACGAGGGTGCTCTCCGATGACGAGGCCGAGTTCGAGCTGACCCGAGCCTGCATCGATGCGCTGGAGGCCGCCGCCGACGCCGACGATCAGCGGGCCCTGGCGCTGCGGGAGCTCGGTCTGTACGCGGCGACCATCCAGCTTCCCCTGATGGTTGCCAGGCGCGACGAGGTCGAGGAGGCGTACCGGGCGCTTCCGGGGGAGACCGTGGAGGACTGGGCGGAGCATGTCCGGGGGCTGCTGGATGAGATGCTCCGGGCGGCGGTGGAAGAGGCTCGGCCGGAGCTGGCGGAGCTGGCGGCGTGGCTGCGTGCTGCCCTTGAGGAATCCGGAGACGATCGCCTGTCCTCGAGCCTGCGCGACCTTCTGGACGCACTGGGCGACCCCAATAGCGGGGAGTGGTCTGACCTCCTTGCCCGCGTGCTGGAGGCGCGCGGTCACGTCAACCTGAGAGTCGGCAGTGCGAAAAACTGGCCGGACATCAAGGAGGTCAAGGCGCAAATGGGCTCGCTCCGGGACAAGGCCAACGCGCTCCGCGCCCTCCCCCGCTGGAACGAGCACGACCAGATCGCGTTAGAAACCCTCGCATCCCTGCGGACTCTCTTCAGGGACGCCTGCCATCGCTACTCCTCCCGCAAGCGGGAGCTGGTGGCCCTGGACTATCTCGACCTCGAGGTCATGGCCACACGGCTGCTCAGCTCCCATCCGGAGATCGCCGCCTCTTACGGGTCGCGCCTGCGCCACCTGATGGTGGACGAGCTTCAGGACACCAACCCCACCCAGATCGCCTTCCTCGACCTCCTGAAGGGACCCGAGCGGTTCTTCGTCGGCGACGTGAAGCAGGCGATCTACCGCTTCCGAGGGAGCGATGTCCGCAACTTCACACGGCTCCACAAACAGATCGCGGCCTCGGGTGCCATCCACTCCCTGAGCCAGTCCTTCCGCGCCCACGACCCGCTCGTCAGGTCGCTCAACACCCTCTTCGAGCATGTCTTCGCAAACGCGCGGGAGGAGTTCGAGGCGCCGATGCAGGCGATGACCGGACGAGGGAGTGATGCGCCCCAGTCGCCGTACCTGGTGCTGCTGCCGGTCTCCAAGCAGACGCCCGAGGGCGACAAGACCGACGACCATGACCGCAGAAGGTTCGAGGCGGATGCCGTGGCCGCGGAGGTGGCCTCCCTCCTGCGCCGGCCCGCCACCGTGTGGGACCGGGACGAAGGCGGGCACCGCCCCGCGCGGGCGTCCGACGTGGCGGTCCTGCTCCGCCGCCTCACGAACGTCCACCTCTTCGAGCAGGCCCTGGAGAGCCACGGAGTCCCCTGCCGCACCGTAGCCGGCGCCGGGTTCTTCACCAGGCAGGAGGTCCTCGATCTCACCAACCTCCTGGGCTGGCTGGCCGAGTCGGACGACTCCATCGCCCTGGCGGGGGCCCTCCGGTCGCCGCTGTTCACGATCGACGACCAGTCCCTGTTGGCGCTGCGGTCCCATGGCCGGAACCTCCTGGGAGCGCTCGGGGACCCGCCCGAGTCCCTGCCCCCGGAGGTCCGCCAGCTCTGCCGGCATGCCGCCGAGGTGCTCCAGGAACTGCGCCGCGGTGTCGCCTTCCTGCCGGCCGACGCGCTTCTCGAGAAGGCCCTGGCCCTCACGGGATTCGAGGCGTCGTGGGCGCCTCTGCAGGGAGGCGATCAGGCGCTGGCCAACATCCGCAAGTTCGTGGACCTGGCCCGCCAGTTGGCCGGCAACTCGCTCGACGAGTTCGTCACCTACGTCCGGCGCCGGCGGGACGAGTTGCAGGCCCGCGAAGGCCAGGCCGTCCTCGACCAGTCCGACGCCGTGCGGCTGCTGACCGTACACGGAGCCAAGGGCCTGCAGTTCCCCATCGTCTTCGTGCCGGAGGCTCATCTGCCGTCACGTGTGAGCTACGATGCGGTCCGCTGGCGCACCGAGGAGGGGATCTCCGTCACGCTCCAGAAGGAGGTCGAGTCGGATGAGACGAGCCGCCGGCGCCCGGGGTTCTACTCCTACCTGGTGGACCGGGACAAAGCGGAAGAGGCGGCCGAGCACAAGCGCCTGTTCTACGTGGCGGCCACCCGCGCAGCCGACGTGCTGTACATCAGCGGCGATCAAGCGAACTCCGGCGACACATGGCTCGCCGCGGCGCAAGTGGCCCTTGGCGGGGGCGCTGAAGGAGCGGAGATCCGCTCACCCATACCCGTGGACCTGAAGGCCATCGCCCACAGGGTGCCGCCCCGGTCGGTGCAGGTCCCCCACGAGGACGAGGAAGAGGACTTCACGGCTCCGCTGGCCGCCCGGCCGCCGGTGATCCCCCTGCGCTCCAGCACGCCGGTGACCTCCCTGAGGTTGGAGGAGCCTGCCCGCGGCGACTTCCACCACGGCGACGGTCTCGGCCTGGTCCGCGGCAGCCTCGCCCACGATGCCATCGAGAACTGGTTCAGGACCGGGGAGCGGCCCTCCCTGGACGAGTTGATCGGCAAGGTGGACAGCGGCCTGGGAGAGCAGGCCGTGCGCAGGGTTGCCGCCGAAGTCGACGGCATGCTGGACACCTTCGACGCCAGCCCCCTGGCGAAGACCCTGCGAGACGGGGATACCCGCGCCTGGTTCGAGCTGCCCTTTTCATGGGACTGGGACGGCGTGCCGGTACACGGCACCATCGACCTCGCCTATGAGACCGAGGGCACCTGGCATGTTCTCGACTTCAAGACCGACGATCTGCGGGGCCGGCCGCTGGCCGAGGCTGGGCAGGCCTACCTGCCTCAGCTCGCCCTCTACGCTTCCGCCCTGGAGAAAGCCGTCGGTGGGTCCCCCGTCCCGGGCCTGATGTTCCTGCGGACCGGCGATCTCTACCTCCCACCGCCCGCGGACCTGGGCCAGGCGCTGGCCGCCACTCGCGGCCGGATCGATCACGGGGACCTGGTCGATGCCCCGCCATCCAGGTTCGACGGTTCCCAGGCACAGGATCGCGATCATGTCATCTGAACCGATGTTGTACGAAATGCACATGCACACCCCGCTCTGCAAGCACGCCCGCGGCGAACCGGAGGAGTATGCCGAAGTGGCCCTGCAACGGGGTCTGAAGGGGATCGTGGTCACCGACCACAATCCCACGAACGACGGCTGGTCGCCGGAGACGCGGATGGGCGTGGACGAACTCCACGACTACGTGGCCCTGGTCGAGCGCGCCCGCAAAACCTGGGCCGGCCGGGTCGATGTCCGCCTTGGCATGGAGAGCGATTACGTGCCCGGCATGGAGCCCTGGCTGGAGAAGCTGCACGGCATGGCCGAGTTCCACCACGTGCTCGGTTCGGTCCATCCCCAGCTTCCCCAATACCTCCACCGCTTCGACCGGGGGGATGCCGACGCCTTTTGCGGCACCTATTTCGAGCACCTGGCCCTGGCCGCCGAGACCGGCCTGTTCGACACCATCGCCCATCCCGACCTGGTGAAGAATACCGCGCCCGCGGACTGGTGCCTGGAGCGGGCCATGGACCATATCCTGCCCTGTCTCGACCGCATCGCCGCCACCGGTGTGGCCATGGAGCTGAACACCTCGGGCCGCAACAAGGTCTATGCCGAGATGAACCCGGGACCGGCCATGTTGGCGGAAGTGGCGGAGCGCCGCATACCGGTGGTCATCGGCGCCGACGCCCACGACCCCCACCGGGTCGGCGATGGTCACATCGACGCCCTCGGTATGCTCCACGAGGCCGGATACAGCCATGTCAGCATCTTCCTCCACCGACGGCGTCAGGACCTGCCCATCGACCGGGTTCGGGCCAGTCTGAAGGCGGCCGAGCAGACCGCGGCGGCGGAACCCACCCCAGGGCTGCGCGACCCCGGGGCGCGTTAGGATCTGTTCAGGGCACCGAGTATCGTTACCCCCATGCGAGCACTGATCCTGGGAGCGGGGCGCGGGAGCCGCCTCAAGGCCCTCACCGACGAGCAGCCGAAGCCGTACGCCCCCATCGGCGGTCGGCGGATCCTCGACTGGCTGCTGCAGGCCCTGGGCGACGCCGGCGTGAGCGACTTCGTCTTCATCGGCGGCTACCGCATCGACCAGGTCCGCGGCGACTACCCGCACCTGACCTTCCGCCACAACCCCGACTGGGAGAGCACCAACATCCTCGCCTCCCTCATGTGCGCCGAGGACCACATGGACGACGGCTTCCTCGTCACCTACGCCGACATCCTCTACCGGCCCTCCGTCGTGCGCCGGGCGCTCGACCATCCTGGCGACGCCGTGCTCTGCGTCGACACCCGCTGGCGGGAGCGCTACGCCGACCGCAGCCAGCATCCCGAGGACGACGCCGAGAAGGTCCTGGCCGAGGACGACCGGGTGCTGCGGATCAGCCGCGGGCTCCCCTCCTCCGACGCCTGCGGCGAGTACATCGGCGTGGCCCGGTTCTCCGCCGCCGGCGCCGCCGCCCTCCGCCGCCACTACCACCGCGTGCGGGCCAGCTACAACGGGCAGGTCTGGAAGGACGGGACCACCTTCCGCCAGGCCTATCTCATCCATCTCTACGAGGACATGCTCGAACAGGGAGAGAGGTTCCACATGGTGACCACCGGAGGCGAGTACGCCGAAGTCGACACCGAGGAGGACTACGCTCTCGCCAACGAGAGCTGGCCCCGGAGGTACGCCTGATGCCCACCCTTGTCGAACGCTGCGGAAGCCTCTTCCCCACGTCGGTGGTCGGCTCCCTGCCGAGGCCCGGGTACGTGCGCGAGATCGTCGTCGACGGCCGCCGGGACGAAGGCTGGCAGCGGCGCCTCGACGCCGGCGTGGCCTATGCCGTCTCCGTGCAGGAGGCGGCCGGCCTCGACGTGATCTCCGACGGCGAGTGGCGGCGGGCCTCCTACATCGGCATCATCGCCGAGCTGGCCGACGGCTTCGAGTTGAGCCAGACGGAGGACGGCCGTCCCTGGACCGTGGTCACCGGAGCCGTGGCCGTCCGCGACCAGGGAGTGGTGGCCGCCGAGGTGAAGCACCTGCGCTCACTGACCGACCGCCTGATCAAAGTGGCCCTGCCCTCGCCGGCCCTCCTGGCCGAGCGCATGTGGGACCCGGACCTGTCCGCCGAGGCCTACGGGACCCCCCGCGGCTTCGCCGAGGCCGTGGCGCCGGTCCTGCAGCGCGAGGCCGAGTTGGTCGTCGAAGCGGGAGCCGACATCGTGCAGGTCGACGACCCCCACCTGTGCCTGCTCGTCGACCCCGAGGTCCGGGCCCACTACGACGACGACGACTGGGGCGCCGACGAGGAGGCCGCCTTCTCGGTGGACATGGACAACGAAGTGTTGGTGGGAATCGCCGGCGAGGCCGTGCGCGCCGTCCACCTCTGCCGCCGCGCCGGCGCCCGCGTCCGCGGCGAGGCCTACCACAGCGGCGACTACGCCGCCATTGTCCCCGCCCTCGAGCAGCTCGACACCGACCACCTGACCCTGGAGTTCACCAACCCCGGCGCCGGCGCCGTCGAGGTCCTGGAGCAGTTACCCGATCACCTCGAGATCGGCCTCGGCTGCGTCAGCGTCCACCCCGGCGAGATCGACGACGCCGCCCAGATCGTGGATCGAGTCGAGCAGGCCGTGGAGGTGATCGGCGCCGAGCGCATCGTCCTCAACCCCGACTGCGGCTTCGCCCCGGGCTCGGCGGCCCGGGTGGATCTGGATGAGGTGTATCGGAAGCTGCAGTACCAGGCGGAGGCGGCCCGGCGGTTGAGGGGGATCTACGGGTGAGGGAAGGCCCTACCGGATTCTACGGTTACGGAACACTTATCCTGCGCACGGCGTAACGGGCCGCCGGGAACCATTGCCCAAACCACCGACCACCATCCGTGAGCAAATCGCCCGCAGCTACGCGAATCTGGCTCGCGCGCACTCCGCTCTCAGCCGCGGATCGCCCAAGTATACGACGGTCGATCACATGATCAGGGCCAAGCTCCAGCGCGGATTGATCGACGGCACGACCAGACGCGTCCGACAGTCTCATCCTGGCGTGCCGTCGGTGTAACAGCTCGAAGGGTGGTCGGGACTTGCTTGCTTGAATGGATGGCAGCAAGGAACTGTTTGCCGTCCCTTCTCCTGCTGCGTCGGTACATCAAGATCGTGACCCGATACTGCGAAGAACACGGGCGCCTCGATTCGGCGTTGGACGGGCCCGACGACGAGGCACCCGTGCCGTTCGATATCCGCCTGTTGCCCACGCGCTTTCCGCATTGGATGAGTTGACGATGCAGGTGCAGTGCCGTGAGCAATAGACCAACTGCGCAGAAAGTGCCTGAGTCCGTTCAGGTCTACTCTGACGAGAAGTATGCCGATCTAAAGGCTTCCAGGAAGTTCCAAGCAACCACGTTGACCGGAGCGTATCTGACTTCGAGTCAGATCGTCCCCTTAGGAGGCGGTATTTTGCTTTGCTGATACGTCTGTTTCCTCTCTACAACAGAGCACTAGTAGCGGAGTCACGCTCCAGCTCCCTAAGGCTGACTAGCCGACCCAAGCTGGCGGTGCAGATCGCATGGCTCTCGTACTTCACCTCACCGCTCTCTCGTGCGAAGGACGTCATGGAGACTCGATCCCCGTTGATCTCGTATACCAGTCGAGGAAGGAACCTGTCACCACTCATGTGCGCAGCCACCTGAAGGCCAGATGTCCCTCCAGGTTCATCCCAGATGTCAGGCCTCTCCATCTCTTGGGTAGCCACATCCAGCTTCGAGACAACCTCCAGCCACCAATCGCGATCTGGATGGTCGCCAATGAGATCTGAGGCCCTCTCAATGATGTCGTCTGAACCGCCGATCAATGAAGCGAGCGCGAAAACCACGGCGTTCCTCCAGATCCGACTTCTGCACTCGTCCTCGCTCTCCCCTTTCGCCGCATGCGGCCGGAAGACACACTCACAGTAGAAAGCAAGCCAGAGAACATAAGCCCGAACCTGCGTCCACTCTTCGGACTGGAGTATGCGCTGATCATGGACGTCCGACGTCGCTAGCGATCGCCTTCCGTCGATGATGTTCGCCAGGATCTCTCTGAGCAACTGCCACCGCTGTTCGGATGGAAATGCAGTCTGTCCCCGGGGTACCCACTCGGCCTTCTCATCGCAGTCGCGCAGTACTTTTGCCATACCAAGCACGGCGACCAGCCGCATCAGCATCGCACTTGCGGGCTCCTCCCCATGTCGGAACTGCTCCAAGTGCTGGGACATCCGCTTGACGAGTCGCCGGACACGCCGATGACAAACCTCTAGCAGCTTCCTCCTCTCCATTGCCGGCAGCCTCTGGAAGATCACCTCCTCGTCCTCCTGGCCGATCAACTCTTCCTCAGTCCGACCGTCCGAGGTCTCGACATCCACCTTGCTTCCTCCAGACAAAAGGTCACGTCCGAGCTCTCGCATGAGGACGTCAAGGAGGTAGCCCAGGTTGTCCTGGTCTCGGATACGCAAGAGGCGCCTTCGCTTGCGGCCCCTGCTCCCAACGAGCGGCAGTCCGTCTTCACTCCTGTCGTCCTTCGTACCTGATCCAGGGGTCGCGACAGCAAGCTCTGGGTTGCCGATCAGCCTCTCAATATACCCAAAGAGTTCACTGAGCTTTGGCTCACCTGTTGCCAGCGATCCGAGCGCTTCCCGGAACTGCCGCTGCTCTGGTGGTCGCCTGACATCGGCGATGAGGTCTTGGCGTTGTAGGATTACTGCTTGAATGCAGGCCGTTGCACGCCAGACACGGATCATGTGGGTCTGCTCAATGAGCCTTGGGGTCCAGCCATCCTCAGTCCACTCACTCCGCAGCTGCCGAAGGACCTCCCGACCTTCGCTATCCAGGAATTGGAGGATGTCATCCGGTTGACCAGCCACAAGAGCTACGGCCGGATCCTCCGGCGAGAATGCGACCACAGCGACCTCGGGCACTGTTCTTGGGGCCTCGCTACCCCTATCCCAATTCCTGGAGATCGTTTGTAGTTCCTCGGCGGACACCTCTGGGGCCCCACGAAGCTCCCCGAGCCCTATTGACTCGGCCCCCTCTTTGGCGGCACGACCCGTCTGTAGTAGGACCATCTCGACATTCGCTCTCTCACCGCGCTCCAGCCAGGCGCTGCGACTTGGGTTTGCGCTACCGGTCACGAGCAGTGAGCTACCTTCGATGTCTTCGACCAGGAGGCACTTGGCGTGCAGATAGCGAGCCTCAAATCCCCACACCTGGGACGCAGCGACAAGCTTGGCGTGCTCTACTTCGGCAATAGTCGGCGGGGCAGACACCGTCTGGGGATCAACACCGATGATGAGCTCAATCGGTCCAAGATCCCGGGCAATCCGCTCGACGAACTGCAGCCTCGAGTCGAAAAACGCCCCCACAACTGTAACTCTCTCAACAGGCGCGTCGATCAGCTCAGTGACCTGCTCCCAGATGCTACGATCTCCGCCAGCGATCAGAACCCGAGCATCGGGAGTTTGGCCGTCAGAGTCGTGCAGCCATGGTAGGGCGTTCTCAAAGGCGGCAAGCTCTTCTTCACAGAGGTATCCACACACTGTAGACGAGAGCATCCAGCCCTTCACGGCCTCCCAGGCGTCCCTGAATCTCGGGTCTGGAGCTGAGGCACCGACAGAACGCTGAAGAGTTGCCACCTCCTTGTTCCACGAGTACCCAGCCAGCGTCAGGTTGTGGCTACCGACTGATAGCACCCCTCCGCGACTCCCGCCCAGCAAGACGACCTTCGGATGAAAGGCGGTCCTGCGTGCCACAGGGATAAGAGCGTAGTCACGTCCTGCTCTTCGCGGTGGAGCATCCTCAACCGCTTGGGCCAGCATCTCCTGATCGATCAGCAGCACGACCTGCCGAATACCGGCACGGCGAAGACGCCTGAGGATGACCTGCTCGAAGTAGGGGAAGTGGCACGAATAGGTTGTGAGGATCACAGCTTCAGGCCGAATCCCCTTGATCGAGTCGAAGAGGGAGACCTCAGTCGGAGCCATCGTAGTCCTGCATCCACGTGAACTCCTTACTGACGCAGGCAAGCCCTCCGGCCTCCTCCAAGACACCGGTGTCCAGTAGTATCCGACGGAGCTGGCGGAAGCGAGGACTCGTCATCACGGCAGGAGAGATCTGGGCGACCTCATATCCGTGGTCCCCCACGCGAATCCGGAACGTGTCCTCGGACTGCGCGGCGAGCTTCCGCATGGCTACATGAACGTGGTTGTCAACCAGCCATTCGGCTGCAACTCGAGACACGAGCTGCCGCAACGTGAGGTCTCGCCAGCCACTCTCCACGCGATGATGGAGTGAGTACAGGTTGATGGGGTACTGCTCGCTGTAGCCTGGAGGGAATACACCCCTTACATCAGTCCGGGATGGCCCCCGAGCGATCAGCGCAAGCAGAAGCTCTGCACTCAACTGCAGTACTTCTGTCCGCGACTCTATACTCTCCTCTCCGCTCGAGAGTCCCACGATCCTATAGGCGATGCCTAGTTCGTGCCTTGGGCCGGTCCAGGATGAGATGGGCGGCATACGGGCTGCGACGCTTTCAGCAGCATCACCAACTACGACGTCTCCGGGAGCAACATCGCCAAGGACGGTGGATTCTTCGGCCTCATACGCGAACCAGTGGCCAATCTCTTCACTGCTCTGGACGGTGGGATCCTTGGCTTCATAGGACAGGAGCAGACTCCAGAACATCCCAAGGCAAGCGACAGAAGCCAGATCACCGCCAGCGTAACATCCCCATCTCCTGCGCTGCAAGTCTAACTCGTCCTCAAGGTCGAGCAGCGTCCCGTCTTGCAGCATCCCAGAATAAACGATCCCTCTAAACGTCAGCTCGTCCAGGACTTGCCCTTGAGCAGCAAGCGCTTCGGCGAGGTGCAGTACCAGCCTGACCGTCAGACGTCTGTCATGGTGTCCCGGGTCCTCGAGTATGCCCCGGTTCGCAAGGATATCAGCAAGGAGAGCCTGTTCCTGACTGCTGGACGGAAGTTGGCATGGGCAGAAACAGGCCAAGGGGTCGAGGTCCCGGCAGCGGACCTCGTCCCTCTTCAGAGTCTTGAGGAATAGGCTCCGGTCCACCGCGCTGTCCATCGCGGTAGCGAAGCGCACGCCTACATCCACGTCGCACTGAACACCAGCCGGCCCGGTACCGTTCAGGATTCCAAGGTCGCGCAGAGGTCCAAAGTAATACTGACCCAGACCCCCCAGACGATTCTTGAAGTAGCGCTCACTGCCCTCCATCGAGGCAACAAGACTAAGAGCAACCGGCTCATCGTCTCGAAGACTGTTAATCGAGGATCTCAGGTTGTTTGACCCGATCAACCCTACAGCATGATCGTCGCTGCCATCTCCTACGACGTCTAAGTGACGGTGCGCGATCAGAGTGAAGAGGCAGTCACCACGGCGGAAGAGATCAACGAACTGATCACCAGCCGTGCACCCATCCTCGTGGAGGGCCCAGATGAGCCATGGGTAGAATGTGTAGTAACGGGCTCTGTCTGTGACATTGGTTATCCCCGGTAGTAGGTGCGAGTAGAGCAGAATCCCCGGGGCCTGCGATCCCAGCGGATCCAAGCCCTTGGTTTGCCTTGCGGGCTTAACCCAGCCAGTGGTGACTGTCACGGCGCCTCTCCTGTGGTTGGCCAACCAGCTTCATAAGTGTCAAGGGACACCGAGATTCGCGCAGTTAGGGGACACGTCGGTACAGACCGGGTTGATTGGTAACACTTCTGACCGGGTTGATGGGTGACACTCCCCGGTATCTTGGACCGACCCCAAGCAGGAGGTTGGTCGATGCCGTGGATGGAGACCGCACGCGTGGAGCAGAGAGAGCGATTCATCGCTGATCATCGAGCCGGTCACTTGAGGATGACCGAGCTGTGGTGACGATACGGCACAGCCGAAAGACGGGCTACAAGTGGATTCGACGACACGCCGAGGAGGGGCGGCCGGGCCTGCAGGACCGTAGCCATGCGCCGCACCACTGCCCCCACCGCATGCAACCGGAGATTGCCGGGCTGATCCTCCGGGGGCGGCGACGGCATCCCGACTGGGGGCCGCGGAAGCTGCTGGCCTGGCTGGCGCCTCGTCACCTGAGGATCTCGTCATGGCCGCCCGTAGCTCGACGGGCGATCTGCTGGCCCAGGAAAGGTTGGTGAAGAAGCGGCGGCGACGACGGCCCCGACAGCACCCCGGGGGCGGTACCGCCGACCACCGAGGCGCTCAACGGCCTGTGGACAGGCGACTTCAAGGGGCAGTTTCCCACCCGAAACGGCGTCTGGTGCTTCCCCTTGACGATCAGCGATCAGCACACCCGGTATCTCCTGAGCTGCCGCGCTCTGCCGACCCAGGGCGCCCGACCGGTCTTCGATCGGACCTTCCGGGAGTTCGGGTTGCCTCGAGCCATCCGCACCGACAACGGGGTGCCCTTCACCTCCCGAGGTCTGCAGGGCTCGGGCGGCTCAACGTCTGGTGGCTGCGGCTGGGAATCCTGCATCAGCGGATCCGACCCGCCTCGCCGCAGGAAAACGGCGCTCACGAGCGCATGCATCGCACCCTGGAAGCCGCGACCTGCCGGCCCCCCGCGGCCAACCCGACGGCGCAGCAGAGGGCCTTCTATCGTTTTCCGTTCTCGGCGTCTCTATAGCGAGGAGCGGCCCCACGAGGCCCTCGACGGCGAGACTCCCGGCTCCCGCTACCACGGGTCCCCCTCGGCCCCATCCGGACCCCCTGCCGCCCATCGAGTACCCGGGCCACTTCGTGGTCAAGCACGTCACCCGCGCCGGTACCATCCGACTCCGGCACAACTTGATCTTCCTCGCCCTGGCCTTGCAGGACCTCTACCTCGGCCTCGAGGAGATCGGAGACGGCATCTGGGCCATCCACTTTGACCAGGTCCTGCTCGCCACCGTCGACGAAAAAGGAAATGATCGTCCGGGAGTAACCCTGACCCCGAAGTGTCATCCATCAACCCGGTTGCTTTCACGGCTATGTTGCTCCTCTGCCATCGCTTATCAGATAGAACCAGCGCCACGGTCTCGCTCTACGTTTCTCAAGCGCGGCGGTAGTGGCCTCTGCCGTAGCTGTGGCGGCGATGCCGAGACCTGGCACCGGGATGCTTCCCACCGCAGCTGCAACCCAGCCTGCAATGCGACGAACCCTTGCACCTGCAAGCTCCAATCGCAGTACTTCTTCGATTACTCGTTGGGGGTAGCTTGGGTCAACCAGATCTCCGTGCTCCGAGGCGCGTCGAATCTCGGAACGCAGCGCCCCAATCCTGCGGTCTCTTCGCAACTTGGAGAACTCCTTTACTGATGTCGGAGCATACGCGGGAAAGGTCAGTTTGAAGAACTCTGAGCCCCTTGCTGACTGGTCCGTCTCCCCTGCCGAGGCTAACTTCTCCTGAAGGTATTTCCGATAGGGTGCCCACATCATTGGTGCCACACCAAGGACATCGCAGGCAGTAAGGCACGCATTTACTTCGCGCAGTTGGCTCGCAGCGGCGTTGGCCGCCTGGGAAAACAGCTCGGCATGCGCCTCGTTATCTGAGTCGATGCCATCGCCAAGTACTACGCTCAAGTCATGAGTGTGCCCGTCGGATCCCTCTATGCCGTAGCGCGCCTCGGGGTCGAACTGCCAAGAGTACTCCTGGGCCGTACGTGGATCCTCTCCGAGCAGCCTATTGGCGCTATTCAGGAGAGCATCGTAGTAACCCATGGCCTCCCACCATCTCGTGGGCTCCTTCATGTCCTTCCTAAGCATCCACCCACGATCATGAGAGTTCGCACCGGCAGCCGACCCTACATCTTCGATCGCAATTGCCCCCTCGCCATCAAGGACTTCAAGAAGCTCGGACCACTCTCGGAGCCAAGATCGATGGCCCGGATTTCGAATTCGCTCGTAGGCTTCTCCGTCCAGCACGTACTCATCGAACATGAGGAGAGAAGGGAAATCCGGTACAAATCCGCGGTCAGGATCGAACGAGCCCAGAGGAGGCAACGACTCAAACTCGTAAACCCCGGTCCAGCCGCCAGGATTCTCCCTATAGAAAAAACGGGCACAATGCTTACACATCCGCTGGTGAAAGAATAGGGGTGCGAGTAGTACTTTCATATGGATGTCAGCGCCCATGTAGTCCGACACGGGAAGTTATGTTTTCGTGTAAACAGTCGCAAGGTGAGAACCCTATACCGGTCCAGGACTTGCCGATGGTCACGTACGAGACCTGGGGGATCATCTGCCCCCCCAACAGGTGGTCCGTCAACTTTGCGCCGCGACCACTGATTGAATGGTTGGCAGAAGGCCCGAGGGGGCATGGTGACGATCTCCACCACCACGGACTCGCCTTCCGGGGTCAGCGCCGGGGGATGACCCAGATGCTCCTGATCGGCTACTTCGAGGGCCTAGGCTCGGAGCGGGGCATCGCCTAGCGGGAGGCCGACTCGCTGATGGCTCTCACTCGCCAAATTCTTGACACTCGCGGCCGTTGTCCGAGAGGATCCTGGACGCGCTGTGCTTGTCGAAGGTCGGCAGGATCTGGTTGTTGAGCAGCTGCACGGCCGTGAGCGGCAGCTTGTTGGTGTAGAGCCGGGCCCAGGCGTAGCGGCTGTGACAGTCGATGGCCGCCTGCATATAGCCCCGTCCCCACGTCATTGAGGGTGCCCACGTGGAAGGTGTCCACGCCGACCAGCTTCCCGGTAGCGTGGGTCTCGACGTGGCGATCCCGAAGTTCGAGGCTGAAGCGCCAGGAGCCGGATCTGCTCGGCGGTCAGTTGGACTCGTCCCTTCTGGGTGTGCCGCTGGTGAGCCGGTCAACCTTGATTTCATCGGCATGCTTCCTGGCCTGCGCCAGGTCGTAGGCAGCCTGGAGCCGTAGCCACGTCCCTGCGCCGCCACCGAAGGCCTTGTCCAGCCGGATCGCCATCTCGGGCGAGATGCCCGCCCTGCAGTTCACGATGTCGGAGAGCCACTTGCGGCTAACCCTCAGTCGCCTGGCCGCCTCCGCGAAACTCAGCCCCAAAGGCTCCAGGCAATCGTACCGCACCGAGAGCCCTGGATGGGGCGGGTTCTTCATCGGCATGGCTCACTCCTCCTGATGTAGTCGATCAGGTCCACGTCGCCGGGGGGCCCGCGGGTGACCCCGGCGCCTCGGGCGGGTTCAACCAGCACGGAGCACAAAGAACTCGTACCCGTAGAACTCCGAGTAGGAATGCCAGATGTCAATCTCCTCCTGACACTGGTCCGCCAACTCCAGTGCGTCCGGCTCGTCGTGGTGACGCTGCCGGAATGCGGTCACGTTGTCCTGCAGTGGCCGGTAGTAGTCGTCCCACCATGCGGACGCGGGGAGCGGAAAGTGACCGACCGTCTCGTAGCCGCACGCCTCGATCGCTTCCCCGAGCGCGGAGGTGTCGCGGATGGCCGGGTACTCCCGGTTCCAGAACGCTGCGCATGGGGCGGGGGGGTCGGGCTTCTGCCAGCATACCTCCGTCAGCGCCACGTGCCCGTTGGGCCGCAGCAGGCGGCGCCAGCCGCGCAGGCCCGCTTCGACGCCCATGATGTAGATGGCGCCTTCGCACCAGATCAGGTCGAAGGAGCCGTCGGCGAAGTCGAGTCGGCGCATGTCCGCCACGCGGGCCTTCAGCCGATCCGCGATCCCCAGTTCCTGCGCCTTGCGGTTCAGCGCGTCGATGAACGGGCCATGGTTGTCGACGGCGACGATGCGCGACAGCGAACTCTCCGCCAGGGCCAGTGTCTGGGCGCCGGGTCCGCAGCCGATGTCGAGCACGCGGGTCCCCGGCCCGACGTCCGGCACGAGCCCGAGGGCGCGACGCGTGCTCGCCGCGCTCCCCGGTCCCTGCCGGGGCAGCCCACTGTGGAGCTCCCAGAACAGCGAGATGGCTCGATCCTTCGGCATGACCCCTCCTCTCGATGGTCTTCGAAACTGGGCGGCCCGGGCCGGCCCGCCGAGCCCCATAGAGAGTACCAGGCGTTCTACATCGGTGCACGGGTGGAGCCGGTTCTTGACAGAGGATTCCCAGAAGGTATGCTGATCCTCTTCACTCGAGAGGGAGCATGGCTGTCGATCCTGCCGCCGCCGCCCGCTGGATTGTCAGCCGGCACGAGCGGCGGCGCAAGGCTCTTCGCCGACGGTTGCAGTCGGCCCAGGAAGACGCGGCCCGGATCATCTCCGCAATTGCCGCGCAGTACCGCCCCCTGCGCATCTACCAGTGGGGATCCCTCGTCCATACCGAACGCTTTACCGAGATCTCCGATATCGACATCGCCGTCGAGGGGATGGACTGCGACGAGCCAACCCTGGCGGCCATCCGCACGCAGGCGGAATCGATGACCGACTTCCACGTCGACCTGGTGGCCATGGAGCGCCTCGAGCCCGGGAGGGCCGACCTCATCCGGCGCTTCGGCGCAGTGGCATGGGAAGATGGAGACCGGGGCTGAACGCGCCATCGACGAGCTGACCGCGGAGCTCGAACGAGCGCGAGAGCGAGTGGAGGCCATCTACTCCAAGCTCGGCCAGGCCCGGGACACGACTCTTCCGCGCATCGGCCGCACCGATGACAGCGCGCTGGTCGTGGCCGGCTACCTCGAAACCTACTACACCGCCCTCGAGACTTTCTTCGTCCGGGTCTCGGGTTACTTCGAGAGCGACGTGCCGCAGGGCTGTTGGCATGCCACCCTGCTGGAGAAGATGAACCTCGAAATCGGAGGGATACGGGCGAAGGTGGTGGGGGACCGCACCTCGTCCGCCTCCGCGAGTTGCTCCGTTTTCGCCACTTCCGCCGCTACTACGTCGAGATGGAGTACGACTGGGCTCGCATCGACTTCCTGCTCGCGACCCTGGACGAGGCCCATCCGGCGGTGCTGAGCGATCTCGGGGCGTTTCGTGCATTCCTCCGCGAGGTCCGTGACCGCACGGGCCCCGGCTAGTCATCCCCCCTCGGCAGCCGCCGCAGCCACACCTTCACCTGCGCCCGCGTCGGCACCCGGCCCTCCGAGCCCTCGGCTCGCAGCCTCTCCCACAGCTCCCCGGCGCCCCAGCCGCGCAGGCTCTCCAGGGAGGTGAACCCCGCCGCCGCCAGGCGGTTGCCGTACTCCGTCCCGATCCCCTGGTGCAGGTACAGCGCCACCACCTGGCGCAGATCCGCGGCGCTCGAATCGCCCAACATCGCCTCGACCTCGGCCCAGCGGCGCTCGCTTCTCCATCCCGTCAGCTGCGTCAGGTGTGACACGCCGGCCGCCTTCAGGGCCCGCCGCTGCTCCGGACCGATGGCCGCGGCATCGGCCACCCTCGGCGTTCGCGACGTGACGACCACGCGGTCGACGGCGAGATAACCGGCCACCGAGACGACCACGGCCACGGCGATGGCAGCCGCCCGCGCCAGCCGCCCCGCGGCGGGCCCCTGCTGAGCGAAACAGCCGAAGGGGGGCGCCAGCCGGTGCCAGACCAGCAGCCGGTACACCGTGGCGCACCCCAGGGCGAAAGGCGGGAATCCGAGGAATCCCAGCAGGGGCATCTCGAAGAGCTTGAGCTCGTCGAAGAAGGGGACCGTGTAGATCCACTTGGCGCGGGCCCAGTAGTTGAAGAACTCCCAGCAGCCGCCGGCGATGGCGCCGGCCAGCAGCATGCGCAGGGTGGGGCCGTACTCGCCGCGCTCCCACTGGCTCAGCCAGCCGTCCGCGGCGCGGCGATAGACCATCGGCGCCAGGATCAGGGGCGCGACACCCCAGATCAGCGGGTAGAACCGCGTCGGATCGAGCAGGCACAGCGCCAGGCTGGCGGCGCCGGCCGCCTGCAGGGCCAGCAGGAACCGCGGACCGGAGCGAAGGGGACGGAGGCGGACGGAGGCGGCGACGCCTCGGGCGCCGAGCCAGTGATCGATCCAGAACACGCCCGGCAGCACCGTCCCGAAGGCGATGACCGTCCCCGCCAGGCGCGCGGCGTCCACGTCGGTGACCATGACGTAGTGCCAGTTCCGCAGCCCCAGGTTGGCCAGCTCGCAGGCGAACCAGAGCACGGCGGACCACGCCATGAGGAGGGCGAAGGATCGCGCGGCGAGGCGGGCGATCAGCGAACGGCCCTCGGCCCGGGCGATGAGCTGGTCGAAGGTGAAGAGGAGGCCGGCCCAGGCGAAGAGGAAGAAGAAGGTGGCCACCGGCTCCACGCCGAGGGCGGCGAGCGTATAGAAGCCGGCCATCCAGGCCACGCCCAGGACCGCCGGAACGGGGGACCTCATCCCATCAGAAATCGGTTGACTCCCACAGTTCCGGATCGACGCGCCGCCCGGAGTCGATCTTTCCCTGAATCCGGGCGAACTCCTCCTCGTCCCAGCGTCCGAAGAGATGATCCATGTCTTGGTGGACTTCCGTGGACCGGCGGGACCTGGCCAGTCCGAAGTGCCTTCGCAGGGCATCCAGCGCTACCTGGTTCACGCTCTTGCCTTCCCGCTCGGCTGTTTCCTTCAACTTGGCGGCGAGTTGGGGATCCAGTCCACGAAGGGTCATGCTTTTCAGTCGGTCCGCGAAGTACCTCCTTGAAGTGCCATGGCTATGCGATAGCGGCACGATCCATCAGATGAGACAGGCGGTTCTTTGTCAGTCAGGGACTATTTGTCCACTCATCCTGTGGGGGGGCCAAACTTGCTCCTGAAACACCTCATTCGGATAGATCCCGATCACGGCCTTCTTGGCCAAGTGGAAAGCGTTGCAGGTCCGCCCACTCTGCAAGAATTCTCGAAGAGTGTAGAGCGCTGCCTTGGGACCCATCGAAGTCTCGCATCTCGGGACAATCGTCCGGATATAGTCGATGGGCCTTTCCGAGAAGGCGCCTACACACCCAAAATCCCGCTTCACGGATCGACTGAGACGGGGTTTCCTCGGATTCTGCGAGTAGAAAAAGTGGACATCGAAGTCCTTTACCTCACGACCGCCGACCAAATACTGAAGGGCGGCACCTTGGCACAGGGCCACAAGGATCAGACGCGCCCGGTACGGCTCGACTAGGTGCGGATTGCGCCTAAAGAAGTCCTCCTCCTCTGCAAGGGCTAGTCCTGCCAGGCAGCGGAGTTCATGTGAGGTTACTGGCTGAGGAGTACCTGTTCTCATCGCCTAGGTGCTACCCGCTCCTGGTTTCGCCCCATCCCCTCAGCGCAGCGGCCCCCGGCTCGAGTCCGCCAGCGGCACCGGCGCCGACAGCCTCACCAAGTCGGGCAGGTCGATCTCCTGCAGCAGTCCGAAACAGAGCAGGGGCGCGTCGGCCGCGTAGGACGAGGGCCACTCCACCAGCCGGTCCAGCGAGTCGATCAGACCGGCGGTGACGATCCCGGCGAAGCGCCGGGGCTGCAGGGCCGCCGCCAGCAGGCAGAGGACGGGCGAGGTCCGGCCCCCGGCGCGCAGGTAGAGGTCGCCGGGGTAATGGCGGGACGCCCAGTCGGCCACGGCCAGCAGCTGCCCGGTCATGATGCCCAGGGACCGCTCCCCGGCGCTGGCCAGGAGCATGTGGAACTGGAAGGCGCAGGCGTTCTCCCCGGCGCCGAAGAGGTCGACGGCCAGCACCCGGCGCCTCTCCTCCAGGGCCTGACGCGCCAGGGCCGCCGACCCGCGGCGCCCCCCGTCGTTGACCACGATCTCCGTGCCCTTCGCCCTTCCCCCAGGCTCCAGAACGGTCACCGGCACCGACCAGGGGCCGACGCGCAGGGCCCCGTCGCTCAGGGCCAGGGCGCCCCGCGAGGCCCGCCTGTCCACGGCGCCCTCCGCCTCGTAGCGGCCCAGGTGCAGGACCCGCTCCAGCCTTCGGCGGGTCACCGGGGCCGCCGGCCGGGCCTTGCCGCGCCCGCGGCGGATGCGCCGCAGGTGGTCCTGCGCCAGCGAGTAGAGGGTGGCGTTGTCGGCGGGCAGCCCCACGCTCAGCTCGCTCTCCGGCAGCAGCTCCTCCTCGTACGGCAGGTCGTCGTCCGGCGTGTCCAGGCCCCAGTGCTTGTTCAGGAAGCGGTAGAGCTGGCCGCGGTTGTCGCTCTCGTAGTTGTGGGTCCCGGGGTCGACGTTGTCGTGCAGCTCGATGTCGCCGCCGGCGCCCAGGCTCTCGAAGACGGCGCGGGCCGGCCGGAACACGGAGAGCCGCGTGCGCCGGGTCTGGAAGCAGCAGTCGTCCTCGCGGTTGTAGATCAGCAGCGTCGGCCGCGGCGCGAACATGGCGGTGAGCACGTCGTAGTCGGCGGCGGTGCACAGGTCGGCGGGGCACTGCTCCAGGTCGCCCATGTCGGCGGCGCACCGGCACCGCTGCCACACCGGCGAGTGGCCGGCCACGGGCACGGGAACGGTGACCCGCTCGTCGAGGGCGGACAGGACCGCCGTCTGCCAGCCGCCGCCGGAGAGCCCGGTCATGGCCACCCGCGAGGGGTCGGCGTGGCGGTGGGCGAGGAGCACGTCGAGGCCGCGCTTCATCAGCAGGTAGAACACGCCGACGCCGGCGACGCCGCAGAAGTCGAGGAGGCTGATGCGCATGTGGTCGCTGTCGGAGCGCAACTCCCCCATGCCGATGAACTCGGTGTTCAGCGCCAGCATGCCGCGCCTGGCCAGGTTGATGCAGCGCGCCTGCTTGTAGTCCATCGCCTTGCCGCCGGCGTGGTGGCCGTTGGGGTTGAGCACGGCGGGCGCCTTGCCGCTGAGGTTGGTGGGCTCGTAGAGCAGGGCGGGCACCCACAGGCCGGGGTAACCCTCGTAGCGCAGCTTGCGGATGCGGTACCCCGGGCCGGCGTCGATCACGCCGCGCTGCTCGACGCGGGGCTGCTCCTCCAGGATGCCGGCGGGATGGCCGCGCAGGAACAGGTCGAGGACGGCGGCGCGGGCCCTGGCGGCGCGTCGCTTCCAGGCCGCGGGGGAGGAGGGTTTCTCCAGGCGCGGGAGGCGCTCGTCGAGGAAGGCGAGCAGCTCCCGGCTGGCGGTGCGCCGGCCGAGGAGGCGGCGGGACAGGGCGCGTTCCATCTGCATCACTCCGGTGAGGGACCGCCGAAGGCTAGGCCGGCGGGATATGCCCGGCAAAGCCGCGGGATGCGCCGGCCGGCAAAGAGAAAGGCGCCGGCGGAAACCCACCGGCGCCTGGATGCCTCTGGTCTTGCTTCCTGAGGAGACTCAGCTGGAGCGCTTGAGCACGGGAAGGCCGTTGCGGCTCTCGGCCACCTGGTAGCCGTCGGGCACCGCGTCGAGGGCGCCCTCGCGCGCCTCCTTGGCGAAGAAGAAGATGTTCTGGGTGTTCCCGTTCTTCAGGGTCGTGGTCTTCTGGTGGAGGATGTAGGACGTTCCCTTCGAGTTCGTGAACGAAAACGGCATGGGCGAGAGCTCCTCTCGTCGGTTGAGTGTGGATCGATGGGCCAAAAGTACCCAAGTTCGCCGAAATCTGCCACGTCCCCGGCGTCCTTGACATGCCTTGAGCCGCCGGGCTACATCTACCGCCCCAAAGGCCCCCCGTGACAGACGAACCGAACGTCATCCCCGCCGGCGAGAATCCCTTCGGGGGCGTGATCCCCGAACCCCAGGCCCTCGACCCCGACCCGGCCCGCTTCGCCGCCCAACTCGAGGCCTCCATGGCCCGCTGGCGCGACCAGGAATACCGCGTCGTCTGGCTCGAGATCTCCCTCGACCGGGCGGCGCTGATCCCCGTGGCCGCGGCCGCCGGCTTCGGCTTCCACCACTCCAACGACGACAGCCTGATGATGACGGCGCGCCTCGAGGAGGGCGCCTTCATCCCCGCCCACGCCTCGCACTACATCGGCGCCGGCGGCGTGGCCATCAACGACCGGGACGAGCTGCTCGTGGTCAGCGAGCGGTACCACCGCACCCCCCGCCGCCGCGGGAGCTACAAGCTGCCCGGCGGCGCCCTGCACGAGGGGGAGCACCTGGTGGAAGGCATCGTCCGCGAGGTCTTCGAGGAGACGGGGGTGCGCACCGAGTTCGACGCCCTCGTCTGCTTCCGCCACTGGCACGGCTACCGCTACGGCAAGTCCGACATCTACTTCGTCTGCCGCCTGCGGCCCCTCGACGAGCGCATCACCATCCAGGAGGAGGAGATCGCCGAGAGCCGCTGGATGCCGGTGCAGGAGTACTACGAAGCCGAGGGGGTGAGCGACTTCAACAAGCAGATCGTGCGCGCCGCCCGCGACAGCGCCGGCATCCGCCCCACCGAGCTGGAGGGCTACGGCGACCCGGCGCGGTTCGAGTTCTTCATGCCCCACCTCGACAGGTAGCGGGACCCGCCCCGCGGCTGCGCAGTGAGCCTCGACGTCGTCCAGCTCTCCGGCGCCGACTTCGACGAGGCGATCTCGTTCCTCGACGGCGTCTTCGGCGAGCACCGGCCCCACGACTTCGCCACCCTCCTGCCGTCGATCTACCAGCCCTGCGACGACCTGATGTCCTGCAACCACGCCCTGCGCGAGGACGGGCGCATCCGCGCCATCGTCGGCCTCTTCCCCATCGACTGGCAGGTCGGCGGCCGGCTGCTGAAGGTCGGCGGCATCGGCGGCGTCTCCACCCACCCCGGCGCCCGCGGCAGGGGCTTCATGGGGATCCTCATGCGCCACTGCGTGGAGCGCATGAAGGCCGAGGGCTTCCACCTCTCCTGGCTCGGCGGGCAGCGCCAGCGCTACGGCTACTTCGGGTACGAGAAGTGCGGCCAGACGGTCTCCTTCGACCTGGGGAGGGCCAACCTGCGCCACGCCTGCCCGGAGACGGCGGGTCTGCGCTTCGAGGCCCTCGAGCCGGGCCACTCCGAGCGACTGCAACAGGCCTGGCGGATGCACCGGGCCCAGCAGGTCCACTGCCTGCGCCGCCTGCCCTGGTTCCACCGCTACCTGCGCGCCTGGCACAACCGCCCCCACGCGGCCCTCGACGGTTCCGGCGAGATGGCCGGTTACCTGGTGGCCGGCGGCGATGGCGGCCAGGTGGTGGAGTTGGTCGCCCGCGACCAGGAGACGGCCCTGGCCATGGCTCCCGCGTGGGTGCAGGGGCGAGACTCCGGCTCCGTGCGCTTCTCCCTGCCGCCGGAGCAGCGGGACCTGGTGCGAGGGCTGGGCGCCGTCGCGGAGTCGGTGAGCGTGGCCTCCTCCGGGAACTGGCAGATCTTCGACTGGGCGGCGACGGTGGAGGCGCTGATGGGGATCCGCGACGGTCTGCCGGAGGGTGAGGCCGACCTTGGCATCGAGGGCTATGGAAAGCTGAGGATCCGCGTGCGGGACGGACGGGTCGAGTGCCTTCGGGAGGATGCCGGCGGCGGCGTCGCCTGGGACCCGCGAACGGCGATGCGCGCTCTCTTCGGCCCCCTGGCGCCGGACCAGGTGACCGCCGTGCCACCGGCCCTGGACGCCCTGCGGGGCTGGTGCCCGCTGCCTCTCGGCTGGCTGCGTCCCGACGGAGTGTAGGGAGCCCCTGCCCCCGGCCCTGGCCGCCCTCCGGGGCTGGTGCCCGCCTCGGCTGGCGGCACCGACGGGGTCTGAGGTTCAGGGGCCTCCGGCCCGGCTCCGAACCCGCCGCGGCCTGCAAGATCCCCGCCCCCTCAAGCCAGCCCCACCTTCTCCAGCACCTCCGGGTTGACCACGTTGCGGGGCCGGCGCCCCTCGAGGACGGCGACGATCTCCCGCGCCCCGAGCTCGGCCATGCGGGTCCGTGCGGTGACCGTGTTCGAGCCGCTGTGGGGCGTCGCAACCACCCGATCGAGGGCCACGAGCCGTGCCGAGTCGCCGACGGGCGGTTCCGTGGCCTGGCAGTCGAGGCCGGCGCCGGCCAGGTGGCCGGCCTCCAGGGCCGCGATCAGGGCCGGCTCGTCGACGAGGCCGCCGCGGGCGGTGTTGATCAGCCAGCTCCCCGGCCTCATGCGCCGCAGGAAGCCGGCGTCGACGATGCCGGCGTTCTCCTGCGACATGGGCAGGTGCAGGCTGACGGCGTCGGAGCCGGCCAGCAGGCCGTCGAGGTCGACCGGCTCGGCGCCGATCTCGCGCAGCCTGTCCGGATCGACCCAGGGGTCGTGGACCTGGACCCGCATGCGGAACCCGAGGGCCCGGCGGACCACCTCGGCGCCGATCCGTCCGCAGCCGAGGAGGCCGAGGGTCATCGATGCCAGATCCTCTCCCATGAAGGCCTCGTAGCCGCCGGCCTTCACGTGCCGGTCCTGGGCGGAGAGGCCGCGCACCGCGGCCAGCAGCAGGCCCATGGCGAGGTCGGCCACGGCGTCGGCCATGACCCCCGGGGTGTAGCAGACCACGATCCCCCGCCGCGTGCAGTAGTCGACATCGACCCGGTCGTAGCCGACGCCGTTGCGGCAGACGACCTTGAGCCGGTCGGCATCGGCCATGGTCGACTCGTCCAGGCGCTCGGCCCCCGCGAGGATGGCGTCGGCGCCGCTCAGCGACTCGCGGGTGTCGTCGTCGAGCCAGTCGGGCGCCCCGTAGCGGTGCTCCCAGTCGATGCCCGCGGCGTCGAAGATCTCCGCCGAGGGCCGGCGGCCGGCGATGTCGAGATTGACGGTGATGACGGCCCGTGGCCTGCCCATGGACGCTCCTATATTTGGTCGCGGAAATCGAGCGCCTGAATAAGGCCCGCCCGCCGGCTCCGCGCCACCGCCCGCCATCCCGGAGGAGACCGATGCTGCACCCGACGGACGATCTGCGGATCGCCGGGATCAAGCCCCTGATCCCGCCGGCGATCCTGATGGAGGAACTGCCGGTCTCGGAGCCGGCCTCGGCCACCGTGAGCCGCTGCCGCGACGAGGTCCGCGCCGCCCTCGAGGGCGGCGACGACCGCCTGGTGGTGGTCGCCGGTCCGTGCTCCATCCACGAGCCCGAGTCGGCCCACGAGTACGCCGACCGCCTGATCGAGGCCGCCGGCCCCCTCGCCGGCGACCTGCTCGTCCTCATGCGCGTCTACTTCGAGAAGCCGCGCACCACGGTCGGCTGGAAGGGCCTGATCAACGATCCCGGCCTCGACGACACCTTCCGCATCAACGAGGGCCTGCGCACCGCCCGCAGGCTGCTCCTCGACCTGGCCGACCGCGGCCTGGCCGCCGGCACCGAGTTCCTCGACACGATCACGCCCCAGTTCATCGCCGACCTGGTCTCCTGGGGCGCCATCGGCGCGCGCACCACCGAGAGCCAGATCCACCGCGAGCTGGCCTCGG
The DNA here is from genome assembly GCA_026706075.1 of Gemmatimonadaceae bacterium. Lineage (GTDB taxonomy): Bacteria > Latescibacterota > UBA2968 > UBA8231 > UBA8231 > UBA8231. Next base: position 100,814 of record JAPOZM010000091.1, read on the forward strand.
GCCTGTCCATGCCGGTGGGCTTCAAGAACGGCACCGGCGGCAGCACCCAGCTGGCCATCGACGCCATCAAGGCGGCCCGGGGAGCCCATCACTTCCTCTCCGTCACCAAGCAGGGGATCTCGGCGATCGTGGCCACCACCGGCAACGACGCCTGCCACGTGATCCTGCGCGGCGCCGGCTCCGGCCCCAACTACGACCGCGCCACCGTCGACGCTCTCGCCACCCGCCTCGACGAGGAGGACCTGCCCCACCGGGTGATGATCGACTGCAGCCACGGCAACAGCGACAAGGACCACCTCCGCCAGGCCGCCGTCGCCGGGGAGGTGGCGGATCAGGTCGCCGCAGGGTCGGACCACGTCTTCGGCGTGATGATGGAGAGCCACCTCGTCGAGGGCCGCCAGGACCTCGTGCCGGGGCGGGCCCCGGTCTACGGGCGGAGCATCACCGACGCCTGCATGTCGTGGGAGCAGACGGCGCAGGTCCTGGAGCTGCTGGCCGGGGCGGTACGCCAGCGACGCGCCGGCCGGGCAGGGTGACCGGCCCTCCGGCCGAAGGGCCGCCCAGCCCGTACCTGCAGGTGGGGCTGCTCTTCGTCTGCGAGGCCCTGACCCGCACCTCCGCCGTCATCCTGCTGACCACCATGGGGCTGGCGGGGAGCCGCCTGACGCCGGACCCCTCGCTGACGACCCTGCCCCTGGCCCTGGTGCCGGTGGCAACGACCCTGACCACGATCCCGGCCGCCCACTGGATGCGCCGCCACGGCCGCCGAACCGGCTTCCTCACCGGCGGCGGCCTCGGCGTGGCCGGGGCCGCGGTGGCCGCGGCGGCGGCCTGGCACGGGGAGTTCCTGCTGCTCTGCGCCGGCGCCCTGCTCATCGGCACGGTGAACGGCTTCGCCACCTACTACCGGTTCGCCGCGGCCGAGGTCTCGCCGCCGGCCTTCCGCAGCCGCGCCATCTCGCTGGTCATGGCCGGCGGAGTGATCGCCGCCGTGGCCGGGGCGACGATGGCCGCCGAGACCCGGTTCCTCTGGGAGGGCCGCGAGTTCGCCGGCTCCTTCGGCTGCATCGTCGTGCTCCAGGCCCTGATCCTCCTGGTCATGTCCTTCACCCGCCTGCCGCCGCCGACGCCGCGCTCCGAGGCCGGCGGCGGCCGGCCCCTGACCCGCATCGCCGCCCACCCCACCTTCCGCATGGCCCTCCTCGGGGGCGTGGCCAGCTGGGGGCTCATGTCCCTGCTGATGAACGCCACGCCCCTGTCGATGGAGCGCCACCACCACGCCTTCCACGACACGGCGCGGGTCATCCAGTGGCACGTCCTCGGCATGTACGTGCCCTCCTTCTTCACCGGCAGCATCGTGCAGCGGGTCGGCGAGCGGCCCGTCATGTTCGCCGGCATCCTGCTCATCGGCGTCTCCGCCCTCGTCAACCTCGGCGGCACCGAGGTGGCCTGGTACATGACCGGCCTCACCCTGCTCGGGGTGGGCTGGAACTTCCTCTTCGTCTCGTGCACCAGCCTGCTCACGGGCACCTACTCCGGCGAGGGCGAGAAGACACGGGTGCAGTCGGCCAACGATTTCCTGATCTTTGCCACCATGATCCTGTCATCGTTCTCGTCCGGGGCCCTGGAGGCGCGCATCGGCTGGTACCAGTTGAACCTGGCCGCCCTGGCGGCGACCGCCCTGGTGGCGGCAACCCTTGCGGGGCTGGCGTGGCGCGAGCGGCGGCTGGCCGGAGAGGAGGCGCGTCATGCGGCACCGGAACCTCGGTAAGGACGGTCCCCGCATCCCGGTGATCGGCCTGGGCGCCTGGCCGATCGGCGGCGGCATGGGAGGCGTGGACGAGGCGGAGGCGATCCGCACGGTGCGCGGCGCCATCGACGCCGGCGTCACCCTGGTGGACACGGCCCAGGCCTACGGCCCCAGCGAGTCGATCGTGGGCAAGGCCCTGCGCGACGGCTACCGCGAGCGCTGCTTCCTGGCCACCAAGGTCAGCGGCGACTACTCCCCGGCGGCGGTGCGCGCCGCCATGGACGACTCCCTGCGCGCCCTCGGCGTCGACCACGTCGACCTCTACCAGGTGCACTCCTGGCGCGGCGAGCGGGACCCGATCGAGGAGACCATGGCCGCCATGGCACGCCTCCAGGAGGAGGGCAAGACCCGGCACCTGGGGGTCTCCAACTTCGACGCCGCCCAGATGGAGGCCGCCCGCGCCGCAGCCCCCTTCGTCTCCTCCCAGCCGCGCTACAGCATGCTCCACCGGGAGATCGAGGCGGCCGACCTGCCGTGGTGCGAGGCCAACGGCGTCGGCAACCTGGCCCACAGCCCCCTGGCCAAGGGCCTGCTCACCGGCCGCTACGCCCCCGGCCACGTCTTCCCCGGCGACGACGAGCGGTCGAAGTCCCCCCGCTTCCAGGGGGAGATCTTCGCCCGCTCCTGCGCCGTGGCCGCGCGCCTGGGGGAGGTCGCCGCCGACAAGGGAATCACCCTCGTGCAGATGGCCATCGCCTGGTGCCTGCGGCAGCCGGCGGTCAGCTGCGTCCTCGTCGGCGCCAAGAGCCTCGCGCAGGTGCGGGAGCACGTGGGCGCGGCCCAGGTCACCTTCGACGCCGGCGAGCTGGACCGCATCGACGCCATCCTGCGGGAGGCACCCTGACCTCTCCCCCGGCCATGGACGGGCCCCTGCGCGTCCGGGCCGCCCGGCCCGGGGACCTGGAGTCCCTGGTCGACTTCAACTGCCGCCTGGCGCGGGAGACCGAGGACCACGAGCTGGACCCGGCCACCGTGCGCCGCGGCCTCACCAGGCTCTTCGACAACCCCGCCGCCGGGTTCTACACCGTGGCCGAGCAGGAGGGCCGCGTCGTCGGCTGCCTGCTGATCACCTTCGAGTGGTCGGACTGGCGCGACGGCTGGCTGTGGTGGATCCAGAGCGTCTACGTCGTGGAGGCGGCGCGGCGCCTGGGCGTGTTCCGGCAGCTCTTCGAGCACGTCCGCGAGAAGGCGGAGACGGACGGCGACGTGCGCGGCCTGCGGCTCTACGTGGAGCGGGGGAACGGCCGGGCCCAGGCGACCTACGCCTCCATGGGCATGGCCGAGGCGCCCTACAAGCTCTACGAGCGCTACTTCCCGTGAGCCCTTGCCCCCATTCAGCCTCGTCCGCTTATTCGAGAAGCTGTTCCTGCAGCAGAGATGGCGGCGTAGCTCAGCTGGTTAGAGCATCGGAATCATAATCCGAGTGTCCGGGGTTCGAGTCCCTGCGCCGCTACCAGACCAGATACAAGCCCCCGATGGATCCGCCTTCGGGGGCTTGTTGCGTTCCGGGCCATCGCTGCCTGAGCCCATGACCCCGCGGGTGCACAGGCGGGTGGATCACCCCGGGGGCGGGGTCCGCGGCATGCTGGCGGCCCGGGCCCTGATCGCCCTGGCGCTCGGTGGCTGCGGCTCCGAGCCGGAACGACCCAGCGGCCCGGACCCCGATGGGACCGGCGCTCCCGTCACCCTGGCCTTTGCCGATTCGGCACTGCATGCGGCCGTGGAGGAATCCGGGGGCGGCGCCGAGGTGGTCTCCCTGACCGCCGAGGATCGGGGCATCACCGACCTCGGCGGGATCGAGCAGCTCACCCGGCTCGAGGCCCTGGACCTGTCCCACAACGAGATCACGGACATCTCCCCCCTGGCCGGTCTTCGCCGGCTGCGCTTCCTCGACCTGGAGAGCAACCGCATCGAGGACGTGTCGCCGCTGGCCTCCCTGAAGCTGCTGCAGGTGCTGCTGCTGGCGGACAACGCGGTGCGGGACGTGTCGGCCCTCGCGGGTCTGGACAGCCTGCAGAGCCTGGCCTTGACCGGCAATCCCCTGAGCGGCACGGAGACGACGGAGTTCCTGGCCGGGTTGCGCGAGCGGGGCGTGACCGTCGACTTCGAGGCCCCGGAGGGGACTGGTGCAAGCGATGACGGCGTTGCGCCCTTGAAGGAGACGCAGTTGCTGTTCTCTACAAGCCGGGGCACGGGCTTCGCGGGCGACCTCGAGCTGTACTCCCTGGATCTGGAGTCGGCAAAAGTGGTGGATCTGTCCGTCACGCTGGCCCTGGCGCCACTGGGGGATGGCTCCGCACCGGAAACCTCGGAGTACGGACCGCCGAGCGTGGGCCGGTCACCGGCCCGGTCGCCCGACGGGTCGAAGGTGGCTTTCTCTTCGAACAGGGACGGCAACGGCGAGATTTACGTGATGCGGGCCGACGGCAGCCGGCCGGCAAACCTCACTCTGCACGAGGCGTGGGACGCGGACCCCTGCTGGTCCCCCGACGGGCTTCGTATCGCCTTCACGTCGGACCGTCACGGCGAGCGCGAGTCCGGCCCCCCCGGCAGTGGCGTCTACAACAGGGACATCTTCATCATGAACGCCGACGGTACGGGCGTGCAGCAAGTGACCTTCGATCCCGTGAACGCCTACGATCCGGCGTGGTCGCCCGATGGGCTGTCCATCGCCTTTACCAGCGACCGGGATGTCCCCAACGGCCCCGCGGCGATCCACGTCGTCGACCTGGCCAGCGGTGTTGACCGACGCCTCTACGGCGGCGACCACTACGCATGGGATCCTTCCTGGTCTCCCGACGGCGCGTGGATCGCCTTCGGCCAGCAATCCGATCGCACCAGCCACGTATGGGTGATGGCCGCCGACGGCAGCGGCGCCCGGCAGCTCACCTTTGCCGAGGCCTGGGTCTATACCCCCACCTGGTCCCCCGACGGCACCCGCATCGCTTTCGAACGCGACGATCGGGATGACGACGTGGGATCCGACATCTACGTCGTCCCGGTAGAGGGTGGGGCCGAAGAGCCGATCACCGACCACCCGGGCGAGGACAGCGACCCGAACTGGACGCCCTTCTGAGAGGGATGCGATGAAGATCACGGGAATCAAGTCGGTGCGGATCCAGGGGGTGCCCTGGACCTGGACCCTGGTCAAGGTGGAGACCGACGAGGGGATCTGCGGCATCGGCGAGGCGCAGCTGCCCATCGGCGTGGCCGATGTCCTGCAGCGCATCGAGCCGATCATCGCCGGCCAGGACCCGCGCCAGGTGGTCCCGCTGGCGCAGAGGATCTACCGGTCCCTCTCCGGCGCCGGCTCCACCGGCGGCAGCATCGTGCTGGCCCTCTCCGGCGTGGAGCTGGCCCTGTGGGACCTCCACGGCAAGATCACGGGACTGCCCCTGTGGCAGCTGCTCGGCGGCAAGTACCGCGACCGGGTGCGGATCTACGCCGACACGGGCCGCCCCGGCGACCAGTCGCCCGAGGCCTACGGGGACGCCGTCCGCGAGCGGGTGGAGGCGGGCTACTCGGTGGTCAAGGTCGACATCGACAACTGCGCGCCTCCGGAGTACCGGACCGACGCTTACAACCGCGCCCTCTCCCGGCGCGAGGTCGACTACATGAGCGCCGTGAGCCACGCCGCGTACGAGGCCCTGCCGGCCCACGCCGAGCTGTGCCTCGACCTGCACTGGTGCTACCAGACGGCCGACGCCCTGAGGGTGGCCCGCCGGCTGGAGGACATCGATATCCTCTGGCTCGAGGACCCGACCCCGCCCGAGGACCTGGACGCCCTGAAGTACGTCACCGATCACACGTCGGTGCCGATCGCCTGCGGCGAGAACCACTGGATGAGCCACGGACTGCGGCCGATGATCGAGCGCCGGGCCGCCGACATCATCACCCCCGACATCCCCCGCTTCGGCGGCATCCAGGAGGCCCGCAAGGTGGCCGAGCTGTGCGAGCAGCACTACCTCGGCTTCGCCCCCCACAACATCTGCACCCCCGTGGGCACGGTCGCCTCCGCCCACGTCTGCGCCAACGCCCCCAACTTCCTCGCCCTCGAGCACCACGGCCTCGACTGCCCCTGGTGGGACGACATCGCCCTCGACTGGGGCGGACCCGTCGTTGCCGACGGCCACATCGCCCTGCCGGACCGTCCGGGGATCGGGGTGGAGCTGAACGAGGAGCTGCTGCGGGCCCACCTCGCCGAGGGCGAGAGCTGGTGGGACTGAGGGGCTGAGGCGGCCCGGCCTCTACGAGCCGTCCACCCAGTGGCGGAAGAGGGGCTTCACCTCTTCCGGCAATCCGGCGTAGACCCCGGCCGGCACCAGGGGCACCTCGTTCTCCGACATGCCCCCCGCGGTGAGCCGGTCGCGCTCGTCCGATCCGGGCCGCAGGGAGTCCAGGTTCAGCCACCAGGGGGCGAAGCGGATCGGCATCGCCACCCGCGGCTCCCCCGTCTCGTTGGGGCTGATGGCGTGCCACAGGCGGCTGTCCATGACCAGCACCGATCCGGCCTCTCCCTCCACGGCGATCTCCTCCGGATGGGGGAGGTCCGCATCGATGTCGACACCCCCCGTCGGGTTGTCGTCCCGCCGGTGGGACCCGGGCACCACCCGGGTGCCGGTCTCGGCGGTGAAGGGGGTGAGCATCCAGATCGACGTCAGGTGCATTACGGCGTCGGGATAGGGGGCCGGCACGTGGCCGGCGTTGTTCTGATTGAAGGGCCAGTCGGCGTGCCAGCCGCCGCGCGGGTTGCCCGGCCAGGTGACCATGCAGGTGGTGTAGGAGACGCGTACGTGCTCGCCCAGGAGCGCCCTGCAGACCCCGATCAGGCGGGGCTCGACCAGGTAGGGGGCGAAGGACTGATCGACGTTGATCGAGCCCGACACCTTGTCCACGTGGCTGCGGGGGTCGTCGAGCTTGTGCTCCTCCACCGAGGCCCGCAGGCTGGCGCAGACCTCGCCGACGGCGGCGGCGGGGATCACCTCTTCGAGCACGCAGAAGCCGTCCTCGGCGATGCGTTCCAGGTACGGTTGGATCTCTGGCATGGGGGTCTCCGGGAAGCTGAACGGCCGGGGCGGGTCAGCCTGACAGGATAGAAGCCCACCCGGCCGCCGGCAACGGGAGACAAGGCCGATGGCGTCGCCGTGTCGCTCCGAGGCCACAAGGCCGTCACCCAGGGCACCCAACCCGGCCTTCCGCGCACACGGCCCCGGTCCGGCCTCCCGGCTGCCGATCTCCTGCCGCCGCAGGAGGTTGGCGGCAGGCCCACCGGGGTCCCCGAGGGTATGGCACGCCCCCTGCTACGGCCTGGCCTCCACCACCTTCGCGGCCAGGAGGACCGTGCCATGACACGCTCCCATCTCCACCCGACCGACTCCAGCGGATGGTCCCGCCGCCGTCCCCGCTGCCAGGGGCCGCCGCCGCGGCGGCCTTCGAACCGCCGGACTCGCCGCCCTCCGGGAGCGGCCGGTGTGATCGTCACCGCGGCGGTGGCCGCCGCCGCGCTCCTCGCCGCCGCTCCCGCGGCCGCCCAGGTTCGGATCCAGGAGGTCCTCTACGACGGCGCCGGCTCCGATGTCGTCGATGTCTTCACCGAGCTGTCCGGCCCGGCGGGCACGTCCCTGGACGGCTGGTCCCTCGTCGGGGTCAACGGCGGCGACGGGGAACCGTATCGCACCATCGATCTCAGCGGCTCAGCAATCCCCGCCGACGGAATCCTGGTCGTGGCCACCAGCAAGGCCAACCCCGGGTTGGCCGTGATCCGGGATCTCACCGGCTCCGTGGACTGGCAGAACGGTCCGGACGCGGTGCAGCTGCGGGACCCGAACGACCAGATCGTGGACGCCCTGCAGTTCGGCGACGCCGGTGCCTTCAACGCCGGCGAGGGCACCCCCGCGCCCACAACCCCGGCCGGCCACAGCCTCTCCCGGGACGCGGCCGGCACCGACACCGGCGACAACGCCGCCGACTTCTCCATTCTCCAGGTGCCCACCCCCGGAACCGCGGTGACGGAGGGTTTCCTCATCTCCCTGCCCGACACCACCGCCGGCGGGGGCGACACCCTGGCCGTACCCGTTCGCTTCACCGACTCCAGCGCGGGCGGCGTGCTGGCCGCCGAGGTGTTCGTGGCCTTCGACGGCGGCCTGCTCTCTCCGCTCGGGGTCAAGCCGGCGGGGCTCTTCGACGCCCGGGAGTGGCAGCTGGCCAGCAACACCCTGGAGGGGGACGGCACCGACGCCGACACCCTGCGCATCGCCATGGCCACCGACACGAACCCCCTCTCGGGCGACGGCACCCTCGTGCGGGCGCGCTTCCTGATCGCCGACCTGCGCCGCCCCGCGGCCACGGGACTCACCATCGAGCACCTCTCCCTCAACGACGGCAGCCTGCCCGCCGGCGGCCGCGACGGCGCCGTGACCCTCGTGGGCTCCGACGCGCGCCTGGCCCACACCCCCGCCCGGGTGGTGATGCACGACTCCCTGAGCATCGCCGTCACCGATCCCGACCTGGACCGGGATCCGCAGAAGCCGGACACCCTGGCGATCTATCTCCGTCAGAGGACCTCCCGCAGTGCCGTCGGCACGCCGGATACGCTCACCGCCGTCGAGACCGGGATCTCGTCGGGGACCTTCGCCAGCCGCCTGGCCGTCCTCCACCAGGGCGGGGCTCCAAGAGGGGAGACCGTCCCCGCCGATGCGGTTCGGACCTGGCCCGGCCGCCGGCTCCAGCTCTGCTTCGACGACTCCCTCGACGCGAGCGGCGCGACGACTCGGCGCTGCACGGTGCTGGCCGTGCCCGCCCACGACGCCCGGCTGGACGCCACCGTCGTCGCCGAGCCGGGCGACACCCTGTGGATGCGCCTGATCGACGCCGACGCCAACGAGCGGCCCAAAGCCGTCGACACGGCCTCCATCAAGCTCATCAACGGAGAGGACACGCGTACCGTGTCGCTCGAGGAGACCGGCCCGAGCGACAGCGTGTTCTTCGGCCACCTCGTGACCGGCGACCGTCTCTCGGTGGCCGGCGGCGACACGCTGCGTCCGACCTACCGGGACCTGCACAACACCGGCGGCACGGAGAGACTGGTCTCCGACACCACTCACGTCCTCGGCCTCTTCGGCGACGCCGACGCCAACGCCCGGCTGCAGGCCTACGACGCCTCCCGCATCCTCAACCATGTGCTGGGTCCCTTGCTGACGGAGCGCGACTCCCTCGCCGCCAACGTCGACTCCCTCGCTCCCTTCGGCGCCATCACCCCCTACGACGCGGCCCTCGTGCTGCAACAGCGAGTCGGCCTGCTGGGGCGGTTTCCCGTCCAGGAGCCGGTGGCCGTCAACCATCCCCCGGCCGCCCCGGACCCCCCCGCCGAATCCAGCTCGGAAGCCGGGCGGCCCCTGGCGGCGGAACGCCGCCTGGAGCTGCGGGACCGGGGCGACCACCTCGCCCTGTGGCTGGACGAGCGTTCCGGGATCGTCGCCGGTGACGTGCTGCTCCAGTGGCCGGCGGCGCTGGAGACGCGCTTCGAGCCAGCCCCGGACCTGCAGGGTTTCCTGCTCGCCTCGGCCCCGGCGGCGGGGGATTCCCACGGTCTGCGCGTCGTCCTGGCCGGCGCCAGGCCGGCGACCGGTCCCGGCGAGCTCTTCCGCATCCACGTGCCGGGCGGGGGGCTCTCCGGCGGGGCGGTTACGGGTGCCCGCTTCAACGACGGCCGCATCCCGGCGCGAGTAGCCGCACCAACTCCAGACCCGCCTGTGCCCGCCAGGTTCGCCCTGCACGCCAATCACCCGAACCCCTTCAACGCCGGCACGGTGATCCCCTTCGAGCTGGCCGAGGCGGGAGGGGTTCGGGTGACCGTGGTCAACCTGGTGGGCCAGGTGGTGCGCAGGCTGGTTCGGGAGACCCGGCCGGAGGGCGCCCACCGGGTCCGCTGGGACGGCCGGGACGAGGGGGGCCGGCGGGCGGCGACGGGGGTCTACCTGGTGCGGCTCAAGGCCGGGGACCGGGAACGCACGCGGCGGATGCTGCTGCTGCGTTAGGGCCTACCCCTTGGGCACCACCAAAGCGCGGTCGCCGTACGGGATCGAGTCCATGCCGGTGTCGTAGATGCGCTCGAGGAAGTCCCGGTCCCAGGGCCGCTCGGCCGCGGGCAGGCGTTCGACCGCGCCGTCCTTGAGGAAGATGAAGTGGTCGCCGTAGAGGAAGGCGCTGTTGGGGTCGTGGAGGACGGCGAGGACGGTGAGGTCGGCGTCCACGAGCTCGCGGATCAGGCGCAGGAGGTGGGCCGAGTTGAGGAAGTCGAGGTGGGAGGTCGGCTCGTCGAGGAGGATGAGGCGCGGCTGCTGCGCCAGGACCCGGGCGATGCGGACCATCTGCTGCTCGCCCCCCGACAGCTCGGTGTAGGGCCGCTCCCTCAGGTGCAGGATGCCGACCCGCCGCAGGGCGTCGACGGCGATCTCCAGATCCTCCTTCTTGGGCGCGTAGCTCACGTAGCTGGCGCGCCCGGTGAGGACCACGTCCTCCACGGCGAAGGGGAAGACCGCCCGGTGGTGCTGGGGCAGGTAGCCAAGGACCTTGGCCCGCCCCCGGGTGGAGAAGGAGAGCAGCTCCTCGCCCATGATGCGCACCTGGCCGCGCTCGAACTCCAGCATTCCGCCGAGGATGCGCATGAGGGTCGACTTGCCGCTGCCGTTCTTGCCCAGCAGTACGGTGAACTGGCCCTGCGGGATCTCCAGGGAGATGTCGTCGAGGATCGGCCTCCCCTCGTAGGCGAAGGAGAGTCCGTCGACCTGGATCGCGGGCCCTAGTTCTCCCATCCGATCCGCGCCTTCTTGAGGAGGAAGATGAAGAACGGCCCGCCGAGAAGGGTGGTGAAGACCCCCACCGGGATCTCGAAGGCGGCCAGTGTCCGCGAGCAGGTGTCGACCAGCAGCAGGAAGGCCCCGCCGAAGGCGAAGGAGGCCGGCAGGGTGTGGCGGTTGTCCGGCCCCAGCAGCATGCGCACCATGTGCGGGACCGCCAGCCCGATCATTCCGATGACGCCGGCCACGGCGATCGCCGCCGACGCGGCCAGGGTCGCCGGAATGAGCACCAGGACCCGCTCGCGCTCCGGGTTGAGACCCACGGCTCGAGCCTCTTCGTCGCCCTGGGCGAGCACGTTCATGCGCCAGCGGAACAGGAACAGCCAGACGACGCCGACGGTCACCCCGGGGGCCGCCGAGCGCAGCTTGGCCCAGCTCGAGTTGTGCAGGTTGCCCATGGTCCAGTGGACGATCGTCTGCAGCTTGTAGGGGTCGGTCAGGAACTGCACGATCGTCAGCAGGGCGGTGAAGATGCCGGTGACGATCACCCCCGATAGGATGAGGGAGACCACCGAGACGGTCTTGCGGGTGCGGGCGAGGAAGTAGGCGAGGCCGACGGCGAGGAGGGCGAAGGCGAAGGCCGTCGGCTGCACCGGCAGCAGCGGCAGGGTCAGGGCCAGGGCGGCGCCGAAGGCGGCCCCCGACGAGAGGCCGAGGATGTAGGGGGCCACGAGGGGGTTGCGGAACAGCGCCTGCAGGGCGTTGCCGGCCGCCGCCAGGGACCCGCCCACGAGGAAGGTGAGGAGGATGCGCGGCATCCGCACCTCCCAGACGATGGTGCCCACCAGCGACTCCTCGCCGACGGCCTCTCCGAAGGCCAGGCCCCAGAGCCAGGCCAGGATCTTGCCCGCCTCGGCGCTCGCCGAAGGCCCCAGGAGCAGGGACCCGAAGAGGACGGGCAGGGGGAAGAGGTAGATGATGCGGCGGCGGAGGGTGACGTTCACGGGCCGCCTTCCGGTGGGCTCATGCGGGTCCCGGGGCCGATGTCAGGAGGTTCTTTGCGGGCGGCGAAAAAATAGATGGGCTCGTTGGTCGCGGCGAGGCGGTGCGATGGGGACAGAGGCCCCGGCGGCGAGCCTCAGGCGATGCCGAGCTCTGCCAGGCGGTCCGGCTCGCCCAGGTAGTAGCCGGCCTCCGCCAGGGCCCTCTGCAGGGAGCGGATGTCCACCTCGCGCGGCGGAACACCGGCGGTGGCGGCCTCGGCGGCGGCCATGCCGGCCACGCCCCCGGTGACCTTGGCGATCCAGCGCCAGCGCAGGCTGGCCGTGCGCTCCCGGCCGATCGACCGGCCGGCGGCGAGCAGGCCCTCCACCCCCCGGGGCAGGAACTGCCGCAGGGGCATGTCGAAGTAGTGTCCCTCCTCGCGGTTCTTCAGATCGATGAGCCGCCGCTTGCTGCCCCCGCTCCTGGACTCCTCGTCGTACTTGTAGAGGGTGGTGAGCACGTGGACCACGTCGTCGAACCTGCGTTCGTCGACGATGTCCTTCTCCGTCAGGGTGTAGTCGGGGACGATGGTGCGGCTCCAGCGGTTGCCCATGTAGGGCGCCGTCTGGCTCACCCGGGCCTTGCTGAAGCCGGGCACGTGGCGGCTGTAGAAGTCGATCGTGTCGTAGGCGTGCTGGCGGGCGGCCGCCTCGATGGTGGAGCGGTCCAGGGCGTTGAGGACCGACAGCTTGCCCGCCGGCCAGCGCACCTCGACGGTGGTCACGTCCTGGTCGTGTGTCCCGAAGGGGATCTTGTAGGCGTAGGCCCCGCCCGGCACCGGTGCCACGTACCGGAAGGCACCCGACTCCCAGTCCGCCATGATGAAGGGCAGCAGCTCCCGGGGGTAGTTCTTCCAGACCATCTGCATCGCCTCGACCAGCACCTCCTCGACCCAGCGCTGCTCGTCGGCGGAGAGGGGCTTGTCCCGCTCGCGGGCCCGGAACGCCTCGTACTCCTCCCAGTCCACGCCCTCGACGCGGAAGAACAGGCCCATGCCGGACTCGTCGCTGGCGTGGCGCTCATCGGTCTCGGCGCCGGCGGCGGCGGCCACGTCGGCCTCCCCCGTTGTATCGACCACGACCCGGGCGAGCACCGCCCGCCGGCCCTCGGGGGTCTCGACGAAGACGCCGCGAACGGTGTTGTCCACGACGATCGCCCCCGCCACCGTGGTGGACAGCAGCAGGGAGACTTCCCGCTCCCGCAGGCGCTGGAGGGCGAGCCGCTGGAACTCGTTGCGGTCGATCACCGGGATCGGGGCCATGCCGTTCCAGCGCCAGGGCACGTTGTCGCCGCCGCTGATGAAGTCGAAGGTGCGGATGCCGCCGCGGCGGTCCAGCTCGGCCAGGAAGTCGCCCACCTGGCCGCCCAGGCCGCGGTCGTGAAGCCGCGGGCTCTGCCAGAGGTCGTGGCGCGACCCCAGGCCCGGGCCGTAGTTGCCGCCCACGGTGGAGTACTCGTCGACCAGGGTCGTGCGCGCCCCGTGGGCGGCCGCCTCGAGGGCCGCGTAGAGGCCGGCGATCCCGGCTCCCGCCACCAGCACCTCGGTCTCGTGAAGGACCGGCACCTCCCGCGCCGGCTCTTGTATCACTCGTGTCACTCCGTCCTCCTCCTGTGGCCGGCGGCGCACCTGCCGCGGGCGGCGGAAAACAAAGGCGATGGCCCGAACCGCGGCGAGACGGGCCGGATGGTTGCCCGTATCCGGACTGCCGATAGATTGGCGTGCAGGAGGACCTGAGACGAATGCCGATCCCGCCGGGCTGGCCCGACCCCCACCTGCATCTCTTTCTGACCGACGAGGAGGTCGACTCCCTCGTCGGGGTGACGCGGCTGATCAACCCGATGCGCCGGGAATCCCTGGAGCCGGTGCTGGGTCCCGACCGGCCCTGGGAGATGGGGCAGGTCGTGCCCCGCCGCGTCCTCCACGACCCGGCGGACGGGCTCTACAAGTGCTGGTACCTGGGGGCGACCAGCAACGAGCCCTCGCCCTGCCGCTACGGGACCGGATACGCCACCTCCCCCGACGGCATCGCCTGGGAGAAGCCCGCCCTCGACGTGATGCGCGACGGGGACGGATCGCCCACCAATATCGTCGACCTGCCCCGGGACTCGAACGCGCGCCTCCTCTTCCCCTGGCTTGACCCGCCGGGCGCGGCGCCCGGCGAGCGCTTCGTCGCCACCCTCTATCAGAGCGGAAGCCGGCGGCGGCGGGGCATCTACCGGGCCGCCTCCCCGGACGGGACCCACTGGACCGTAGGCGACGAACCGGTGATCCGCGCCGGCGACCGCTACTCCATCTCCCGAGATCCCGTGCGCGAGATGTGGATGCTGACAACCCGCAGGGCCACCGCCGCCGGGGTCCTGCGCCAGCGGGAGGTCTCCCTCTGGGAGAGCGAGGATCTTCGGGAATGGTCCTACCGGGGGTACCTGCTGAGGGCCGACGAGCACGACCGCCCCGGCACCGAGTTCTACAGCATGTTCCCCCTGCGCTACGGCGCCGGCCTGATCGGCTTCCTGGAGGTCTACCACCGGGCCGTGGAGCGCCTGGACACGCAGCTCTGCTGGAGCCGCGACGGCCGCCACTGGCAGCGCGTGGGACACCGCGACCCGGTGCTCCCGCGGGGCGGCGAGGGCAGCTGGGACTCCCACTGGGTGGTACCCACCAACAACGCCCCGGAGGCCGTGGGCGACCGCCTGCGCTTCTGGTACTCGGGCGGCGGCACCCACCACGGCTCCAAGGGCGGGCACCGCCGGGCCATGGGCCTGGCCTCGATCCGTCGGGACGGCTTCGTCTCCATCGAGGGCCGGATGGACCCCGGCTTCCTGCTCACCGCGGCCCTCGACGCCACCGTGCCGCGGCGCCTCACCGTGAACCTGAACGCGGGGACCGGGGACGCGGGCGTCGAGGTCCTGCACCCCGACGGCGGGGCGATCGAGGGATACGGCGCCGAGGACGGTCGGCTCTCTGGGCAAGACGGGATCGCCCTGACCCCGGGCTGGGCCGGTGGCGGCGTCCTTCCTCCCCAGCCGGGCGGGCGCGTGCACCTGAAGTTCACCCTCCGCAACGCGAGTCTCTACTCCTACCGCTGGGTGCCTGCGGGAGAGGACTGACGCCATCCGGGGAGGACAACGATGCAGCGGATTCCCTATCTCCTCGCCGCCGGCCTCGCCTCCGCCGTGACGGCCCACGCCGCCGGGCTGACGGAAGTGCGCCTCACCCTGCTCGACGCCGAGGCCGCGGGGTACGCCACCTTCCAGTCCCACAACCAGAAGGTGGCCTCCAGCGCCCGGGGCATCTTCACCACCCACCTGCGCTCCCGCAACGAGGCGTTCACCGCCCAGCAGTGGCGCCTCTCCCGCAGCGTCGACGGCGGGGCCGCCTTCGAGACCGTGTACGAGTCGGTGGACGCCACGAACCCCCCTGCCATCGAGACCGACGCCGCCGGCAACCTCTACCTCGTGCGCTCCAACTTCGTCGACGGCAGCGCCAGCCTCTACCGCTTCCCGGCCGGCGGCGGCTTCGACCAGCCCTCGGTGTCACGCATCCCGGGCGGCAGCGCCGGTAAGTATTCCATGAACCTCGACGAGGCGCGGGGCCGGCTCTACTACTTCACCTGGGGACGCTCCCTCTTCGTCCTCGGCCTCGACGGCGCCGTCCTGGAACGCCAGCAGCTGACGGTGGACGGCGCCAACGCGGGGCCTCAGTACCCGCTCTCCTTCCTCGACCCTTCCGGCGTGCTGCACGCCGCCTGGACCACGCTCCAGCACGGCGTCTACATGTACTGGGACATCCACTACATGGCCTCCGACGACGGCGCCCGGAGCTGGAGGCGCATGGACGGCACGGCGCTGCAGGTCCCGGTTCCGGTCGATGACACCGGCCCCACGGACCGCATCACCCTCGACGACGAGTTCGAGATCCACTCCTGGCTGTCCAATCTGATCGTGAAGGACGGCAAGGCCCACTTCGTCTACGCGGCACAGGCCGAGTCCTGGCGGCAGCACTACGTGCGCTACGACCTGGCCACCGCGGCGCGCGACGTCGACCTCTACCCCACCTTCGAGGGGGAGGAGATCCGCCTCGCCAGCCTGGACGGGTTCTTCGCCAGCCGGGCCACCCTGCCGGAGGCCCCCCTCTACTACGTGTCGAGGGCCGGCGGACGCCTGGGCTGCCTGGCGAGCGACGACAACGGCGGGACCTGGTACGACTACGCGGTCTCCGACGAGAGCTTCAATCCCTACTCCATCGGCGGGGCGAGGGAGCTGACCGCCGACGGCGCCATCGTCGGCACCTTCACCGACTACCGGACGGCGGAGGGCCGCGACCTCTCCCAGGTCCACTTCTTCCGCATCCAGGGGGGCCTGTCCCGGGCCCGCCTGGAGATCGGCAGTGAGCCCGACCGAGGCGAGTCCCTGCGCTTCCACGAGGTGCGGGGGAACCCGGCCACGGTGCGCTTCCGCACCCGCTCGGGGGACTGGGGGGAATGGCGGGCCTTCGAAGAGGTCATGCAGCCGGACCCCGGTGGGCCCCCGGCCCACTTCCAGCTGCGGAGCCACCTCGGCGTCGATTCCCAGGTCTTCCCGGTCGAGGCCGGCACCGCGGTGGGACAAGGTTCCGCCTCGCCCGAGGCCTTCGCCCTGGGCCAGAACTACCCCAATCCCTTCAACACCTGGACCACCATCGCCTTCAGCCTCCCGGAACGCGCCCCCTGCCGCCTGTCCATCCTGGACCTGCAGGGGCGCCGGGTGCGCGACCTGCTCGCCCGGGGAGATCTGCCTCCGGGACGGCACCGGGTCGCCTGGGACGGCACCGGCGACGCCGGCGGCGAGGCGGCATCCGGCGTCTACCTCTACCGGCTGCGCTCCGGATCCGAGACCCGCACCCGGCGGCTGGTGCTGGCGAAGTGAAGGCCGGCGCCGGGGGGCCTCGAGCCCATGGGCGCCTTGACAGATTCTCCCCTGCCGGGTAGGGTCCCGCCGGGAGGTATCCGATGAGCAGAGTGAACGCCTGTTGGCCAACCATGCTGGTGGCCGGCCTGATCGCCTCGACCGAGGTGCGCGCCGGCGAAGATGGGGAGTTGCGGTTCAACCGCGTCGAGGGGATCTACCTGGGCGCCCGCAAGGACCTCGCCTACCCCGACGCCACGGGCCGCGGGTCGGCCAGCTACGGCCACCTGGGCTATGCCTTCGGCGCCCGCCAGTGGCAGTACCAGGTGGGCATCGAGGAGTTCTTCCGGCGGGGCTCGCCCCGGAGTCGGGAGAGTCTCGGCGTCGAGCTGCACGACCGGATCGAGTCCCAGGACACCTGGCTGCTGACCCCCGAGGAGAACTCGGTCTACGCCGCCCTCTTCCGGCGGGACTACTTCGACTACTACCAGCGCCGGGGATGGAGCGTCTACTCCCGCTACGACCATGACGGCCAGGTGCGGGTGACGGGCCGCTGGAGCCGGGACGAGCTCTCCTCCCTCGAGTCCCGGTCGAACTGGAGCCCCGTGGACTGGCACCTGGGGCGCTGGCACCCGCTGCGCACGCGGCTGGCGCGCGACACCTTCAACGACAACCCGGCCGCCGACGAAGGCCGGGCCTACAGCCTGCGCCTCGACATCCAGGCGAAGGGCCCGGAGTTCCCGTGGTGGTCAGGCCGGAAGTGGCGGGTCGACGGCATGGTCGAGCACGGCGGCGGCCGCCTCGGCGGCGACTTCGCCTTTCGCCGGTTCCTGCTGGACGCCAGGCGGTACCTGCGCCACGGGGGGAACGACCTGGATCTGCGCCTGCGCCTGGGGCGGGGCTCCGGCGAGCTGCCCCGCCAGTATCTCTACCACCTCGGGGGTTTCGCCACCCTGCGCGGCTACCCGCACAAGGCGTTCTCCGGCGACCGGATGGTGCTGCTGAACGTCGAGTACTGGCACGATGACGTCGGCGTCCTGCTCGACACGGGCGCCGCCTGGTACTCCCCCGAAGGCGCCCGGCGGGCCCTGGAACGGGAAGACCCGGGGCCGGAGGAAGAGGCGCGGTTCCGGAGGAGCCTGGGCTTCGCCGTTCGGCTCGACGAGGACTTCCGCGTCGGCATGGCCCGCCCCCTGGACGGACCACGCCGCGGCTGGCGCTACTTCGCCCGCTTCAGCCGGGCCTTCTGAATGGCTTACCACACCCTCTGGTCCTACTTGTGGGACCTGGTCGACGACGGCATCGAGGACTCCGTCCGCTACCTCGGACAGGAGCTCGGCCTCGACGCCATCAGCGTCGCCACCGCGTATCACACCTTTCAGCAGCTGCGCCCCCAGCGCCCCGGCGCCAAGCTGCTCACGGCCAACACCGCTGCCGTGTATTTCCAGCCCGATCCCGTCCTCTACCAGGAGACGGTGCTTCGCCCCCACGTGGCGGCCCTGTCCCGCCAGGCCAATCCCCTGGCCCGCCTCGCGGGAGCCTGCCAGCGCGAGGGGCTCGACCTGATTTCGTGGACCGTGGGGCTCCACAACTCGCACCTGGCCGTCAACTACCCCCGCTGCGCCGAGCGCAGCGCCTACGGCGACAACCTCGGCTGGTCCCTGTGCCCGGGGGACCCGGACGTGCGCGCCTACCTGATCGCCCTGTGCCGCGACCTCGTCCTCAACTACCGGGTCCGGCGTCTGGAGCTGGAATCCTGCGCCTTCGGCGGGTACGGACACGCCCACTACCACGTCAAGGACGGGGTGAACCTGGGTGCCGTCGGGCGCTACTTGTTCAGCCTGAGCTTCTCCCCCGGCTGCCTGGAGCGGGCACGCGAGCGGGGGATCGACGGGGAGGGCCTGCAGCGGTGGGTGCGCGGCCAGCTCGACCAGGTCTTCGCCGGCGGCCCTCCCCTGGAAGGCAGCCTCGAGGAGCTCGTCGTCGACCATGTCGAGCTGCAGGCCTACCAGACCCTGCGCGAGGATCTGGTCGTCTCGCTGGTGGAGGAGATCCGCCAGGCCACCGGCGCCGAGGTCTCCTTCCTGCTCATGGGCGACCGCTGGGGCGCCGGCATCGACGCGGCGCGCATGGCCGCCACCGCGGACCTGGTGGAGATCCTCGCCTACGTCGATGCCCCGGAGAAGATCACGCACCGGCTGGCGGCCATGAGAGAGACCGTGCCCGATCTGCGGCGCCTGGTGGTGGGCCTGCAGGCCTACTACCCCTGCGCTGTCGACGCCGACGGGCTGCTGGCCCAGGTGGAGGCGGCCCGGCGGGAAGGGGTGGAGCAGTTCTCCTACTACAACTACGGCATCATGCCCCGCCCCAACCTGGGGTGGCTGAGGCGCTGCATCCTCGCCTGACTCCAGGCGAAGCACGAGCGGCAGGCGCCCCTCGACGTGCATCCCTAAGTTTTCACGCCGATGCGCAACGAATCGGCGATGGCAGAGTGGCTTCTCGGATGCCGGCGTTACGGCTTGAGCGGCGGCATCGTGGCTCTGGCCGCCCTCGTGCTCGCCCTGTCCCTCTCCCTGCCTCTGCTGCACCACCTGCACCACGGCGGGCAGCTCGAGATCGAGGAGTGCCCGGTTTCGGCTCTCTCCACGGTCCTGTCCCTGGCCGTCCTTGCCGTCTTCGGCCTGCTGCTGCTGTCGCCGCCGCCCCGCGATACCCCTCTCTGCCATCCCGAGTTCGTCGCGCTCTGCGCCATCCATCTGGCAACGCAGGGCCCCCGCGCACCTCCCCGCTCCTGAGCATCCGCACTTGATCGACTGAAGTCGCCTCGGCGGTCCTCCGCCGGGTGCGGATGCGCTCTCCTGCCGTACCTCCGGGATCAGGCCGGCAAGGGGCCGGCTGTCCCCTTCCCTCAACTCAACGGAGAACCCAGCAATGCTCAGGAGATTCACCACCCTCAGTACCGCTCTCCTCTTCCTCATCCTGGCGGGGTGCGGCGACGACGACAACCCCGTCGATCCCGACCACAGTGATGAACATCACGCCGAAGCTTTCGGTCTGATCATCCGCAGCGGCGGCGAGGAGCTCGTCCGCTACGAGAACGGCGAGGTCGACGGCGTCATCGAGGTCGGACACGAACGGGAGACCCCCCTGCTCACGGTGCGCTTCATCGCCGAGGACGGCGACCTCTTCGCCCCCGACGCGGACGAGGGCTTCTCCCTGGGCTGGGAGATCGGCGACGAGAGCATCGCCGAGGTGGAGCAACACGAGGAGGACGGCCCCTGGGCCTTCCACATCGTCGGCCTCGGAGAGGGTGAGACCACTCTCGTCCTCAAAATCAACCACGGCGGACACGCCGACTTCGTCTCCAAGGAGATCGAGATCCACGTCGAGGAAGGCGGTCCGGGCGAGGATCACGACCACGACGACGATCACGACGATGAGGAGGACGATCACGACGACGACGGCTGAACCTTGCGTTTCGTCCCCCTCTCCCTGCTCTTCATGGGTCTGGCCGCGGCACCCGTCCGCGGCCAGACCGGCGCTCTGGCCGGCCACGTGGTCGACATGGAGAGCGGCCAGGCCGTGGGCTGGACCACCGTGGTCATCGAGAGCCTCGACCGGGCCCGGACCAGCGACGCCGGGGGGTATTTCTTCTTCGCCAACGTGCCCCCCGGCGTCCACGTCCTGCGCAGCCTGCGCATGGGCTACCACCAGGCCCGCTTCGAGGTCGAGGTAACCGCCGGCGACACGACCCACGTCGATCTGCAGATCGGCCACGAGACGATCGCGGTGAGGGCCGTGGTCGTCGAGGGCGAGCGGGTCCACCTCTCCCCGCTGCAGGAACCGGAGGTGGTCTTCAGCAGCAGCAAGCTGCGCCAGAACCTGAGCCGCACCATCGCCGAGACCATCGACTACGAGCCGGGCATCGCCCAGCGCTCCATGGGGCCGGCGCCGTCGCGGCCGGTGCTGCGCGGCCTGGGAGGCGACCGCCTGCTGGTGCTCGAGGACGGGGAGCGCACCGGCGATCTGTCGGCCACCTGCTCGGACCACGCCGTGGCCATCGAGCCCATGACCACCGAGCGCATCGAGGTCGTGCGCGGGCCCCGGACCCTGCTCCATGGCTCCAATGCCCTGGCCGGGGTGGTCAACGTGGTGCGTGGATACGTGCCCTCCGAGCTGCCCGCCGGCCTGAGAGGTTCCTTCACCTGGCAGGGGGAGAGCGTCAACCGGGGCCTGGCCGGCGGCCTGGCCCTGGAGCAGGCCCTCGGGCCGGTGGCGGTGCGGGCCGACGGCAGTCTGCGCGACGCCAGCGCCATCGGCACCCCCCGCGGGGAGCTGCCCAACACCGAGATCCGCACGGGCAACACCTCGGTCGGCCTGGGGCTGATTCGGCCTTGGGGGCACGCGGGCGTCTCCGGCAGTCTCTACGACTCCGACTACGGCATCCCCCCCGACCCGGAGGGAGGCCACCCCCACGGCGTCTCCGTCGAGCTGCTGCGCCAGCACCTCGAAGGCCGCGGCGAGATCTTCGCCGGGCCGGCCTGGCTCCGGCGCCTGGAGCTGCACCACTCCTTCTCCCGCTACCAGCACGGGGAGTTCGAGGCCGACGGCTCCCTCGGCATGGAGTTCGGCGTCCTCTCCCATCACCTCGGGGCCCTGGCCCACCTCGAACCCCTTGGGGCCGTGGCCGACGGCGCCGCCGGCGTGTGGTACGAATACCGGAACTACGCCGCCGCCGGGCTCAACTTCACGCCCGCCTCCGAGGAGTACGCCGGCGCCCTCTACACCTACCAGGAGACGGAGGCCGGTCCCTGGTCCGCCAACGCCGCCCTGCGCTTCGACGTCCGCCGCGTCGAGCCCCGGGAGGAGCGCATCTCCCGGACCGTGGGCCGCATCCGCAGCCGCGACTTCGCCGGCTTCTCCGCCGGTCTGTCCAGCCACTACCGGGCCACCTCGAACCTGACCCTGGGCTCGACCCTGATGCGCACCTTCCGGGCCCCCGGTATCGAGGAGCTGTTCTCGGAGGGGCCCCACCTGGCCGCCTATTCCTACGAGGTGGGCAACGGGTCCCTGAACAGCGAACGCGGCCAGGGGCTGGAGCTCTTCGCCGAGTACCGCCGCCAGGACGGCCAGATCCACCTGGCCTTCTTCCGCAACGCCATCGACGGCTACATCTTCCCCAAGAACACGGGCGAGCGCAG
>JAPOZM010000106.1 GCA_026706075.1 Gemmatimonadaceae bacterium
GCCTCAAGCCGGCCGGCGCGGCGTCGTGCGAGGCCGATGCCTGGCAGACCGAGGAATCGGCGTCGGCGTCGGCGGTGCTGCACATCGCCGACTTGACCGGGCTGGAGTTCGCCACCGGACGGACTCGGCTGCAACTGGGGGCGCATGCGTACCCCAGAGAGAACGGGATCACGGACCTGTCGCCGCGGTCGGACCTGACCGGCCTGGCGGACCTCAACGCAGGAGAACACATCCTATGCGCACTCACATTCACCACCTGACGGCGGCCCTTGCGGCCACCCTGATCGGCTGGAGCAGCCCGGCCCCGTTGCCGGCCTCCGACTACGGGGCCGCCGACTTCCTGCCCCTGGCGGTGGGCAACTCCTGGACTTTCCTCCATCTCGTAAGCGACAGGCACGGGGGCATCTTTGACCACTCTGAACGATGGCCCGCGTGGGAGCAGGCGTACCGCGATAACGTACCCCGGGTCACGATCACGGTGGAACGGACGGAGGTGTTCGGCGACACGACGTATTACGTGCTGTCGGGGATGCCGGCGAGCTGGCCACCGGCGCCGCCGCATTGCCCGGTGGGCAAGAAGTTGCGCTGGAAGGGAAGCGAGTTGATGGAGCGCACCGACACCGGCGAGCGGTCGTTCTTCCGGTTCGACGGCCCCGACGCCTACACGATTCCGTGGACACACGGGGACGACGAGGTGTCGAGGCATGGTGCCGGGGCGCGTCCTCCCCGTCCATCGGCAGCCGACTTCCGATTCTCCGGAAACAGTGCTTTTGACTGGCTCTCGGAGTTTGAACCGGAGGGGTGGAATGCAGGTCGATGGGTTGGGTTCCTGGCTGGCTATGGCCTGGAGGGGTGCTCGGAGTGGGCCGACGGGCCGGACTACGGCGTGTTCCATAACCGACTCCAAGCCCTCCGGGCAAGTCTCGTCCAGAGCGGCGCGGGAGGTGCGAGCGGCGAGAGTGGCACCCCCCGCACGATAGCGATAGACGACGCGCGTAGGAGCGGGCCTCCTCCTGGACCGCCATCGTCGGCCTCCTCCTCCTCCTGGGGCCAATTCAAGGAAAGGCGTTGACCCCCCCATGACGACAAGCCACCGGTTTCTTCGGACAGTGCCGCTGGTCCTGCTTTGGGTCGGTTCCCTCGAAGCCCAATCCGGGGTCCTGCAAAGTGCCTGGACCAGCCCCTGCACGTTGGACGTGGTGCTGGTCACCTTCCAGGACACCACGGCCCGGCACGAAGGCGGCAGGAACGCCCGCGGCGACACCATTTGGGCTGACGCCTTCAACTATCACCACCACTCCCGGCCGCACGGCTACGACAGGACGCGCGATGGGGCCCTGGTGCCGGGGGCATCCAGCTACCGGATGGAGGACTTTCGCCGTCTATTCAGCGGCGACTACGACTACTCCGTCAATGGGGAAACCGCCCGCCGCCCCGCGCCTTTCGTCGGGGACACGGTTCACGTCGCCAACCGGACGCAGAGACTGCCGGAGGTGTTCGGCAGCCTGCGGCACTACTTCCACCAAGTATCCGGCGGCGACTTCGAGCTGCACGTGCGCATCCTCAATCAGGAGAGGTACAACGCCCAGCAAGGGGGCTACTACCCCGTATGGATAGAGCTGCCAGAGACCAAGGGTTACTACGCAGAACGATTCTCGGCCAACGATGAGTTCTGGCTTGACGCCGAAATGGCGATGCGCGATTCGGTGCGAGCCTGGGGTCTGGATCCGACGACGTACAACCCTCCCGACGCCAGCTATCTCCCAGCACGTCGCCTGCGTCACAAGGTGTTGTATCTGCATTCCGGCCCCGAGTTTCACGACGAGAGGGACGGTAGAAGAAGCCGCATCCATCCGCGGGCAGACGGGATCACATGGATCGACCATAGCACGGGGGTTGTCACGCCTGGTTTCCGCTACGTGGCGGGGGAGCGGCGCGGTTCTGGCTCGAATAACCATCGCGCAGACCGCTTTGCATCCATCGGCATTCACGCTCACGAAATCGGTCACCTGCTGGGCCTCAACCACACCGGTGGCTCTTGGCGGGGAACCAATCCGTACACCAATCAGACCAGCGATCCCAGGGCTCCATCCTCCATCCCGCAGCTAGGAACCAATGCCTTCGGCGCCGCCCGGACGGTGGCCTGGGGCATCATGCACGGGGCCGAGGGGCCCCCGGTCGAAGGCAGCATTGTCAGACAGGACTCGGCATGGACGTACGCGCACGGTTCCTGTCCCAACCCCCTGAGTGCGCCCTACCGCCTGCAACTGGGTTGGATTGCCCCTCAGCACATTCCGGGAACCACGTTCAATCAACTCATCGAACGAGGACGTTTCTACTCTTTCGCATCGAGCGTCCGTGACAACGCTACCTTCATCCTGGAGTTTCGCAGCGCCCAGGGATTCGGCCAATATACAGGTTGGTATCGCTTCACCGAGGCCCCCGGCCTGCTGATCTAGAAAGCCGCCGGCGAACAAGTCCTCTTGATCCCGGCCGACAACCGCCGGATCTACAACGCGAAGCGACGGGATCCCCGCCGGGACGTTCGTCCGACGCCGCGGGCCTTTTCCAACACTTGGGCATACCCGTGGATTGATCGCCTGTCCGATCCGTTCGGAGCCCCGGAGCCCCACGACGCTGGCGAGGCCATCGGAGCGATGGCCTACTACGCGGTGGACGAGCATTCCGCCCCTGAGATGCCGGCCTTGATGCTCCCGGGTCTGCGCACGCCAGTGACGGCAGCTGACGACGACAGCCATTTCAGACGGCTCAATCTGACGAGTTCGGGTGCTTGGCCTTCACGGCGGGCGGTCCGCAACATCCGCGTGACTCGGGATTCAGCCAACCCGGCGACGGGCAACGCCCTCGTAGATGTCTACTTCGACCATTGGGTGGGGCCGATTACGTCAGAGTCCTGGTCTGGCACGGTGTACGTCGGCGGGGACGTGACCGTCCGCCGCACTCTGACGATTGAAGACAACACGATGGTTCACTTCCTGACCCCGCTCGGTGACGACGACAATGGCCGCCCGGACTTGATCGTGTCTTCCGGCGGCACGCTGACGGTGGGGAGGGGGGTGACCTTCGGGACGGTCGACCGGGACGGGGCCCGCACCAGCGCCCTCGGGC
>JAPOZM010000052.1 GCA_026706075.1 Gemmatimonadaceae bacterium
TCCCGCACCAGCTCTCCGGCGGCGAGCAGCAGCGCGTCGGCGTCGCCCGCGCCCTCATCGGCCAGCCCAGCCTGATCCTGGCCGACGAGCCCACGGGCAACCTCAACTCCCGGCAGGGGGAGGAGGTGATGGCCATGCTGCGGGAGCTGAACGGCGAGGGCACCACGATCGTGCAGGTGACCCACTCGGAGAAGAACGCCGGCTACGGCAGCCGCGTGGTACACCTGCTGGACGGCAAGGTGAGAGAGGAGGGCGAGTCATGAGCCGTCCCATGCCCCTCGCGGCAGCGCTGCTGCTGCTCGCATCCCTCCCGGCCGCGGCCGCCGATTCGACCGAACTCTCCTACGAGGTCCGTTTCACCGAGGAGGAGATGACCCTGGACGGACAGGCCAACGAGAAGAGCTGGGCCCTGGCGCCGGCCATCGAGCTGACCGACCGGCACTACCCCGGCCTGACGGCGATCGACTCCGTGAGCACGCGGGTGAAGGCCCTGTGGAACGACAAGGGGCTGATGGTCCTCTACCACTGCCTGGACGCGGACATCCAGGCCACCGTCACCGAGCGGGACGGGCGCGTGTACATCGACGACACCGTTGAGCTGTTCCTCGACCCGGACATGGACGGCACGAACTACCTCCAGGTGGCGGTCAATCCCCGCAGCGCGAGGAGGGACCTCCTCATCCCCGAAGCAGGCGGCCGGACCTCCACGCGCATATGGGATTCCGGCCTCCTGTGCGCGGTCACGGGAGAGCGCACCGTCCTGGACCGGTCGGACCGGGACGAGTGGTGGACGGTGGAGATGTTCCTTCCCTGGAGCGGCCTGGGCAGGAAGGCCCTGGAGCTGAGTTGGGAGAGGGATGGCGTCACCTACGGAGTGGACGCGAGGGACGTGCTGGGCGAACAGGCGGTTCCGCCGAAGGCCGGCGACAGGTGGAGGGCCAACTTCAACCGCTTCGACCAGGGCCGGGGAGAGGCCAAGGTGATCACCGACGACGAGGGGGGCCAGATCGGGTACAAGGACGGGGACGTAGCCAGCGGGTGGGGGATCTCTCCCACCTCGGAATCCTTCCACGAACCGGAGTACTGGGGCGTACTGGAATTCGTCATGGAGGAATAGCCATGCTGCGCAACCACTGGATCATCGCCTGGCGCAACCTGATGCGCCACCGCCTGCACACGGCCATCAACCTCGCCGGCCTCGGCCTGGGCATGGCCTTCTGCCTCCTCGCCTGGCGCTTCGCCTCCCAGGAGTGGTCCTTCGACCGCTTCCACGGCAAGGGCGACCGGATCTACCGCGTCTACATGGAGATCACCCTGCCGGAGATGGGGAAGGTCGCCTCGGCCGACATGATCGAGCTGGCCTTCGCCCCCGAGCTGGAGGCCATCTCGCCCCTCGTGGAGCGGACCGTCCGCCTCAGCTCGGGGGAGGGGAGCGACAAGAGCGACCGCTTCGTGCGCACCACCTTCGGCGACGCCTCCAGCGACGAGGAGGTCCTCCTCGTCGATCCCGCCTTCTTCGAGGTCTTCGACTTCCCCCTGCGTCTGGGCGATGCCGCCACGGCCCTGGCGGAGCGCAACTCCGTCGTCCTGGGACACGAGATGGCCCAACGCCTCTTCGGCGGCGCCGATCCGCTGGGGCAGAGCCTCAGCCTGGTCTCCCCGGACTGGGGCAGAGCCGAGGACTTCACCATCACCGGCGTGGCGGCGCCCATTCCGCGCACCTCGTCGATCCGCTTCAACATGCTGCTGCCCTTCGACAACTCGGAGTGGCTCTTCATGGACTCCCCGGCCGAGTGGGAGGGCACCTGCAACGCCTACGTCCTCCTGAGGCCCGGGGCGGACCCCGCCGACCTCGCGCCGGCCCTCGCGCAGCTCGGCCAAACCTGGCTGCGGATCCACGAGGACGACCTGCCCGCCGACTTCCCGGAGGACGCCTCGCCCTACCGCCTGCAGCCGCTGACCGGCCTGCGCTCCGACACCGGTCTGCTGCGATGGGTGGGCCACGGCGTCGTCGAGCCGAGGGACCCCTACATCTCCTACATCCTCGGCTGCATCGCCCTGGCCGTGCTGCTGATGGGATGCATCAACTTCGTCAACCTCGCCATCGGCCGGGCGGCGCTGCGGGCGGCGGAGGTGGGCGTGCGCAAGGCGGTCGGCGCCGGCCGCGGCCACCTGATGCGCCAGTTCGTCGGCGAGGCGGCGGTGCTCTCCGTCCTCGGGCTGGGCGCCGGGTGCGCCCTCGCCGAGCTGCTCCTGCCGGCCTTCAACGCCACCTTCTCGCAGGAGCTGTCTCTGGGGCTGACCCAGCCGGGCACCCTCGGCGCGCTGGCGGCCCTGCTGGTCCTCGTCAGCCTCGGGGCCGGCTGGTATCCGGCCCTCGTCCTCTCCCGCCTGGCGCCGATGAGCGCCATCCGGCGCAGCCTCTCCACGTCAGGGATCACCCGCATCAGCCGCATCCTCGTGGGCGTGCAGCTGGCCATCTCCGTGGCACTGATCACATGCACCCTGATCATGTACCACCAGCTCGACCACGTCATGGCCCGCGACATGGGGCTCGACCAGGAGCGCGTCATCGCCGTCCACACGGAGCCCATCAACAACCCCGACCAGATCCGGCTTGTGGAGGCGATGCTGAACCACCACCGCATCGCCTCCATCACCCTGTCGGACGACGACTTCCTGCGGGACGAGTATCCCTCCGACTACCGGGTCGTGACCCAGGAGGGCCGCGAGTCGAAGACCCGCCGGTACATGGTCGACCACCAGTTCGTGAAGTCCATGGGGCTGGAGGTAATCCAGGGCCGCGACTTCTCGCAGGCCAAGGGGGACAAGGAGAGCGTGGTCCTCGTCTCCGAGAGCGCCGTCGCCCCCCTCGGGCTCGCCGATCCCGTGGGCGAGACGGTCGAGTTGATGCGCGTGTCTCCCTCGGGCCGCAAGTCCCGGGGCCACTACCGCATCGTCGGCGTGGTCAAGGACTTTACCTTCGAGTCGGGCTACGAAGAGGCCCCGCCGGGCCTGCTGGCGCTCCATCCCGGCCTGCCCGGAGAAGGCGAGCTCATGCTCGTGCGCGTCAAGCCCGGAGACCTGCAGGAGGTCCTGCAGCACCTGCGGCAGGCATGGAGCGGCGTCGTCGACTACTCCGACTTCGACTTCTCCTTCCTGCAGCAGGACCTGGAGGCGGCCTACCGCGACGAGCTGCGCTGGCGACGCGTCATCACCTGGGCCGCCGCCGGCGCCGTCCTCATCTCCGCCCTCGGCGCCTTCGCCCTCACCGCCCTCGCCGCCGGACGGCGCACCAAGGAGATCGGCATCCGCAAGGCCCTCGGCGCCACCGTCGTCGGCCTCACCGCCCTCATGGCCCGAGAGTTCGCCTGGCTCGGACTCCTCGGCGCCGCCGTCGCCTGCCCCCTCTCCGGGTGGTGGATGCGAGACTGGCTCGACGGCTTCGCCTTCCGCATCGACCTGGCCCTCTGGCACTTCGCCGCCGGCACCGCCATCGCCCTGGCCGCGGTCCTGATCAGCGCCGGCCACCAGGCCTGGCGGGCGGCCCGGGCCGATCCGGTGCGGGCGCTGCGATACGAGTGAAAGGTCCGAAATGCTGAGAAACTACCTGGTCATCGCCGTGCGCAACCTGATGCGGCACCGCCTGCACACGGCCATCAACCTCGCGGGACTGAGCCTGGGCCTGGCCTTCTGCCTGCTCGCCTGGCGCTTCGCCTCGCAGGAGTGGTCCTTCGACCGCTTCCATACCAACTCCGGCCGCATCTATCGCGTCGTCACTCTGTTCCAGGGACCCGAGGGGGGGCCGATGCAAACGGCCGATGCGATCCAGTTCGCCTTCGCCGCGGAGCTGGAGGCTCTCTCCCCCCACGTGGAGCGCACCGTCCGTCTCAGTGCCGCCAGGGGAAGCGACAGGGACGACCGCGTCGTGCGCACGACCTACGCGGGCAGCTCCCGGGACGAGGAGTTCCTCCTCGTCGATCCCTCGTTCCTCGAGGTCTTCGACTTCCCGCTGCTGCGGGGGGACGCCTCCACGGCCCTGGCCGATCGCAACTCCGTCGTCCTGGGCCACGAGATGGCTCGGCGCCTCTTCGGCGACGCCGATCCGCTGGGGCAGAGCCTGACGATCGCCTCACAGGCCACCGCCGATGTGGAGGACTTCGTCATCACCGGGGTGGCCGCGCCGGTCCCGCGTACCTCGTCGATCCGCTTCAACATGCTGCTGCCCTTCGACAACACGGACCTTCTCTTCCACGACTCGCCGGACGCGTGGGAAGGCTCCTGCAATGCCTACGTCCTGCTCGCGGCCGGCGCCGAACCGGCCGACGTGGCGCCCGCCCTCGCGCAGATGACGCGGAACCTTCTCCCCTCTGGAGAAGGGGAGATGCCCGAGGACTTCTCCATCTACCATCTGCAACCCCTCACGGACCTGCGCTCGGACACCGGCCTGATGCGATGGGTCGGGCACGGCGCCGTGGAGCCGAGGGACCCGTACGTCTCCTACGTGCTCGGCGGCATCGCCCTGGCCGTGCTGCTGATGGGGTGCATCAACTTCGTCAACCTGGCCATCGGCCGGGCCTCGCAGCGCGCCCCGGAGGTGGGGGTGCGCAAGGCGGTGGGCGCCGGACGGGACCAGCTGATCCGCCAGTTCATCGGCGAGTCCTCCGTGCTCGCCGTCCTCGGGCTCGGCGCCGGCTGCGGGCTGGCGGCGCTGCTGCTGCCGGCCTTCAACGCCACCTTCTCCCAGGAGCTCACCCTCGGCCTGCTGGAACCGGGCATGCTGGCCGCGCTGGCGGCGCTGCTGCTGCTCGTCAGCCTCGGGGCCGGCTGGTATCCGGCCCTCGTCCTCTCCCGGCTGGCGCCCCTGAGCGCGATCCAGCGAAGCGTCTCCATGGCCGGAACGGCGCGGTTCAGCCGCGTGCTCGTCTGCGCGCAGCTGGCCATCTCTGCGGGCCTGATCACCTGCACGGTGGTCATGTACCACCAGCTGGAGCACGTCATGGCCCGCGACGTGGGCATGGACCAGGAGCGTGTCATCGCCGTGCACGCCGCAGCTCTCTACGACATGGCCCCCGACCATCCAGCGCTCGTGGAGGCTTTCCTGCGGCATCACCGGATCGCCTCGGTCACCCTGGTGGACGAAGACTTCTTGGAGGATCCGCCCAGCGGCACCGACCTGGCCGTGGCGGAGAGCGGACGGGAGACGAAGGTCCTCCCCTACGTGGTGGATCACAACTTCGTCCGCACCATGGACCTGGAGCTGCTGGGCGGCCGCGACTTCTCGGTGCAGCAAGGGGACAAGCAGGGTCTGGCCCTGATTTCCGAGAGCGCGGCGGCGCGCCTGGGGCTCTCCGACCCCATCGATCAGATGATCAGAGTGGGGGCGATGAGGAACGCGGAGTTCAGGCAGATCAGCGGTGCACGCGGTGACGGGGCCCGGATCATCGGGGTCGTGAAGGACTTCACCTTCGAGTCGGGCTACCAGGAGGCCCCGCCGGGCCTGCTGCTGCTCAACCCCCACCTGGGGCCGAACGTGTACGAAGCCGAGCTCATGCTCGTGCGCGTCAAGCCGGGAGATTTGCAGGAGGTCATCGGCCACATGGAGGGAAGTTGGACCCGGATCGTCGACCACGCGGACTTCCATTTCTCCTTCCTGCAGCAGGACCTGGAGGCGGCCTACCGCGACGAGCTGCGCTGGCGACGCGTCATCACCTGGGCCGCCGCCGGCGCCGTCCTCATCTCCGCCCTCGGCGCCTTCGCCCTCACCGCCCTCGCCGCCGGACGGCGCACCAAGGAGATCGGCATCCGCAAGGCCCTCGGCGCCACCGTCGTCGGCCTCACCGCCCTCATGGCCCGAGAGTTCGCCTGGCTCGGACTCCTCGGCGCCGCCGTCGCCTGCCCCCTCTCCGGGTGGTGGATGCGAGACTGGCTCGACGGCTTCGCCTTCCGCATCGACCTGGCCCTCTGGCACTTCGCCGCCGGCACCGCCATCGCCCTGGCCGCGGTCCTGATCAGCGCCGGCCACCAGGCCTGGCGGGCGGCCCGGGCCGATCCGGTGAGGGCGCTGCGGTACGAATAACGGTTGTCGGCAACGCCTTGTGGCGCAGTCGGTTATCGCGCGAAGGGAAAATAGTATCAGTCCATTGACTCTATTCTGAATGGACCGTCAGTCGACTGTAACCGAGGGAGAGGGTCGCTGAACTTCATCCCCACGAGCGAGCTCTGCTTCACGGTTGGTCACAACATCATACAGGGCCGGCGCGGAGCCGGGGGTGAGTTGTTGTGACCGAGGTGGCGATCCCTATCCCCGGCTGTCCGCCAGCGGACGGCGGCTGTAGCACCGAGGGTGGTCGCCTACCTGGCCAACCATCCGCACCACTGGGATCTCATCCGCTTCGTCATCTCGAATGTCGGCCGCGGCGCCGCCCGCAACGTGAGTTTCCGGTTTCTCACCAGCGAAACCGATTTCGAGACCCATGGAGTCAGTGTGAGCAACACCCCCGACCGGAGACCCCTCGGCTTCCTTCCCCAGGGAGAGACGTATGCGGTGTTCTTCGGGGCGGTCGATCGCCTGCTCGCGAAACCGCGGCTGCGGCCCTTCCAGGTCGCGGTCTCCTACCAGGACCTCGACGGCAGGCCGCGTTCCGAGAAGTTCCTGCTGGACGTGGGACAGTTCGAAGGGTCCCGCAGCCTCGGAGCGCCGCCCGAGCAGGAGATGGCGGAATCCCTGAAGATGATCGCCGATCACCTCCGCCAGGTTCCCTCCGGCGGCAGGAGCCTGCGGCAGGTCCCGCCGAAGACCGATCCTGAAGTCTCCGCGACAGGTCAGGCCGGACCCAGGGCCCCCTTCACCACCCGGAGGATCTGCTCGTTCGT
Source organism: Gemmatimonadaceae bacterium (assembly GCA_026706075.1). Taxonomy (GTDB): domain Bacteria; phylum Latescibacterota; class UBA2968; order UBA8231; family UBA8231; genus UBA8231. The sequence continues at coordinate 6,877 of JAPOZM010000052.1, forward strand.
CCAGGGCTTGATGACGAAGTCGGCGGCCCCGGCCCTGAGGCCCTGAGCGGCCAGGTCGTCGGAGTCCCACGACGCCATCAGGACGACGGGCACTTGCGGCTGCCGGCCCTTGATCTCCGCCAGCAGCTCCAGGCCCTCCTCGCCGCTGGCCCAGCGGGAGAAGTGCATGTCCTGCAGGACCAGCTGCCAGTCGCCGTGATCCAGCCGCTGCAGGGCCTCGGCCGGCGATGCGGCGGCGGCCGAGCGGTAACCGGCCTGCTTGAGCAACAGGGCCAGGCTCGTGGTCACCATGGGATCGTCGTCGACAACCAGAATCATGGTTTCCGAGCAGCAACAACCGCGCCACCAGACGTTACTCCTTCTCCCGCCGGTAGTTGCGGCGCCTGCGGCGGCATCCTGCACGGCGCCGGATGGTCGCCTGCGATACAGAGGTGTCCACCCGTGGACAGCTCGGTGCCGTCCCGTTATGGCCGGTCACGTCCCCTTGGCAGGGTGCCTCAGGGGTCCTGACCCAGGACCAGCTCCAGTCCTTCACAACGTCTCGTACTCCCGCGCTTCGGCCTCGATCAGGGAGACCACGTTCCGGGCCGCGCGCATCAGCTTCGGCCTGCCGGAGCGCCCGGCCAGGCGCTTCAGCTCGGCTGCATCGAGGAGATCGAGGTTCCGCAGGCGCAACCCGTGCAGGTAGGGCAGCCCGTCGCCCCCCGGTTGCAGGTGGACCAGGTCCAGCAGGGCCTTCTCCGGACTGGCCACGAAGACCCGCTGCCCGTCTCCCGCATCGACCGCCCGGTAGCCGTAGAGAAGGGCGGGGCCGATATGGCGGAACTCGCAGCGGCCCAGGGGGGTATCCCAGCGGTTGGGCCTTCCGTTGCAGACGCTGGTGATCACCGGGCTGAACTCCGGGATCAGGTGGTGGTGGGTCAGGGCCGCCTGGCAGCTCACGTAGGAGCCGCTCACGAGGCGATTGGCTACCAGGAAGGGATGGGGTCTCGACTTCTGAAAGGGCGGTGCCAGTGCGTAGAGTCCCCGGCGCAGCTGGTAGAGGTGGCCGGCCCGGGTCCAGCGAGACAACTGGCGCCGCACGTCCGCCGGATCGACGTCGCCGGCGAGGAGCAGGCCCGTCTCAAAGACCGGTTCCTCTCCGACGATCTCGAGCAGTTGGGGGAATTTCATGGCGGTAAGATGCCATGATTGCCCTGTTATGGCAACGGATCAGAACCGCAGGGAGAACACCGTCCGCACCCCCGGTTCGGACCTCGCCGAGATCGTGCCCCGGTGGAGGCGCATGATCTGCCGGCACAGGCTCAGACCGATCCCCGAGCCTTCCTGCTTGGTGGTGAAGAAGGGGATGAAGATCCGGTCCAGGGCCTCCTCGACGATGCCGGGTCCGTTGTCGGTGACGTCGATGACGACGCGGTCGCGGTCCATGGAGGCCGTCAGCTCCACCCGCGCCCCGTCACGGCCCCCGGCGGCGTCGCAGGCGTTGCGCAGCAGGTTGATGAGCACCTGCTCCACCTGCCCGGGGTCGGCGGTCACCTCCAGGGAGGCCGGCTCGACGGCGTGGGCGAGCTCCACCCCCGCCTCCTGGAACTGGTGGCCCATGAGCTGGGTCACGCGCTCGAAGAGGCCGCTCACCGGGGTGATCTCGAATTCGGGGGCGGGTACCCGCGTGAGGTCCCGGTAGGCGTCGACGAACTGCAGCAGGCCCTGCGAGCGGCGGTGGATCGTGTGCACGGCGGTGCGCACGTCGTTCACGTCCTCCCCGGCGACGGTCTCCTGCTGCAGCAGACCTTCGGCCGTCGCGGACAGTGAGGCGATCGGCGTGATCGAGTTCATGATCTCGTGCGTGAGCACCCGGATCAGCCGCTGCCAGGCCTCCATCTCCTGTTCCTCCAGCTCGGACTGGATGTCGTGGAGCGAGACGAGGCGGTGCTCCTCCTCCCCCGTGCGGAACAGGGCGGCGAAGCAGGCCAGCTGGCGGACCTCCCCATCCTCCTCCAGGCGCAGCAGGGCTTTGCGGCGCGGGCCCAGGGTGGTCAGGGTCTCCACCAGGCCGGGGCCCCGTGACTCGAGGTCGGAGACATTGGCGAGGCGGTTGACCCGGAGCAGGCGCTTGGCGGCGTTGTTGATCAGCGACACCTCGCCCTGCCGGTCGAAGGCGACGAGGCCGACGCCGATGTGCTGCACCACCATCTGCAGGTAGAGGCCCTGCTCCTCCTTCTCGGCGCGGGTGGCCCGGAAGGCGTCGAGGACCTCGTTGAAGGACCGCTTCAACTCGTCGAAGGAGGACCCGAGGCCGCCGGTGACGTAGGTCTGGGAGAAGTCGGCGTAGCGGACGGCCTGGAGAAAGCGCGCCAGGTCGCGGTTGGTGCGGTCCACGAAGCGGATCAGCGACCACACCTGGAAGGCCGCGAGCACCCCGATGGCCATGGGGATCGCCGGGTAGTCGAGGTTCCGCAGCGACAGCGGCAGGAGCATCAGGGAGAGGCCCAGGAGCAGGACGCGCACCACCACCTGGGCGCGGAAGTTGCCGAACGCCGATCGCCGCCTCCGCGGCCGATCAGAGGCCATACTTCTCCATCCTCCGGTACAGGGAGGTGCGCGTGAGGCCCAGCTCGCGGGCGGCGTGGCTGACGTTGCCCTGGTGCTTGCGCAGGACGCGCTCGATGACCACCCGCTCCACGTCCTCGAGGTTGTAGCTGTCGAAGGTCTCCGCCTCCCCCGCGGGGGCCGGTCCGGGCGCGGTGAGCAGGAAGTCGTCGGCCTCCAGGCGGGGGCCCTCGGCCATGATGACGGCGCGCTCCACGGCGTGCTGCAGCTCGCGCACGTTCCCCGGCCAGGCGTAGGCGCGCAGCTTCTCCAGGGCGCCGGCGGAGAGGCCGCGCACGGGGCGGCCGTACTTCTTCCCGTACTGGTCGAGGTAGTGGTCCACCAGGGCCTCGATGTCTCCGGGGCGCTCGCGCAGGGGCGGGATGCGCACCTCGATGGTGTTGATGCGGTAGAGCAGGTCCTGGCGGAAGCCGCCCTCGCCGACCATGTCGTACACCGGCATGTTGGTGGCGCACAGGAGGCGCACGTCGATGGGGACCGGCTTGTTCGAGCCGACGCGCACCACCTCCCGGCTCTGCAGGCAGGTGAGCAGCTTGGCCTGCAGCGGCAGGGGCAGGTTGCCGATCTCGTCGAGGAACAGGGTGCCGCCCGAGGCGACCTCGAAGCGGCCGGCGCGGTCGGAGCGGGCATCGGTGAAGGCGCCCTTCACGTGGCCGAAGAGCTCGCTGTCGAAGAGGCTCTCGGAGACGGCGCCCATGTCGACGGAGATGAAGACCTCGCCGGCGCGCGCCGAGCGGCGGTGGATCTCCCGGGCCACCAGCTCCTTGCCGGAGCCGTTCTCGCCGAGGATGAGGACGTTGGCGTCGGTGGCCGACACCTTGGCGATGGTGTCGAAGATCTCGCGCATGGGGGGCGAGTCGCCGATGATGTCGACGAAGGGCTGGTCGAGGTCGGCGGCCAGCTGGTCCTGGCGCGAGCGCAGGCCCCGGGCCTCCGACCGGGAGCTGCGAAGCTGCGCCGCCGCCGACAGGGTGGCCAGCAGCTTCTCGTTCTGCCACGGCTTGAGGACGAAGTCCACCGCCCCCTCGCGGACGGCGCGCACCGCCATCTCCACGTCGCCGTACGCGGTGATGGGGATGACCACGGACTCGGGGTCGAGCTCGTGGATCTGCTGCAGCCAGTAGAACCCCTCGCGGCCCGAGGCCGCGTCCTGGGTGTAGTTCATGTCCAGGAGCACGATGTCGGGCGGGTCGTCGCGCAGCACCGCGGGGATGACGTGGGGATCGGCCTCGGTGCGGACCTGGTAGCCCTCCTGCTTGAGCAGCAGCCGGGCGGCGACGAGGACGTCCGGATCGTCGTCGACGATCAGGACCCGGGGCTCGGCGGCGGGCCTCATGGCAGCCTCCCGGTGTACGCCAGCGGACACCGCGTGTATCGCCGGCGTGCACCTCCGTCTCTCGGGCGGTTCGGGCCAAAAGTGCTCATCCTGTTGCGCTCCAGTATCTTGGGGGAAATGGCATGCATCTTGCGGTCTGCGATCGCAGAGCGTGCAACAGGAGAAACTGCAAGCATCATGCCCACAACCGTTCAAATACCCCTCGCCTCGGCCCTCGTCGAAGGCGGCGCCGCCGAAGGCAGCCCCGGCAGCGGCGCGTCGATGGACAGGAAGATAAGCAGGCGGAGGTGGCCCCCGCGCCGGATCGCCGGGGCCGCCGGCGCCGGGCTCTTCGCCGTCTTCGCCGCCTGGGGGCTCCTCAAGGACAGCGGCGTGCGCAAGCTCAACGTCGACCGCGACCGGCTGACGATCTCCGAGGTCGTCCACGGCCCCTTTCAGGAGTACACCCCCGTGCGCGGCACCGTGCTGCCCATCCGCACCGTCTACCTCGACGCCCTCGAGAGCGGCCAGGTGCAGCGCCTCTTCGTCGAGGAAGGGGCCAACGTGACGGAGGGCGACCCTCTTCTGCGCCTGGCCAACCCCGAGCTCGAGCTGCACGTGCTGCGGCAGGAGTCGGAGCTGCAGCGCAAGATCGAGGAGCTGCGCAGCGGCCACCTGACCATGGAGCAGAACCTGCTCAGCTCCCGGCAGCGGCTGATGGAGATCGAGTACCAGGCGCAGATCGACCGCCGCAACTTCGAGCGCTACAGCTCCCTGTCGCGCGAGGATCTGGCGGCGATCATGCCCCTCCAGGACTACGAGAAGCTGCGGGACAACTACGAGTTCAACGCCCGCAAGCTGGCTCTCACCCGCGAGACCCACCGCCAGGACTCGCTGCTGGCCGTGGACCGGGTGGTGCAGGCCCGGGCGGCGGTGGAGCGCATGGAGCGCAACCTGGAGATCATCCGCCGGCGCCTCGACGACCTCACGGTGCGCGCCCCGGTCTCGGGGCAGCTCACCGCCCTCGCCGCCGAGATCGGCGAGAGCAAGGGGTCGGGCACCCGCCTGGGCAAGATCGACATCGTCGACGGCTTCAAGGTGAGGGCCGCCATCGACGAGCACTACATCGCCCGCGTCGACCGCGGCCAGCGCGGCCAGTTCGACCACGACGGCACCCCCCTCGGCCTCGTGATCCGCAAGGTCTACCCGGAGGTCGAGGAGGGCCGCTTCGAGGTCGACCTCGTCTTCGAGGGCGACGCGCCGGAGGGCATCCGCCGCGGCCAGACCCTGCAGATCCGCCTGGAGCTGGGCGATCTCGAGGAGGCCATGCAGGTCGCCCGGGGCGGCTTCTACCAGGCCACCGGCGGCCACTGGGCCTACGTGCTGCAGCCGGCGGGGGACCGCGCCGTGAAGCGGGATATCCGCCTCGGCCGCCAGAACCCCAAGGTCTACGAGGTGCTGGAGGGACTGCAGCCCGGTGAGCGCGTCATCACCTCCGGCTACGAGAGCTTCGGCGAGGACATGGACGTCCTCGTCCTCAAGTGACCCACGGAACCAGAACCCACACAAGGGAGAAGAGACGATGACGGACGAGAACAGCAACGGCAACGGCAGGGAGTCGCTGATCCGGACCCAGGGACTGCGCAAGCTCTTCACCACCGAGGAGGTGGAGACCACGGCCCTGGACAACGTCAACATCGAGATCCACGAGGGCGAGTTCGTGGCCATCATGGGTCCCTCGGGATGCGGCAAGTCGACGCTGCTGAACCTCCTCGGCCTGCTCGACAACCCGTCGGACGGGGAGTACTGGCTGTGCGGGGAGGAGGTGGCCTCGTACTCCGAGCGCAACCGCGCCAACTTGCGCAAGGGGACGATCGGCTTCGTCTTCCAGAGCTTCAACCTCATCGACGAGCTCACCGTCTACGAGAACGTGGAACTGCCCCTGCTCTACCTCGGCCTGCCCGCCGGGGAGCGTCGGCAACGCGTCGCCGAAGCCCTCGATCAGGTGCAGATCGCGCACCGGGAGAAGCATTTCCCGCAGCAGCTCTCCGGCGGCCAGCAGCAGAGGGTGGCCGTGGCCCGCGCCGTCGTGGCCAAACCCCGACTCATCCTCGCCGACGAGCCCACGGGCAACCTCGACTCCCGCCACGGCGACGAGGTGATGGCCATGCTCACGGAGCTGAACGAGTCCGACACGACCATCGTCATGGTCACCCACTCGCCGGCCTACGCCGACCACGCCCACCGGATCATCCACCTCTTCGACGGCCGCGTGGTGACGGAGAACATCATCCAGGAACGGGGGCTCTGAGCCGGGCCCGGCCATGGCTTGCTGGCCCGGGGATCGCCCGTAGATTCCTCCCGCAGTACCCGCCGGCAGCGTGCTGTCGGCTCAAGGGCCGCTCTTCGGAGCGGCCCTTGCTCTTTGGACCTCACCATGCAGAGTCGCCCCCCTCGTCGCCATGACCTGCCCCTGCACAACGTGAGCGGGCCTCGCTGATCCCCGGGCTCCCCCTGCGAACCCTCCGATCGATTGCCCGTCTCCCGGCGACCGCCGGATTTCTGCTGGCATGCTGCGGCGCCGCGCCGGCGGAAGGGACCGCCTTGATCGACTCGTTGCTGCGCGCGAGTCCCGTCTGCGCACCCGTCCTGGCCGACGCGGAGCGGCACGAGCTCCAGGTCCTCTACACGCAGATCGACCGCGGCGCCGGCAACCAGCCCCGCTTCACCCGCCACCGCTACCGGGTCGAGCCCGACGCCTACTTCTACCCCGCCAGCGCCATCAAGCTGGCCGGGGCCCTGCTCGCCCTGGAGAAGCTGAACCGCCTCGGACTCTCGCGGGACGAGGCGGTCCACATCGACAGCGCCTACAGCCGCCAGACGTCAGTGCACCAGGACTCCACCGCCCCCGGCGGGCGGCCCACCATTGCCCACTACATCCGCAAGCTCTTCGCCGTCAGCGACAACGACGCCTACAACCGGCTCTACGAGTTCGTCGGCCAGCAGCACATGAACGAGGGCCTGTGGGATAAGGGATACGACGACGCACGGCTCACCCACCGCCTGGCGGTGGCGAGATCCGCCGAGGAGAACCGCCGCACCAATCCCTTCACCTTCTACCGGGGAGACCAGGTTCTCCATCGCCAGCCCATGCTGGTGAATCCCCACACCTGGCGCGCCCCCGGACCGATCCCCAAGGGAACGGGACACATCCGCGGCGGCGAGTTGATCGAGGCGCCGAAGGACTTCTCCGGATCCAACTACATGTCGGTGGAGGTGCTTCAGGACCTGCTGGTGGCCGCCCTCTTTCCCGAGACCTTGCCCATCCACCGGCGCTTTGCCCTGCGCGCCGAGGACTACCCCTTCCTCCACCGCGCCATGTCGATGCTGCCCCAGGAGTGCCCCCACCCGACATACGACCCGGAGACGTACTACGACAGCTACGTGAAGTTCTTGCTCTTCGGCGACAGCAAGGCCCCCATGCCCGCGAACGTGCGGATCTTCAACAAGGTGGGGCTCGCCTACGGCTACATGGTCGACAACGCCTACATCGTCGACCTGGAGGCGAACGTGGAGTTTCTCCTCACCGCGGTCCTGCTGGTCAACGACAACGGCATCTTCAACGACGGGGTCTACGAGTACGACGAGGTGGGGTTCCCCTTCCTCGCCGAGTTGGGAAGGGTGATCTACGAGTACGAGTTGCAGCGCGAGCGGCCGCACGCGCCCGACCTGACCCAGTGGAGGCTGGACTGAGGCGGCGCCGGGCTATCCCTCCTGCAGCCCGTGCCAGTTCCCGCCTTCGAACCAGCCCATGAAGTAGAGGCGGTCCTCCTCGCCGGCGATCGCTTCGCCGGCCGCCTTCGCCTGCTCCCTGGCCTGACGCGCTGAATCGAGATCTCCCCTCGCTGCGTGGGCCCTGGCCAGCGCGTCCCAGGCGAAGGCTGCGTCCCAGTCCGCCATCTCCTCCGGGTGGGCCTCCACCAGCTCCAGGTAGCGCTTGGCGTGGCGCAGGGTCGCCTCTCCCAGCCCCGCCGCCGCATAGACGCTGGCCACGGCGAACTCGCCCCGCCCGTGGTTGGCGGCGGTACCGACCTGCATCCAGTGCCAGCAGCTGGCGTGGGCGGCGTGGATGTGTGACTCGGCAGTCTCGGGCGTCACCCGCCCGGTTTCCAGGGCGTCCATGGTGCGGTTGTTCAGCTCGATGCCGAACCAGCGGTGAGCGCTGTCCCGATCGAAGGGGGGTTCAGCCATCACGTATACCCCCCCACCCCCAGCAGCATCCGCGCCTCGAAGTCCGCATCCTCGAGGAAGCGCCGGGTCAAGCCGTCCTCCGGTTGCGGACCGCTGTGGGGCGAGGCCCGCATCCACGAGGGGGTGTAGCTCAGGATCAGCATGCGGCGCTTCGCCTTCAACGTGGGCAGGGCGCGGTGCCAGAGGTTGCCGTGGATGAGCACCGCGCCGCCCGCCCGGACCCGCAACTCCACCTCCCCGGTCACGGGTTCATAGCTGCGCGGCGAGGGGCGGTCCAGCCAGGTGTGCGACTCCGGCACCACGGCGACGGCCCCCGTGTCGTCGTTCAGGTCGTCGAGGTAGACCAGGCAGTCGATGCAGTGGGGCTGCGAGAACCAGGGGGGCCGCGGATCGGAGATCACCCGCAGGTGCTGGTGCCAGGGCGTCTGGTGCGGGTGCTCGCGGCCGGGGTAGCTGATGCGGGCGCTCAGCCCCCGCAGGCGCACCAGCGGTCCCATCATGGCCTGGGCGATCGACAGCAGGGGTCGGAACTTCAGCAGCTCCAGGAAGACCTCGTCCTTGTCCATCAGGTGCCGCGGGATGAACCCCCAGCTCTGCTTTCCCGCGGTGGCGCGGTCCCGCTTCTCCCGCTCCCGCTCCTCCAGGCGGTCGAGGGCGTCCCGAAGCCGCCGCAGGGCCTCGCCCTCGAAGAGCCCCTCCCGCACCAGGTAGCCGCACCGCGCGAAGGCCTGCAGCTCCTCGGCCGCGGCATGGACCTCCACCTCCCAGCCGCCGCCGGTCTCCGTGTCCGGGTTGTGGTTGTTCAGCACCTCGTAGTGGATCGTGTGAGTTTGCATGTCAGCTCTCTTCGACGACGGCGGCCTCGATGCCGCGGTGGCCGTCGGCGTAGTGGTGCCAGTAGACGACGAGGACGGATCCGTCTTCCCGCTCCACGGCCCAGGGGTAGCCGCAGTCCTGGCTGAGACCGCCCGCCTCGATGACGAACTCCGGCGCCGTCTCCAGGTCCGTGCCCTCGGGGTCGAGGACCCGGCCGGCGCAGCCCCGCTGTCCCTCCCAGCGGGTGCCAACGGTGAGGAAGATGCGGCCGTCCCTCAGTCCGAGCAGGTGGGCCGGGCTGCCGTGGATGCGGGTCGGCCGCCAGGGCGACCAGGTGGCGCCGTCGTCCTCGGACTCGACGAGGGCCAGGAGGCGGTGGGCGAACTGGGGGTCCCGCGCGGTCGGTCCGTCGAAGCCCTGGTCGCGGAGGATGCCGGGCCCCAGGGCCCCCGGGTGGCAGCGGAAGAGGACGAGGATGCGCCCCGAGGGCGTGCGGTGGATCGCCGGCTCGCTGAAGTGAGCCACGTCGTCCTCGGCGATGCGGCCTCCGTACTCCCAGGTCTCGCCCATGTCGTGGGAGACGCGCAGCATGCCGAAGCAGGGGAAGACGCCGCCGGGCCGGTCGGTCGCCTTGCTCGGCAGCAGCAGGCGGCCGTCGGGCAGCGCCAGCAGCCCGCTGCGGCAGACGCCGGAGTGCTGGGCCGGGTGGCCCCAGACGGCGTCGGGCAGGGGCGGGAACCGCCGCGGCGCCGTCCAGGTGCGGCCGTCGTCCCGGGAGCGCACCCAGAAGGGCTTCCCCGGACGCGAGATCCAGCGCTTTCCGTGCACCCCCTCGCCCTCGTCCGGCACCAGCTCGTTGCAGGAGGCGTGCAGGAACAGGCTGCCGTCGGGAAGGGCGTGCAGGCCACGGTCCATGACCCCGCCCATGGGGTCGGCGGTCACCAGGGCCGCCTCGCTCCAGGTGCCGCCGTCGTCGCCGGAGCGGCAGGCGAGGACCTGGAAGAGCGGATGCTCGTGGTGGGCGTAGCCGAGGTGGGGGGCGCGCTGGAAGCCGACGAGCAGATCCCCGCCCGGGGTGCGGGTCACCGTGGGGGCGAGGGCGTACATGCCGGCCTCGTGGTAGACGGTGACGCGATCGGTTACCTGCCAGCTCATGGCTGCATCCCCAGGATGACGGTGTCGGCGTAGCTCCCGTCCTCGAACCGGATGTCCCGGGCCGAGCGGCCCTCCTCGACGAAGCCGTGCTTCTTGTAGAGAGCGATCGCGGCCTCGCTGGTGGAGAACACGAAGAGCCCCAGCTTCTCGATCTGTTGTGAAGCGCGGGCCCAGTCGACGAGGGCTTCCATGAGGGCGTTGGCGACGCCGGTCCCGCGGCGGTCCCGGCGGACCCAGACCGAGTGCACGTCGGCGAAGTGGGCCGTGCGCCGGAAGGCGCCCTCCTCGGCCCGGGCGGTGCCCACGATCCGCGAGTCCTCGCAGGCGACCAGGTAGAGGGATCCGCCGGCGGCGTTGAGCCGGGCGATCTCCGCAGATTCGTTTTCCGCCGTCGGCGGCCGCTCGTCGGCTCCGGCCAGGGTCCAGCGCCCCTCGGCGATGATCTCCCGGTAGAGGCTGGCGAGGCCCTCCGCGTCCTCCCGCCGGGCGGAGCGGATGACGGCCTGGCTGCCGTCGCGCAACGCACGGGTCCGTGGCTCGAGGATCGACATGGCTTACAGGCCGGTGTCCGTGCCGTGCGGGCGATCGGCGAGTCTGCAGGGCTCGACGAAGAGCATGCGTGCAATATACCTCCTCGAGGCCGCCTTCCCCGGACCGGACCGGCCCCCGTCTTCGTATCCTACTCGAACCGGATGAGGTTCCCCCGATCACATGCGGCGATCCTGGCTGGCTTGATGATGGCGGCCGACACAGACGCGGACGAACGCCTGGCGGCGGCCGTGCGGCCCGTCCTGGCCCTGTCCGAGGCGGAGATGCTCGCCCTGATCCCCGAGCGGGCGGGGCTGCGCTTCGTCGGCTGTCCCAACTGCGACGGCGGCACCCAGGAGAACCAGCTCGCCTGGACGATCGAGCGCCCCCACGAGGTCCACTGCCGGTTCTGCGGCATCCGCTACCCGAACGACCGCTATCCCGACGACCAGGTCCTGCGGGTCACGAACCCCGTGGGCGAGGTGCAGGAGTATCCCTACTGGTCCGACGCCGATGGCTACCGCCACTTCTTCCGGGCCCGGGGCTGGTTCGAGGCCCGCGAGTACCTCGCCCGCCGCGCCCTGGACCTGGCGCGCCTCCACGCGGCCACCGGCGACCCCCTGCCCGCCCGCCGGGCCGCCCTGATCCTGTCCCGCTTCGCCGAGGTCTACCCGGGCTACTGCGTCCACTACGACTACCCCTTCCGGCAGAAGATCTTCTTCGAGGGGGACCGGACCTTCCCCTGGCCGGTGGCCGACTTCCGCGCCGCCAAGTGGGACTGGTGGGCCTACATGGACATCCCCGAGGACCTGCTGCGGGCCTACGAGCTGGTGCGGCCGAGCGGCGCCCTCGACGAGGCGGCGCAGCGGCGGATCGAGGACGACCTGTTCCACGCCAGCGTCGCCTTCGTGCGCTCCTACCCGCCGGCCCTCGGCAACATGGACCCCACCCTGCTGCGCGGTCTCATCACCGCCGGCCGCGTCCTCGGCGAGCCGGAGTACGTCCACGACGCCGTCCGCCGCATCGAGCTGCTGGCGCGGCGGCAGTTCTTCGCCGACGGGGTCTGGCGCGAGGGCGCGGTCTCCTACCACAACCAGACGGTGCGGGGGCTGGAGATCCTGGCGCGCCTGCTGAAGGGCTGGACCGATCCGCCCGAGTACACCCCGCCCCGGGGCGGGGACCGCCTCGTCGACTTCGATCTCGAGGCGAGCCTGCCCATCCTCGCCCGGGCGCGGGAGGTGCCCGGCCGGCTGCGCTACCCCAACGGCCGCGTCGTCGCCTTCCACGACACCTGGGCGAAGGAGGCCGGCGAGGCGATGGCCGCCTCGGAGTCGATGCTGCTGCCGGCCCTCGGGCACGCCCGCCTGGGGCGCGGCGACGGCGGCGGCCAGGTGCAGGCGCACCTGCACTTCTCCGGCGGCTACGGCCACCAGCACGGCGACGCCCTGGCCATGACCCTCTTCTCCCACGGCCGCGAGCGCCTCGGCGACATCGGATACACCCACACCCGCTACCGCCGCTGGACGACCACGACTCTGTCTCACAACACGGTCACCGTCGACGGCCGCGACCAGCACATGGGCTCGGAGGACCACCCGAGCGACGGCGACCTGCGGCTCTTCGTGCCGGGCGACGGCGATCTCCTCGCCGCGGTGGAGGCCTCCGGCGAGCGCGCCTATCCGGGGCTCGTCGACGAGTACCGCCGCCTGCTGCTGCTGATCGGCGCCGGAGACCAGGCCTACGTGGTCGACTGGTTCCGCGTCCGGGGCGGCGGCCGCCACGAGTACGTCCTCACCGGCGACGCCGACCACGACGGCGGTCTCGTGCACGATCTGGAGACGTCGCCCTACGGCGAGATGCTGCTGCCCCCGGGCACCCCGGTGAGCCTGCCGACGGGCGAGTCCACCCCGGGCGAGGCCGGGGGCCACAACCTCGGCTACGCCTTCATCCGCGGCGTCGAGCAGGCCGCCGTCGACGGGCCCTGGCGGGTGGGGGTCCGCAGCTCCGGCAGCGACGCGGGGGTCCGCGTCCACGGGGCGGGCCTTCCGGGGGACCGGCTGTTCACCGCCGCGGCGCCCTCGATCCGCAACGCCGCCGAGGACGACGCCGCTCTCGACGAGCACATCATGCCCATGCTGGTGCACCGCCGGGAGGGGCAGAACCTGCGCAGCGACTTCGTGGCCGTACTCGAGAGCCATGACGTCGGCGGCCCCTTCGTCCACGAGGTGACCCGGCTGCCGGCCGAGGGCGACGGCGTGGCCCTTCGCATCGCCTGGGGGGACGTCGTCGACCACGTGCTCCTGTCGCGCGGCGGCGGCAGGCTGCAGGCCGGGGACGTGAACCTCGATGGCCGGGTGGGACTCGTGCGCCGACGGGGAGGCCGGGTGGAAGCGATGTGCCTCGTCGGGGGGCGGGAGCTTCGGGCGGACGGCGAGGTGCTGCCGGGTTCGGGCGTGCTCACCGGCGCGGTCGCGGGCGTCCTGCGCCGAGAGGCCGGCGACGAGGTGGACGGCCTGATCACCGACCTCGCGGTGCCGGAGGGAGTGGCGCTGGAGGGGCTGTGGGCGGTCGTGCGCGACGGCGCCGGCTTCCGCCGCGGACACCGGATCGAGCGGGCCGAGACCCGCCCGGAGGGCACCGTGCTGGTGCTGGCCGAGGACCCCGGCTACGAGCTGAGCGGCAGCGGCGGCCGGCTCGTGTTCTTCCCCGGCCGGGAGTGGACGGGGCCGTCCGCGGTGGAGATCGCCACCCTGTCGGCCCTCAGTCGTCCTCGCGGTCGCTGAGCAGCTCGCCCCGCTGCAGGCGCTCGGCGTTCTCCGTCGACCAGAGGATGCTCTTCATCACCTTCTGGGCGGTGATGTAGCGGGTCGCCGCCAGCAGGTGGATGCGCTTCTCCTCTGGATCGTCGGACAGGTCGTGGTGGCGGAAGGCGACCTCCAGCACCTGGAACATGTGCAGCTCGGCGTCCTCGCGCAGCAGGATGTGGGCGAGGGCGTGCTTGAGGGCCGTCACGTCGTGGCCCTCCTCCAGGTACTGGTTCACCAGGATCCCGGCCTCGGCCACCTTCTGGAAGTCGGCGAACTCCTGCAGGCGCTCGAGCATCTGCCGCGGCGACGAGAACGACTCCTCCCCCTTCAGGCGCTGTCCGGACCGCGGCACCCGCGCCGACGGCATGTTGAGCCACCGCAGGTAGGTGGTGAACACGGCGCCGTGGAAGAGGCCGCGCAGGAGCTGCGCCGACGGCGCCATGTGGAAGGCGCGGTAGAGGGCGTGGGCGTAGGAGTAGAGGTTGGCCACGTCGTGCCAGTCGCCCTCGTTCTTGAGGTGGAAGCGCACCGTGCGCACGGCCCCTGCATAGGTCATGGCGCGGCACAGGTCCAGGGGCGAGACACCGGCCCGCAGCTCGGCCTCCAGGCGCTCGACGATCGGCCCGAAGTCGTCGCCGAGCATGATCTCGGCGAAGGCGCTCACGTCGAGGGCCCGGGGCTCCGCGGCCTGGTTGGCCTCCCAGATCTCGTCGATGCGGCCGAAGACCTCCTCCAGCACCGGCACCGCGTCCTGCCAGCGGGAGGTCTCCTCGTGGCGGGTGCGGCTCACGAGGTCGACGACGATCGGCCGCAGGATCTCGTGGGCCCCCTGCCAGCCGACGTAGTCGAGGCCCTCGAACATCTTGTTGGCGAAGTCGAGGGCGTGGCCGTCTCCGGTGAAGTAGAAGTCGGTGGCCGCGGTGTAGACGAAGTCGGCCAGCAGCTGGGGCGAGTGGCCGCGGTCTTGCAGGGTGAGGAGGATGCGCTCTGCGGCGCCCCGGTCGCGCAGGTCGACGTAGCGCCGGAACCAGCGTTTGAGCGTCGTCAGGTCGGGATCGGCGCCGGAGCGGGGGAAGGGGAAGCGCTGGCGCCGCGAGCTGCCCGCCGTGCGGTTGGCGATCTGGGCCAGCCCGTGGACGAGGAAGAGGTTGTGGTCCTTCGGGTCGATGTCGTCCCAGAGATTGGCGCACAGGGTGAGGATGGCCACCCCCGAGGACCAGCCGTCGCTGGTCTTGTGGGCGCCGTAGAACAGACCGTGCTGGATGATCTCGCGGGGGGTGGCGCCGGCCTCGCGCAGGGCGGTGACGGCCTTGGCGATGAGGAAGCTGGAGCGGTCCTTGAGCCCCTGCTCCAGGGCCCGCTTGCCGCGGTCCACCAGGCGCTGCCGGGCGGCCTCGCGGGCCCCCTTCGGGATGCCGACGTAGAGCACGCCGCCGCGATCCTCCACCGGGAAGCTGGCCACGTCGTCGCCGAAGGTCAGGAAGCAGCCCCCCGTCTTCAGGTCGAACTCCCAGTGGTGCCAGTGGCAGATCAGCACGCCGTCGCGCACGCTGCCCTCGGAGAGGGGGTAGCCCATGTGGGGGCAGCGGTTGTCGCAGGCGTAGTAGCCGCCCTCGTAGCGGAACACGGCGAGGTGTGTGCCGTCTACCGTGAAGGGCTTGCCGGCGCCCTCCTCGAGATCGGCGGCCGGGCACAGCTCGTGGAAGACGAGGCTGTCGGGGTCGGGCGCGGGCTGCGGCTGCGGCGTCGTATCGCCGTCGTAGACCGAGATGGGGGAGGTTTCCACGGTCATGGGGATGACTCCGGTGTGGGGGAGGCGGGACCGGCAGGAAGGTACGGCGCGGCCCTCGAGAGGTGAAGCGCCCGCCGGGCGCCCGAGGCGGTGCCGCCATGCGGCGTCATTGCGGCTGGGCTACACGTTTTTTGGATGTGGTCCGCGCTTCAGGTTGATCCCAAGAGGCCCTCAACGAGGGCACTCGAGCCGCGTCCGAATCATCCTCGGAGATCCCGCGCTGAGCCCCGGGCGGTAAAAGCTCGAATTCCAGGGGTCTTGACTCTTGATGACTGGACCACCGATGGAGAGCCGAGTGGCAAGAGGCGCGAGAGCCTATCAGTACCTCCGGACCACCAAGACCGCACCAATCCGGGCCTTTTTGGCAGTAAACCTGTCAGAATGACCCTCCCGCCCCTCACGCACGCCCTGTGATACCCTCGATCTCAGCCCCCGTGAGATCTATTCCGCCTTGGCACGCAGTTTGCTCGGGGAAGCGTGCCCTCCGGAGAGCCCGGAGAAGGTGGCGCCTACCAGTTTTTCCAGGGCATGGTAGGAGTTTTGAAAGTCCCGCCGAAAAAGCACTCCGACGGGACACGGATCGTAGGAAGGAGTTTCATGGCGCATAACGCTGATCCAAAGGACTACCGATGGATTCCACAACGATTCGCGAGTGCCGGCGACTGGTTGATGCCGTCACGTGGCTACTCGTCATCCTCGCCCTACTGCTATAGTCAAGGGGCCCAGATCGAGGGTTGGGCAACCAACCCTCCTCCCCGGCCAACCCTTTCCGACCGTCAAGAACGCCTTGGCAGTCATAGACCTGAAAAGCCTCCATAGAGAGCATCGACTTGATGATTCCGAGCCTTCGCCACCAGTAACCCAGAGAATTCGAAGATCACCAACTCAAGTCAGAAAGGACTGTCAGAATGAACAGCTATTACGTCAATGCCGTCATCGACGGCGATACCTTCAACGTCACTCCCAACTGGGCCTACAGGGGTCAGAGCGGTTCCCGCGTTCGGCTGAGGGGAGTCAACGCCGCAGAATTGGGTCATCGAGGAGGTTTGGCAGCAAAGCGGAGGCTATCGGCCATGGTTCTCCGAAAGCGTGTCACCCTCCGGAACATTCAGAGGATCAACTGGGATAGGCTCGTGTGCGACGTATATGTGGGAGCCTCGAAGGTTAGGATTTGACCGGAAAGGGCTGGTGCCTTCGGATCCGACCGGGCATTCCAGCACTCGCATGGTGTTGGGCGGTTTTGCGGCTCTAACCCGACGAGTACACTGGGTTCCGACCGGATCCGAGGGACCGGCCCTCCCGATTCCCCAATTGCGGGTCAGCCACAAGGTTACGGGGTTCGACTTGAACTGGTGCTCAAGCCCTTTGTGAATGCCCTCCCTCTCGCTGCTCGAGTCTAGGCGCCCTCCGGGTCGTCCATCGTGAGTCTCACACTTCCTTCCTCAACTGCCGCAACCACAGTCCAAACAAGGTCTCAGCGATCAACTTGACCATCCCGGTCAGCGGCTGTCCGCTCCCGGCAGGATCATGAAGCACTCCCGACTTCGGCTGCGGGCCCCGGCCTCCGCGATTCTCGCAGCGGCGATCCTGGCCGCCGCCGGCTCCGGGGGATGCGCCTCCCTCCGCCAGTTCCTGGGGGCCACCCTGGTGCCGGTACAGACCGAGATCGACCTCGGACGCCGGCTGGCCGCCAAGGTCGAGGCCGAGCACCGCGTCCTCCAGGACCGGCAGGTCCAGCGCTACGTGCGGTTCCTGGCCAAGCCCCTCATCGAGCAGGCCTGGCGCGACCGGCCCGGCATCGACTACCGGGTCACCGTCCTCGACGACCCCGGCCAGGTCAACGCCTTCGCCCTCCCCGGCGGCCCCACCTACGTCTTCACCGGCCTCATGCTCCTCGCCGGCGACGAGTCCGAGCTGGCCAGCGTCCTGGCCCACGAGCTGGGCCACGTGGTGGCCCGGCACTCGGCCGAGCAGCTGGCCTCGAGGTGGGGGATTCAGATGCTGACGAGCATCGCCCTCGGAGAGGATCCCGAGGCGCTGGCGGCCGTCTTCGCGGACTTCGGCGCCGGAGGCGCCATGGCCCGCTTCAGCCGCGAGGACGAACTCGAGGCGGACGACCTCGGCCTGCGCTACATCACCGCCGCCGGCTACGACCCCCGCGGCATGGTGCGGATGTTCCAGGGCCTGCAGTCGGTGGAAGGAGGCTCGTCCGGCTCCCTCGGGGGGCTGCTGGCCACGCACCCGGCCACGGCGGAACGCATCGAGCGCCTGCAGCGGCGCATCGACCGGATGGGAGGCGATCTGCCGCAGCGCCGGCAGGGGCCCCGCTACCGGGAGATAACGGCCTCCCTGCGTCAGTAGACCCCCGCAGGCGGAGTCTCGCAGCTACCCTCAAAGTGGAGGGTACTTGCGACCCCTCGGGGAGAAAGGATGGCACCCCCCTTCCTCTCTGGGTGGGCTTGGCATATCAGTGTGGTTTCCCACGTCTCAGCTCAGCAGGGAAGGAAACCGATCCGTACCACCAACCCGACCATCCGAGGGGCGCGCATCTACGTGTCCCCTAACTGCGCGAATCTTGCTGGTCTCTGACAAGTGGGGTCGGGGCCGACGCGAGTCCTGTTCCCGCCAGGTCGATACGCCGTATATTGGACACGTTTGCGACCCACCCCGCAAGGAGAGAGAGTTCCCCATGCCTGCCGGACCCCAGGGACAGAACCGCCTTGCTGACGTGGTGGGTACGGTCCACGTCGCCAAGATCGCCACCGGAGTGATCGAAGAATCGCCCCAAGCCCCCAAGGAGCCCGCCTGGGCCGGCGGCCGCAAGGTCCGGGGGCATGATCCGAGCCGCCATGCTCACGGCGGCGAAGCGCAACGAGATCGCCCAAGAGGCCGCCTCCGCCCGCTAGGCCAACCGCAAGAGCGCCTGACCCCCGTCTCGGCATGGGCAACCGAGGCATGACTCCGGGCACCCTGTACTACGGTGATTGCCTGGAGTGGATGGATCGGTGGGATGATGAGTGCGTCGATCTCATCTACCTCGATCCGCCGTTCAACTCCAAGACCAACTACAACATCCTCTACTCGGCCGAATCCGCCGGCGATGCCCAAATGCGGGCCTTCGCGGATACATGGCAATGGGACGAAGCCGCCGGCGAGCGGATGGCCCGATTCGAGGGGGCCGTCGCCCATCCTCTACACGATACGATCTGCGGTCTGTTCCGCATCTTGGGACCCTCCGGGATGATGGCCTACCTGAGTTACATGGCTGAGCGGCTGTTGCCCACACGTCGCCTACTCAAGCCTACTGGGTCGATCTATCTCCATTGCGACCCGACGGCCAGCCACTACCTGAAAGTTCTGATGGACGCCATCTACGGACCAAAGAACTTCAGAAACGAGATCATTTGGTATTACTACAACAAGATGCATGACTACCGTAAGAAACTGTTCCCCGCCGCCACCGATACCCTCCTGTTCTATGTGCGAGATCTCCAAGCAGACTTCTATTACAGCCAACTTACCGAGCCAAGAGACAAGCCTGTTCGGCAACTGGTCAGGCGCAAGAGAAACGGACGGATGGTCAACGCCAGAGATGAAGATGGAAACCTTCTGTATCAGACAAAGACAGATCGGACTCTCGACAACGTCTGGAGGATTCCCTGTCTACAGCCTGCCAGCAAAGAGCGTCTGGGATACCCAACGCAGAAGCCGTTGGCCCTGCTGGAACGCGTCATTCGTGCCAGTAGTAGGGAAGGGGACGTAGTTCTCGATCCATTCTGTGGCTGCGGGACGGCTGTCGAGGCTGCTCATCGGATGGGCCGACAGTGGGTAGGGATTGATATTTCCCCGTTCGCCGTTGATCTCATTCGAAATAGACGACTGAAGGACATGAAGGTACCGGCTGAGGGTATCCCCAATAGTCTGGCATCGGCTCGGATGCTGGCGCGGGAGCGCCCTTTCGCGTTCGAGACGTGGGCCGTGACCAGGATACCTGGATTCGCACCCAACCAGAAACAGAGAAACGACGGAGGCATAGATGGACGGGGTAAGTTGGCTGATAAGCCAGAAGACATGAACTCCCGACTTGCCCTAGCCCAAGTGAAGGGCGGTACCTTCAGTGCCTCCTCCTTCCGCGATTTTCAGCACGTCCTGCACCGAGACAAAGCGGCCATTGGCTGCTTCCTGACCCTGGAGCCCGCCCCGGCCAGTGCCAGGGCCGACGCCAAGCGGTTCGGCACCCTGACGGTCTCCGGGTACCGTTACGACCGGCTCCACGCCTACAGCATGCGGGACTACTTCGCCGGCAGCACCCCCCAACTCCCAGCCATGCTGGACCCCTATACCGGAAAGCCCATGCACCAGATGGAGCTATTCTAGCGAAAGGGTGCTTGACAACCCGCCCGCCCTAAGCCGTGACCAGCGAAAGTGGTCTGAAGCTGCTGGTCGAGGGATCACCCCGGGTCTCGTCGCCTTGATCAAGTCCAGTCCGACGAGTAACGTAATCAGCGCACCCGCGTCCCGACCCCTCCTGCCGCTCGACAAGCCAACCCTGAAGAGATCACCCCTATCCCACGCGAGCCCCGGCCGCCGTCGGCCCGGGGGGCCCCGGCCGTTCATGCGGCGCCGGGTGCTTCACCTCGCCCTCTTCCTCCTCGGCCCGGCCACCGCCGGAGCCGAACCCCTCGTCGTCGAGAACCCTTCCCTGCCGGCCGGGCTCTTCCTCACCGCCGGCCTCGGGGTCGTCGATCTCGAACCCGGCACGGGCCTCGACATCCCTCTCGGCCTGACCGCCCTCGCGCCGCGCCACCACGTGATGGCCACGGTCACCGTCGCCGACTTCGCCCTGCTGCAGTCCAAGGAGATCCGCTACCGGCCCCGCTTCTACCGGGGCTACGACGTCTGCCTCGACACGGTGACCGGAGACCTGGTCCCCTACCGCCTCTGCCGGGGCAAGACCAACACCCTGCGTTCCTTCTCTGTCGATCTCAGCCTGCTGCCGGTGGAGATGGTCTACGTCGCCGACCGGCCGGGGGTGCTCCACCTCGGCCCGGGCTGGCGCGGCCAGGACCCGCGCACCGTGTACGGCACCATCGGCATGTTCTTCCCCTCCCCCACCGGCAACGCCGTCGGCGCCCGGCTGGCCATGGGGCGGGAGTTCATCTACATCGGCTTCACCTGGGGGCGGGACCTGCGCCGCCTCCCCGGGCTCTGAGCGCCGGCCCTCAGTCCGCCGTCACGTAGCGCAGCACCTCCACGACCTGCTCCGGCTTCTCGGCCACGGCGAGAGCCGCGGCGTCGACCTCCTTCAGGGGGTGGGTGAGGCCGGCGTCGTGGAGCACGATCAGCGGCTTGCCGAGGGCCGCGGCGAAACCGGCGTCGAAGGCGGCGTTCCACTGCCGGTAGCGGTCTCCGAAGCGGACCACCACCACGTCGGCGCGGCGCAGCAGCGTGCGCGTGCGGATGGCGTTGAGCCCGGCGCCCTTGTGGTCCTTCCAGAAGGCCTTCTCCTCCGGACCGAGGATCGATACCCCGCAGTCGTCGCTGGCCCCGTGATCGGTGACCGGACGGGTGAAGTCGACGGGCAGCCCCGCCTCTTCGGCGCCGGCGCGGATGCGC
>JAPOZM010000095.1 GCA_026706075.1 Gemmatimonadaceae bacterium
TTCCACCACAGGCCGTGCTCGCCGACCTGCTCGCCGTGGTCGGAGGTGTAGAGGACGAGGGTGTTCTCCGCCAGGCCGGCGGACTCCAGGGTCTCGAGGATGCGGCCGATCATGTGGTCGAGGCGGGTCACGAGAGCCCAGTAGGCGGTGCGCGCCCGCAGGACCTCCTCCTCCGTCACCTCGACGATGCCGCAGGCCTCGCGCCAGGACCGCAGGTGTGGGTGCAGGGCGTCGGAGAAGGGCTCGGGCGTCCGCGGCAGGGTCATGCGGCCCTCGTACCGGGCGTAGTCCCCGGCCCGGGCGACGAAAGGCTGATGGGGCAGCATGAAGCCCACGGAGAGGGAGAAGGGCGAGTCGTCGCCGCCGCGGCGGCGCGCCCCCTGCGAATGCAACCACTCCACGGCGCAGTCGGTCACGTCCTCGTCGTGGACCTCGTAGGCGCTCTGGCCCGGCCCCGACTTGACCAGGCTGACCCGCGCCGGACCCGCCGTACCGGTCAGCTCGCCGTGGTCGACGCCGCGCCCCCCGAGGTGGTTGGGGCCGTGGTCGCCCACCAGGCGCTCGGCGTACCCGTGGAGCTGGTCGGGGCCGAGCGCGTGCATGCGGCCGATCAGGGCCGGCCGGTAGCCGCCGGCGCCCATCGAGTGGGCCAGGGTGGGGATGCCGGAGTCGAGGACGTGGCTGTTGGTCCACACCCGGTTCTCGAAGGGGTGGCGGCCGGTGAGGGAGGACATGCGCGACGGCACGCACAGGGGAGAGGGGCAGTAGCAGGCGTCGAGGACGACCCCTTGGGCGGCGAGGCGGTCGAGGTGGGGAGTGTGGACCAGCTCGTCGCCGTAGCAGCCGGCCACGAAGGGGCTGTGCTGGTCGGAGTGCAGGTAGAGGAGGTTGGGCCGCTCGCTCACGTGGGTCTCGCGGAAGGATGGCGCCGTTCGTGGCACGGAGCGGGAATCTTAGGCGATGGGAGGAGCCCCGGCGACGGCGGCGGGGCCGTGCCCCGGGAGGCGGATCGTGTCTATTCTATCGACTGAATCGTGAACCTCATCAAGACGAAACGAGGCGATGGATGGAACTGAACTGCCCGGAACGCAACGCCGAGCTCACCCGCGACAGCGACCTGCCCAGGGACCGCTTCGGCCGGCCCCTGGTGCCCGACGACATCCTGGAGCGCATGAAGAGGGTGACCACCGAGGAGGCCTGGGGCGTGCTCATGGGCCACGAGTTCCGGCTGCAGTACGAGGGCGGCTGGATGAACCTGCACCCGGAGCGGATCCTGGTGGGCCGCGCCGTCACCTGCCGCTACGTGCCGCAGCGCCCCGACCTGCACGCCCTGGTGGAGGAGGAGGGGAAGCAGAAGGAGCGCGTGGGAGGCCAGAACTCCTGGGTCATCGACACCCTCGAGGAGAACGACGTCCTCGTGGTCGAGCTCTTCGGCAAGATCGAGCGCGGCACCTTCATCGGCGACAACCTCGGCACCGCCATCGCCACCCGCACCGGGGGCACCGGCCTGGTGGTGGACGGCTCGATCCGCGACGCCCAGCGCGTGGCCCAGCTGCCGATGAACGTGTTCTGCCGCGACGTCCACCCCACCGCCATCGGCGACGTCACCCTGGCCGAGATCAACGGCCCCGTGCGCATCGGCGAGGCCACGGTCATGCCCGGCGACGTGGTGCTGGGCACGCCCTCGGGGATCGTCTTCGTGCCGCCGAAGCTGGCGGCGGAGGTGGTGGAGAGGTCGGAGGAGACGCGCATGCGCGACTACTTCGGCAAGATGCGCATCCGCGAGGGCGTCTACACGCCCGGCGAGGTCGACCGGGCGTGGTCGGAGGCGATGACGGCGGACTATGACGAGTGGAAGCAGTCGGTCCGGGTGGAGGACCTGGAGCCGTAGCTCACTCCCGCCGCAGGTTGATGTCCTGGCCGGCGTCGATGCTGATCTTCACGGAACCGTCGCCGACCTTGAGCCGGGCGCTGCGCTGGTCGGCGGTGGCGGTCACCGGAAAGTCGGACTGGATCCGTCCGTGGCGGGTCCGCAGGGAGGCGTTGAACCCGGTGCCGGAGGGAAGGGCGAGGGTGACCGGCTTCCCGGAGGTGGCCAGCGTGATCCTTCCGCCCTGCATCCGGCGCGGGATCTGCGAGACCTCGATGGGGCTGTGGTTGCCGCGCACGGTGATCGAGCCGGAGGTGCCCTTGATGGTGACGGGCTTGTAGGAGTTGGCCACCGTCACGTCGCCCTCCACGGACTCGACCGTCACGCGCGAGGAGTTTCCGTTCACCGTGAGGTTCCCGGTCACGTCCTCGACGCGGACCGGCTTGTACGATGTCAGGATGACGGCGTCCCTGTCCACGGACTCGACCGTCACCTCGGACGAAGTGCCGTTCACGGTGAGGCTCCCGGTCACGTTCTCGACGCGGACCGGCTTGTAGGAGGTGATGATCGCCGCGTCGCCCTCGACGCGGTTCACATCCACCTCGCTGGAGTTGCCGCTGATGGCGAGGTTGCCGCCGACGCGGGAGACGCGGACCGGCTTGTAGCTCGACTCGATCTCGGTGTTGCCGCCGACGCCGTCCAGGCGCACGCTGCCGCTCTGGCTGACGACCTTCAGGGAACCGGAGACCTCCTCGAGGTCCACCTTCTTGTAGGAGTTGCGCACCGTGCAGTCGCCCTCGATGCTGCGGCCGGTGACCTCTCCGCTGAGGCTCTGCACCGTCACCTGTCCCCGCACCCCCTCCAGGCTCACCCCCTTGTAGGACGTGCTGACGTTCACCCGGCCGTCGATCTCCGAGAGGGTGACGCGGGTGCTGTTGCCGCTCACGTCCAAGGGTCCGCGGAAACGGCTCACCTTCACCTCGCCGTAGTCGTTGGCCGCCGACAGGGAGCCGCCGGCGTCGCGGACCTCCACGCCTCCGGAGCTGTTGTCGAGGCTCAGCTCCCCGTCGAGGCCCTCGACGCGCACGTCGCCGTAGCGGTTGAAGAGATCGACGGAAAAGCGCGGGGGCACGCGCACCCGCAGCCGCGTGGAGATGGACAGACCGAGGTTGGCTCGCCCGTCCTCGTAGAATAACCCGCGCAGGAAGCCGACGGCCGTCACAACCTCGCCCTCGGGCCGCTCCGGCGTGTCGAGGCGGGCGTAGAGCCCGTCTCCGTCGCTCTCCAGGACCAGGGTCACGGCCTGGAGGTACTCCTCCACGGCGGCGGAGTCGCCGCCGCTGATCTCGATCACGGCCTCCGCGGCCACCGAGTCGCCGCCGGTGCCGGCGATGGTGATGTCGGCGTTGTGGGCTTCGAGCCGCAGGCGGCTTCCCGACTCGGCGGGAGCGCTGCGAGCGTAGGTGCGCCGCATCATCTCGCGGGCATCCGCTCCCGCCTGGCTCCAGAAGGAGGCCGCGAGCAGGAGGATCACAGTCAGGTTGGGAATGCGTCCCATGGGTCCCTCCTCTACAGGTTGGCGTTGACGAAGGGCAGCAGCCGCGCCCAGCGGGGGTTGTTGCCGGCGTAGTTGAGCAGGCCGACCTGCACCCCCTTCAGCTGGCGGCTGTAGTTGACCAGTCCGACGGACAGGCCGGTGAAGCGTTCGTTCACGGGCTCGAACCAGCGGCCGGAGCCGCCGGGCACGTGACGGCCGCCCACGGAGATGCCGTTGGCGGCGCTCACGGAGATCCCGCGCATGCTCGGCGCGAAGGCGGTGACCCCGCCGGCGATGAGGCCGCTCAGCCCCTCGCCGGCGCCGACCCCGACGAGGCTGAGGAGGATCCCCCGGCCCGAGCCGCCGCCGACGACGCCCAACCCGCCGAGGGCGATACCGGTCAGGTCATGCCCCGCGGCGACGACGCCGGCGGAGCAGGCGGCGCCGCGCAGGTCGTGGCCTACGCCCGCGACCAGACCCCCCGCGAGGATCCCCGTGAGGTCGTGGCCCACCCCGGCGCCGAGACCGCCGAATACCAGTCCGCGGGCGTCGTGTCCGGCTCCGGCGCCGAGGCCGCCGCCGAGGATCCCCCTCAGGTCGCTCCCGACGCTGGCGCCGGCCCCCCCGAGGACGATGCCGCGGGCATGTCGTCCGACGCCGGCGCCGACCAGGCCGACCACGGCGCCCGCCCGCAGGTCGTGTCCGACCCCCGCGCCGAGGCCGCCCGCGGCCACTCCCGCGAAGTCGTGGCCCACGCCGGCGCCGAAGCCGCCGAAGACCAGTCCGCGGGCGTCGTGTCCGGCTCCGGCGCCGAGGCCGCCGCCGAGGATTCCGTTCAGATCATGTCCCGCGCCGGCCCCGATGCCGCCGAGGACGATGCCCCGGGCGTCGTGGCCGACGCCGGCACCGACGAGTCCGACCACGGCGCCGCCCTCCAGGTCGTGACCGGCTCCGGCGCCGAAGCCGCCGAGGACGATCCCGTGGGCGTCGTGACCCGCCCCCGCCCCCAGCCCGCCAACGAGGATCCCCTGCAGGTCGCCGCCGACGCCGGCGCCGAGCCCCCCGACGATCAGGCCCCTGCCGCCGCCCTCCGTCCAGGCGCCTCCCGCCGACAGCAGGGCGCCGTGGGCCTCTTCCCTGGCCCGGGCGGCCACCCCCCCGGCGAGGATTCCCCGGGCCTTCCCCCCGGCCGATGCGAGACCCGGGGTGACCGCCGCCCCGTGCACGTCGCCGCGGGCGCCGGCGCGGGCGCCCGCCAGGGCGATCCCCCTCAGGTGGCGGACGGCGACCACGCCGCCGAGACCGACGCCGATCCCCTGGATGTCGCGGCCGGCGTCGACGCCGATGCCGCCCACGGCGATGCCGCTGAGGTCCTCCTCGGTGATGGCGAACAGGCCGCCGAGGGCGATGCCTTCGATGCGGCGCGCGTACGGCCCCACGAGGCCGACGGCGGCGCCGCGGACCAGGGCGTCGGGGTTCCGGCGCGCCTTCCAGAGGGTCAGGTTGAGGCCGGTGACGCTCTGCACCTCGTGGTCGACGAGGTTCACCCGCACGCCGGTGATGCGGCTGGAGTTGCCCAGGCTCAGGCCGACGCCGCCCACGGCGAGGTCCAGCGAGTCCGCCCTTCCGGGAAAGGGCGCGGCCAGCAGGGCCAGGGACAGCAGCGCGGCGGTTCGAATGGTCATGACGGTTCCTCCCTTTACAGCTTGAGCTGCACGATCTCTTCGAGGGTCTCTCTCTTGTCCCGCAGGGCCAGCAGCAGGTAGCGGCGGATGTGGGTGTTGGCCGGGTTGCCGCTCAGGGCCTGCAGGCAGCGGTCGATCTGGGTGTCGATGGTGGCGATCTTGTCGCGGTAGAGGAAGGCCAGCTCCGCGTCCATGCGCTCCATGCGCTCGCCGGCGATCTGCTCCAGCTCCTCGATGGCGGCGGCGTACTCCCGCTCGCGGTCGCGGACCTTCTCCAGGGCCTCGGCCGTGTAGAGGCCGGTGGCCGGCTCGGGGATGCCCCGCCCCTGCTGCATCAACGCCCCCAGCCCGAGGCTGACCACGAGGACGGCGGCCACGCGGTAGACCCAGGCGCGCCGCCGGGCGCGCCGCTGCTCGGTGCGCAGGGCGCCCTCGATGCGCTCCCACAGGAAGGGGGGCTCGGTCACTTCCTCGAGGTTGGCGGCCAGCTCGTCGATGGCCTCGTCCTGGCGCAGGCGCTCCCGGCAGATGTCGCAGTCCTTCAGGTGGGCCTGGAAGGCGGACTCGTCCAGGCGCCCCAGCTCGCGTTCCTGGTAGCGGTCGCAGCTCATGGCGAATCCTCCTCGTCGGTCAGGATGGCTCGCAGCCTCTCCCTCGCCTGGAAGATCTGGGCCTTCACGGTGCCCTCGCGGATCCGGAGCATCTCGGCGATCTCCTTCTGGGGGAAACCCTCCACGGCATACAGCACGAAGCAGGCGCGCATGCGCCCCGGCAGGGTGAGGATCGCCTCCTCCAGTTGCAGCCGCAGGTCCGGTCCGGGCCCCGGAGCGGGCTCGGCGGGCTGCAGCTCGAAACGGCGCTTCCGCGCCCTCAGCGTGTCGTGGCAGGCGTTGATCAGGATGCGCATGAGCCAGGTGCCGATACCGGACTCGCCGCGGAAGCGGCCGATGCCCCGGTGGAGGCGGATGAAGGCGGTCTGCACGGCGTCCTCGGCGTCGGCCGGGTCGCCGAGCATGCGCACGGCCACGCCGAGCAGCCGCCGCCAGTGCTCGCGGAAGAGGCGCTCGTAGGCGTCCAGGTCTCCCCGCCGGCAGGCCTCGATCGTCTCGCGTTCGGCTTGCTGTGGGTCGGCGGGCAAGGGCCCTCTTCTCGGGAGGCTCGCCTCAAGGGCGAGTGCGGCTGGCATGGCGACCGGCTCCGCTGTCGAGGTTTCGGGTTTCTCGACAGGTTTGACGAAGCGGGAGGGCCGGAGGTTTAGGCTGTCGCCGAAAAAAGACCTGCGGGTCCCGCCCGAGGGATCCCGGAGCCATGCAGGCGGCGGGTCCGTCCGGCGGAAGGAAGGACCCCCGCGCGGGTCCCGGCCGCCGGCTGCTAGGCCAGGAACCGCTGCAGCACGTTGCGGGTGATGCGCGAGACCTGCTCGTCCACGGGCAGCGACGCCGGCCACGAGATCGACCCCACGGAGAACACGTGGCCGCCGGAGGGGGTGTCGAAGCAGACGATCTCGGCGCCGCCGTCGTCGGGGTTGAGGCCCTTGGCCAGGGGCTTCGCGTTGGCCGGGGAGCTGGCAGAGACCTTGTCGGTCTCGTGGCCGGAGGCGCCGCCGGGGCAGCGCATGTGCAGGCACTCCTCGCCGAAGAGGTCCCCCTGCCGCAGCCCCGTGTTCTCGAAGATCCAGTGGCCGGGCTCGATCACGCGGTAGGGGGCGCCGGTCATGATCCCGGTCTCCGAGCAGGTCACGCCGAGGAGGTTGGCCTCCGACTCGTGGCGCAGGTGGAAGCGGCTCTCGTAGCCGATCTTCTGCAGGTGGAAGAAGCCGCCGCCGTAGGGTCCGTTGTGGACGGTGATCGTGGTGTCGTCGAGGAACTCCACCTCGCAGTTGAGGCCGTTGCCCCCGAGGTAGAGGAGCTTCCCGCCGCCCTCGAAGACCCACTCCTTCAGCGCGAAGTACATCTTCGCCGACCAGTACTCGGGATGGGCGCTGACCGCCAGGGCCCGGTATTGGCTCAGGTCGAGGGTGCCGTCGTGGAGCTGGGTCTCGGCGTAGAGGTCGTAGTCGTAGCCCTCGCGGTCGAGCCAGCCGAAGAACCGCCACTCCGCCGGGGCCACGTGGCAGTTGCTGCGCCCCTCGATGGGGTCGGTGATGCGCTCGTCCTCGTCGATGTGGTTGATCGGCTCGGGGCGGTCGAAGGACAGCGGCGGGTAGTGGTCGGCGGCGAAGAGCATGTGGTCGGGGTCGGTGTAGCGCAGCAGCTCCAGGCGCGCGTTCATCGCCGGCGACGGCGTGAAGCCGTCGGCGTGGATGTAGTTGGAGCGGCCCCCGAAGTTGTTGTAGCAGTTCCAGTTGATGTTGGCCGCCAGGACCGCCAGGGGGGCCCGCGGGCGATCGGGAGCCACAAGCCAGGGGAAGGAGAAGAACGCCCCGGACTCGCCCTTGGCGTGCAGGTAGTAGAGGCCGGAGCGGTCGGGGGCGGTGAGGAACTGCTTGTGGGCGCTGCGGGCGTACCCCCGGTGGTTGAACTGCACGCCCGTCTGGGTGTAGTCGCCGTCGGGGGTGATCTGCACCGTCGCCCGGGGCCCGTGCTCGTCGTACCAGCCGATGGTACGCACCAGCTCCTTCTCCCAGCCGTAGCGCCACAGCTCGAGCTTGTAGGCCTCGTCGGAGTGGACCCGGAACTCGGACCTCTCCCCGGAGCGGACCCACTTGGGCCACATGTAGCCGATCAGCTGGTCCCGCAGCAGGCGGAAGTGGTGGGGCTCGGCCAGCGGCAGCTCCAGGGTGGTGCGCTTGGCGCCGTAGCCGTCGCGGCCGAGGGCGACGTTCCAGCTCCCCGGCTCCAGGTCGGCGCGCACGGCGCCGGTGATGCTCGACCGCGCCTCGACGACGCGGCCGCTCTCGCTTTCGAACTCGAAGAGGACGTCGGGGACGGCGACATAGCGCTCGTCGCTGACGTATCCGATCAACAAGGCGGATCTCCTTTCAAGGTGGGCCGAGGTCTGCCTCGAGCCCGGCGTACCAGGTGCGGCCGGAGGCGGGCTCGAAGAAGCGGGCGCCGAAGGCGTTGGGGGTGATGGAGCCGTTGTAGGCGGCGTCGAAGAGGTTGTCGATGCCCGTGAAGAGGCGCACGCCTCCGAAGCCGAGGGTGAGGGGGGCGGTGAGGCGCAGGCCGGTGACGACGTAGGTGTCGTTGCGGAAGTCGGTCGGGGCGGCGGCGCTGCCGGGGGGCGGTCCGTTGTGGTCGTTGGCGTAGTACCCGGCCACCCACTCGGTCTCGCCCTCGGCGCGCAGGCCGAAGGGCAGATCGGCGGCGAGGTCCAGCAGCAGCCGGCGGGGCGGCAGGCCGGGGACCCGGTTCCCGGAGAGCTGCACGGGCTCCTCGCCGGAGCGGATCACGTAGTCGTCGAAGAGGAAGTCCATGTAGGTATAGGAGAGTTCGGCGCGCCAGGATCCGCGGTGGGCGGCCAGGGCCGCCTCCAGGCCGCGGCTGGAGGTGCGGCCGGCGTTGCGGTAGTACACGGCCTCGCTCGCGGGATCGTCCACCTGGAAGGGGATCAGCATGCCGTCCACGGCGAGCCGGTACACGGCGGCGTCCCACGTCAGGCGCCCGGAGGGGTCCCGCCCCCTCAGGCCGACCTCGAAGCTGGCCACGCTCTCCGGGCCGAGGTCGGGGTTGAAGCCGCCGCCGCCGTCGGGGCGGTTGCCCAGCTCCACCGTGGTCGGCGTCTGGAAGGCGGTCCCGTACGAGGCGTAGAGCAGGTTCCGCGGCGTCACCTGCCAGCCGAGGCCGGCGGAGGGGCTCAGCCGGGACAGGCTCCGCGTGCCGGAGTCGTCGCCGTCGTCCAGGAGGCGGTCGGAGACCTCGAAGCCGTAGCGGTCCAGGCGGCCGCCGAGGCTCAGGGTCCAGCCCGGCCGCGGATGCAGGGCGAGGGCGGCGAAGGCGCCGGCGCTGCTCACGGATTCCTCCTGGTCCTGCAGCAGGGCCCCGAGGGCGACGCTCTCCGGCACCCGGGCGGGCTCCGTGTCCGGGTCGGCGAGGCCCTCGTTCCCGTGCTCGCGGCGGTCGTCGCGCTGGACCTCCAGGTCCAGCCCCGCCTTCCAGCTGCCCGGCAGGTTTCCCAGCCGCAGGGTCCGGCCGTGGACGGCCCGCAGGCCGCCGGCGCGGCGCTCCAGGTCGATGACCGCCCCCGGGATCGGGTTCAGCAGGCCGCGGTCGACCCCGTAGAGGGTCAGCTCGGTCCGCCCGTTTCCGCCGGTGTGGCGCAGGGTGATCCCGCCCTGGCTCTGCCGCGTCTGCTTGGAGGCCCCCTGCCGGACGATGAATCCCCGGGCGAAGCGGGGCCGGTCGCGCGCGTCCCCCCGGATCAGGGAACTCGGGTTGAGCAGATACGGCGCGTCGTAGAGGTTGAGCACCCATACCAGCTCCCACGCGGGGCGCAGGCGCGAGCGCACCACGGCGTTCAGTCCTCGCACCCGCGCCTCGGAGTGATCCCGGTACCCGTCGAGATCCAGCTGCCGCACCGACAGGTGGAAGGAGTGGCGTCCGCCGCCGGCGAGGGCGAGCCGGCGCAGCCACAGGCCGTCGCTGCCCGCCACCAGGCGGGGCTTCACCCGCACGCCCGCGGTCTCGGGACTCCGCGTGTGGACGGCGACCACGCCGCCGCCGGCGTTCCCGTACAGGCTGGAGTTGGGGCCGCGCAGGACCTCCACCCGGCCGGCCGCGGCCAGGTCGATGTTGCCCAGCTGGGTCTGGCCGTCGGGCGTGGTCAGCGGCACGCCGTCGAGCAGGACCTTGACGCCGCGCACCCCGAAGGCGGCCCTCGCCCCCAGGCCCCGGGCCATCAGCCGCGGCCCCTGGGACGGGTTGTTGCGCTCGGCCACGTGCAGCCCCGGCACCTGGCGCAGGGCCTCGGCCAGGGAGAGCGATTTCTCACCCGGCGCGAAGCGCTCCCGGCCGACGGCGGAGACCGCCAGCGGC
The DNA here is from genome assembly GCA_026706075.1 of Gemmatimonadaceae bacterium. Lineage (GTDB taxonomy): Bacteria > Latescibacterota > UBA2968 > UBA8231 > UBA8231 > UBA8231. Next base: position 10,069 of record JAPOZM010000095.1, read on the forward strand.
AGGCGGTCCAGGGGGGCCGCCTCCCGGACCGCGGTGACCACCACGGGCGGCGCGGTGTAGACCGTCGAGTCGGGGGGGTCGGGGGTGGCGGCGAGGAGGGGCGCGGGAAGCAGCAGCCGGACGGCCGCTCCGCCAAGACCGCGGTACGGGCGGGGCGTCGACAGGTCTCGGGACATGGGTGGGGTCAGGTCTCTCTCTTCCTTGGCGCGGGGGTACGGCGGGCCTATGGTAGTGGCCCGCGCCGAACCGGCGCCACCAGCCGGAGCCTGCTCGACCGCCCGCAGCCCCATGCCAGACACCATCCCCTCCACCGGCCGCCGCGTCGTCGTCCACCCCGACGGCCGGGTCGGCACCGAGTCCTTCGAGATCACGCGTCCCGGCCCCGGCCAGGTGCTCGTCGAGACCGTCCGCACTCTCATCAGCGCCGGCACCGAGCTCGGAAACCAGGAGCAGCACCGGACGGGGGACTACATCCCCGGCTACTCCAACACCGGCCGCATCCTCGCCCTCGGCGACGACTCCGGCGAGTACGTCGTCGGCGACCGCGTCCTCTCCCTGGGCCACCACGCGAGTCACGTCACGGTCTCCACCGCTCCGCAGTCACTCGCCCCACTCCCGAAGGGCGTCTCCTTCGACGACGGCGCCTACGGGGTGCTGGGCAGCGTCTCCATGCACGGGGTCCGCAAGGCGCGCCTGGAGCTGGGGGAGCTCGCCGCCATCACCGGCATGGGCCTGGTGGGCCAGCTCGCCCTGCAGCTGGCGGCGCGCTCGGGGTGCGAGCTGCTCGTCGCCGTCGATCTGAGCGCCGCCCGCCTTGAGACCGCCGCCGCCTCGGGGGCGACCCACACCCTCCAGGCCGACGACGACCTTCGCTCCCGCGTCGCCGCCATCACCCACGACCGGGGGCTGGATGTCGCCATCGAGGCCTCGGGCTATCCCGACATCCTGCCGGTGCTGTTCGACGTGGCCCGCATCGGCGGCCGCATCATGGCCCTCGGGTCGATCTGGCACCGCAAGGTCGAGGTCGACTTCATGGACTTCCACCAGAAGGAGCTGACCCTGGTGGGCTGCCACCAGCCGAAGTGCCCCACCACGGCGACGCCGGCCTGGCCCTGGACCCAGCAGTACAACCGCCGCCAGGTGCTGAAGATGATCGAGCGCGGCGAGCTGGACGTGGCCCGCCTCACCACCCACCGCCTGCCTTGCACCGAGGCCGCCGAGGCCTACCGCCTCCTGCGCCACGAGCGGGACAAGGCCCTCGGCGTCCTGCTCACCTGGGACTAGCGCCCGCCACGGAGAGAGGCCCATGAAGGTCACGGAGATCGAGGTCCACCGGGTCACCCTGCCGTACGTCGACTGGATCGCCTACCAGCTCAACCACTACTACGGGCCGACGCAGCGGACGATCTACGTGGCCCACACCGACGACGGTCTCACCGGCCTGGGGGAGAGCGGCTCCACCGAGCCGCAGGAGACGGTGGACCACTACCTCGGCACCAGCCCCTTCGACCACGTGGGCGACGAGGTCTCCCTCGGGCTGGGCACGGCGATGTACGACCTGATGGGGCAGGCCGCGGGGGTGCCGGTCTACAAGCTCTTCGGCCAGAAGCACCGGTCGTGGGTGCCGGTGGGCAGCTGGACCGTCTCCACCCACCCCGACCGCATGGCCGAGGCCGTGCGCGAGTACTCGGCGCAGGGCTACACGTGGCTGAAGTACCACCTCTCCCCCTTCGAGAACGTCATCGACCAGACCGAGGCGATGCAGGCGGTGGCGCCCAAGGGGTTCCGCATCCACTACGACTTCACCATGCACGGCACCGACGACCACATGTTCACCCTCCTGACGAAGCTGGCCCGCTACCCGATCGCCGGCTGCTTCGAGGACGCTCTGCCGGCGAACGACCTGCCCGGGTACATCGAGCTGCGCAAGCGCAGCCCCCTGCCGGTGGTCCTCCATCACTGTCCCCTGGGGGCGACCTACGAGGTCCTCATGGGCGCCGCCGACGCCTACATGCTCGGCCACTCCCGCATCGGCGACGCCGCGCGCCGGGCCGGGCTCTTCGCCGCGGGGGACATCCCCTTCATGCTGCAGAACGTGGGCGGCGACATCACCCGGGCCATGACCTGCCACATGATGGCCGCCTTCCCCACGGCGAGCTTCCACTTCTTCAGCGACTGCGAGACCTGGGCCGAGGACGTGGTCCACGAGCGGTCGCAGCCGGTGAACGGGTTCCTGCGGGTGCCGGAGAAGCCGGGCCTCGGGGTCACCCTGGACCGCGACGCCCTGGAGCGGCTGAAGGGGCTCGAGCTGCCCGAGCAGCCGAGGTGGATCATCCGCTCCCGCTTCGCCAACGGCGCCCGGATGTACAACATCGCCGATCCCGCCGAGTCGATCTTCATGGTGCGCCCCGACCGGCGGCGGCTGATCCCCATGAGCTACGACGCCCCCATCGAGACCGACTACTGGGACGACGACGGCTCGCCGGAGTACCGGGCGATGTTCGAGCGAATCGAGCGCGAGGGGATGGTGCTGGAGCGGTGATGCAACCGATTGCACTTCTGTATGGATCGGCCTATGCTGCAAACAAGTGCATACCGGCCGATGGACAGATTCCGGGGGTTGTCGAGGGCCCCGGGACCGCCTGTGGCGATGCTGGCTCTCGTCGTCCGCAGCCCTCCTCTTTTCCGCCGTCACGCTGTCAGCGCAGACCAGGGACGATTTCGAGTACTGGGACGCCAATGGCAACGGGGACCTGACCTGCTCCGAGGCTTACCGTGGTGGTGGCCCCGCCGGTCTCAAGCTGCCCGCCTACCGGTACGATCGCCACGGCACGGCCATCACCTACGAGTGGCTCCAACGCAGGAGGTCCAGCGACGGCGATGGGGACGGTAGCGCCTGCGAGAGCAACTCCAACCCCACCGGATACGTCCCGCAGCGCGTCGATACTCCAGGGCCGGCACCGGACGGCTGCGGGGATGACGCGGAGACCTGGCGCGGGCTGAAGGTCTGCGAGGAACGGCCTCGGTCCGGTTACGACCGGTCGGACTACGGGACGGGCTACCGCACCCTCGAAGACGAGATCATCGCCATGCTGCCGGGCACCATGAAGCACGCCGGGCAGGTGTACACCCCGTACTCGTGTCTGCCGTTCACCATCCGGCCCGGCGGCGGCGCGGGGACGGACATCGAGCACATCGTCGCCCTGGCCGAGGCGCACGACAGCCACATCCAGAGCGGCCGCCGCCGGCTCTTCGCCAGCGATCTCGACAACCTGACCATCGCGGACCCGAGAGTGAACCGGGCGCTGAAGAGGGACTCTGACGCCGGAGAGTGGAGGCCGGACCATCACGGCGCCTGGTTCGCGGAGAGGGTGATCGCCGTCAAGCTGAAGTACGGGCTCAGCGTGGACCCGGCGGAGCGGGACTCACTGAAGGCGTTGCTGGCTGGCGGCGGGGCTCGACTGGACTGCTCTGAGCGATCGGGCAGCGTCATCAGCACCGAGGTGGAGGCCACGGTGCTCGGCGTCCCAGGGGAGCCAACCGGCCTGGAGCCCAATCACCCGAACCCCTTCAACCGCGGCACCCGGATCGTCTACCAGCTGGGCACCGCCGGGCCGGTGCGGCTGGAGATCCACAACGCCCTGGGGCAATCGGTGCGCATCCTCGTGGATGAGGATTTCCAGGACGCCGGCATGTACCAAGTCGAGTGGGATGCCAGGGACCAGCGGCGCGGCCGGGTGGCGTCGGGGGTCTACTACTCCCGTCTCCACCACTCCGGCCAGGCGCGCACCCGGCGCCTGCTCTACCTCAGGTAGTCGGCGCCGCCTGCCTCCCGACGCCTCAGAGGCCGGCCGCGTGCCGTCCCGCCCCGGGGTCGCCGGCGGCCAGGAACCCGCCCTCATCCACCCGCAGCATCACCGGCGACGAGATCGCCCCCGCCTTCACCCGCAGCGGGTGGCCCCGCCGCTGAAGCTCCGCCCGAACCTGCGGGTCCACCGTGTCGTTGATCTCCAGGGCCCCGGCCTCGTCGAAGGTCTGGTCCCGCCGCGGGTTGGGGTCGAAGGAGTTCTGGTGGTGGAAGGTGCTGAACCGGGGGGCCCGCACCGCCTCGGCGGGAGTCATGCCGAAGTCGATGGCGTCGAGCAGCAGGGCCAGGGTGGTCTGGTCCTGGCGGTCGCCGCCGGCGACGCTGATGGCGAAGGCCGGCTTGCCGTCCTTGAGCACCAGGGTCGGCGTCAGGGTGATGCGGGGCCGTTTGCCGGGCTGGATGCAGTTGGGGTGGTCCGGCGTCGTGTTGAGGCTGCGCAGGCGGTTGCCGTAGGTGACCCCCGCCTCGCCGCCGTCCATGCGGCTGGTGTCGACGTTGGCGCTCGGTGTCGCCGAGACGACGTTGCCCCAGCGGTCGGCCACGACGCAGGTGGTCGTGCCCTCGCCGCCGGGCCGGAAGACGCCGCCCGGGGTGACCGCCTCCAAGGCCAGCGGGTCCCCCGGGCGCGCCTCGGGAGACGCGGAAGCCATGTCGATCAGGGGCCGGCGCAGGCCGGTGTAGGCGTCGGAGAGCAGGGACTCCAGGGGCACGTGCACGAACTCGGGGTCGCCGTAGTGGGCGTCGCGGTCGGCAAAGGCCAGCTTGATCGCCTCCACCACGACGTGGACGTAGTCGGCCGACAGGTGTCCCATGGCCTTCAGGTCGAAGCCCTCGAGCAGGCGCAGGGCCTGCAGCAGCGCCGGCCCCTGGGTCCAGGGGCCGCACTTGCAGACGGTGTAGCCGCGGTAGTCGGCGGTCGCCGGCGCCTCGATGGTGGTGCGGTGGGCGGCCAGGTCGGCCCGGCGCAGGAAGCTGCCGTGCTTGACGAACTCGGCCTCCAGCTCGTCGGCGATGTCGTTGCAGCGCGGGGAGCGGCCGTAGAAGCGGTCGCAGGCGGCCTGCAGCCGGTCCTCGCGGGAGCCGCCCGCCAGACCCTCCTCCTCCACCATGCGCCGCAGGGTATGGGCCAGCTTCGGCTCCCACTCGCGGTCGCCGGCGTCGAGGATCTCGAGCGTCGGCGCCACGACCCGCTCCAGGGACATCGTGCCGAAGTGCTGCAGGGTGGTGATGCACAGGTCCACCACCGACGGCACGGGGGCCATCTTCATGTCTCCCCGCCCCGGGATGCCGTTGGCCATGTACCAGTCGATCGCCGCCGGGTCCAGAGGCGCGCGGCCCTGGCCCGACAGGGACTTCACCTCGCCGCGGCCGGCGTCCCAGATCAGCAGCGGCACCTCGCCGCCGATGCAGCAGGCGACGTGGTCGGTCACCTGCAGGGCGAAGATGGTGGCCGCCGCCGCGTCGGCGGCGTTGCCGCCCTGCTCGAGGATGCGCATCCCCGCGGCCACGGCGCCGGCGCCGCCCGCGGCCACGGCGCCGGCGTCGCTGGACGCCTGCCAACCGATGTGGTCCGTTCCTTGGGTCATGCTCGCTGGGTCTCCCTGGACTACGGGTGGCTTTCCGGGTGACGGTCGATCCGGCCGTTCAGGGCATCGAACCGTCGCTCGAGGCAGTCGAATCGTCGCTCGAGGTTGTCGAGCTTGGCTCCCACCACGACCGCCGGGGTCAGACAGGATTCCAGGCTCATTCGATAGTCCTCATTCGCGAGAACCTTCCCGCGCCGAGGACCCATGTCAAGCCATCGGCGGAACCGCGGGATCAGCGGCGGCGGGAACCGTCCTTCACCCGTCCCCAGGACCGGGGCGCCACCCCGGTGGCGGCGGCGAGCACCAGCTTCACCCGGGGCAGGTCCGCCTCGGCGGGGCCCTCCAGGTAGCGGCCCTCGAGGTCGAACCAGCTCTCGTGGCAGGAGCAGGCGATGAGGCCGTCCTCGTCGGGCAGGGTGACTTCGCATCCCCAGTGGGGGCAGGCGCTGCTGAAGGCGATCAGCTCGTCCTCGGAGATCCGCACCACGATCACCGGCTCGAAGCTGCCCTCGGGGACCACCTTCATGGCGCCGCCCACCTCGCGCAGGGCGGCGAAGCGCGGGTCGTCGAGATCGACGACGACCTCCACCTCCCGCCGCTGCAGGGTGCCGGCGTCGCCGGTCCCCCGCCAGACGGCGGCCCCGGCGACGGCCAGGGTCACCACGCGCCGCCCGAAGCAGCGCCGGTCGATCGGTTGCTGTTCCACGGTCGGGCGAATATGGGCGCCGGCCCCGGCCCCGTCTACTCGCAGAACAGGCGCACCCGCTCCCCGTCCTCGCCCTCGATGTTGACCTCCAGCTCCGCCAGGGAGTCGACCAGTTCCTCCGATGCCATCTCGAAGAACTGGTCGATGTCGAAGCCCTCCTTCTTCAGCTTCTTCAGTTTCTTGAGCTTGCCCTTGGCCGAGTCGGGCACCACGGCGCCCAGACGGATGCCGGTGCGGATGAGGGCCAGCGGGATCTGCAGCTCCACCTTGTCGTCGTCGTCGACGATGTGGATGCGCAGGTAGCGGGGCCCGCTCCGGGTCGGGGGGTCGCCCTGCGCGACGGCCGGCGCCGGCGAGGGCGGGGGCTCCACCTTGTCGAGCAGTCGCTGGGCGTCGTCGACGCTGATCTGCTCGGCGGCCAGCATGTCCAGGATCTTGCGGCGGTCATCACTCATCGTAGGTCTCCTTCTTCGAGGGGGGTTCAGAGCACGCGGAGCAGGAAGCGCTCCCCGGAGCCGCTGCGGAGGCTGACCCGCAGACCCCGCGCCGCCGCGGCCAGGCGCAGGACGGCGATGCCCCGGGGGTCGCGGGCGATGCGGCCGTGGGCGATGACGAGCGGGGCCAGCGGCCACAGGAGAAAGACCGGGATGGGCACGGGGACCATCCAGGGACCGCGCCCGAAGGCGACGAGGACGAGCACGGGAGGGATCAAGACAGCTCCTCGAGGGCCTGATCGGTGGTGATCTCCCCGCGCGCCAGCCGGTCGAGGACCTCGGCACTGTCGGAGCGCGGAGGCGTGAAGGCCGCGTCGAGGCGGTCCACGATCCGGTTGAGCCGGTTCTTCACCGTCGGGTAGCTGACCCCGAAGAGGGACTCCATGCGCCGGATCGATCCGTGGCCGCGCAGGAAGGCGGTGACGAAGACCTGGTCGTCGAGGTCGAGCTGGCCGAGGGCCGAGACCTCGATCTCACCCTCCACGGCCACCCCGCAGAAGCGGCAGACCATGCGGTCGACCTGGAGCGGCCTGGAGCAATCGGGGCATTGAGCTTTCGATACATCCATCAGTCGTCCTTCAAATAATGAAACCATGGTACGACGATTATTCAAAAAACTCAAGTTCTGAATTCAATAATTTGAACTCCCTCGGCATCTTCGGATGGGCGGACAATTTCTTGTATACATAGACAAAATACTTGCGAAAAACGGCTGAATCTGTAGGGTTCTTGGAGAAACAGGAGAAAACAGCCTTGAGAAAGGTCCTGGAACGCTGTCCCGCCTGCGGCGGGGAGCTGAGCATCACCCGTCTGAGTTGCGGGGGTTGCGAGACCGAGGTCACGGGGCGGTTCGCCGCCACCGTCTTCGACCGCCTGTCGCCGGGGTCGTTGGCCTTCGCCGAGGCCTTCCTGCGGGCCCGGGGGAACGTCAAGGAGATGGAGCGCGAGCTCGGCGTCCCCTACGCGGCGGTCCGCAGCCGCCTCGACGAGGTGATCGCCGAGCTGGGCTTCGAGAGCCGTGGGGAGGCCCCGGCCTCCCCGCCGGGGGACGGAGGCCGCCGCGGGGTGCTGGAGCGCCTGGAGCGCGGCGAGATCGACGCCGGGACCGCGGTCTCCATGCTGGAACAATTGAAAGAGGAGGGATCATGAGCGAGGAGCGGTCCAAGGTGCTGCAGATGCTGGCCGACGGGAAGATCTCGGTGGAGGAGGCCGAGCGCCTGCTGAAGGCCCTCGGCAACGGGGACCGGCCGCGGAGGCGGGGGAAGTGGCCCCGGGTGAAGTGGGGCCAGGTCGGTGATCTCGGGAACCAGGTGGCCGTGGAGTGGGAGGAGCTGGAGGGCGAGGTCCGCGACCAGTTCGACCGCGCCCGCCGCACGGTCCGCGCCTCCATGCCGGGGGTCCGCCGCACGGTGCGCGACGCCATCCCCGACGTGGACCACCTCGTGGACGAGGCGTTTGCCGCCATCCCCGATCTTGGCGAGGCTTTGAACGACATGGGACGGACGATCAGCGAGGCCTTCGCCGAGGCCGGCGAGGTGGACGACGAACGCGACTACGCGTTCACCTTCGAGCACAACCTCTCCGAGCAGGCGCCCCTGGCCCCGGGTGAACGCCTGGCGCTGCGCAACCTCCGCGGGTCGATCCAGGTGAAGACCTGGGACCGCGACGAGGTCCGGGTGGAGCTGCGGACGGTGACCGGCGCCCACGACGAGGAGACGGCGAAGAATTGCGCCCGCCGCGTCGGCCTGAGCCTCGACCGCGCCGAAGGCGCCCTGCGGGTCGAGGCCCAGGGCTCCGGGACCGTCAACGAGGGGCCGGCCCGGGTGACCTGTCACTTCGTCGTGCGTGTGCACCCGAAGGTGTCGCTGGACTTGCGGAACGCCCGCGGCGAGGTGGATGTCGCCTCCCTCGAGGCGGATGCCACGATCGACGCCCGCCACGGCCGCACCACCCTGCAGGGCATCGGCGGCGACACCGTCCTGCGGCAGCGCCACGGGGAGGCGGACCTGCGGCAGCTGGGGGGCGGGCTCACCCTCGACGCCCATCACTCCAAGGTGAGCGTCAAGTCCGTGGGGGGCCCGGCCAACCTGCGCCTGCAGCACTCGCCGGCCAAGGTGCGGCGCGTCGAAGGCTCCCTCGAGCTGTCCGGCGGCCACGGCCCGGTGAGCATCCGCCGCGTCCGCGGGGCGGCGCGGGTCCGCGTGCGCCACAGCCCCCTGGAGGCCGAGGGCCTGCGCGCCGGCCTCTCGGTCGACGGCAGTCACTCGCCCATGACCATCTCCGGCGTCGCGGAGGACCTGCAGCTGACCACCTCCCACGGCCCGGTGAAGCTCGACGAGGTCGGCGGCGGCGCCGTGGTGCGCGCCAGCCACGCCCCCGTGACGGCCTCCGCCGTGGGCGGCAAGCTCGTGGTGCGCAGCTCGCGCTCGCCGCTGAAGGCCTCCGCCGTCGGCGGCGGCGCCATGGTCCGCAGCGACCACGGCCCCGTAGAGCTGCGCGAGGTCGCCGGCGACGTCGCCCTGCGATCCAGCGGCGGCCGCACCCTCCTCCTGGAGCCGGGAGCGGAGGTCACCGTCCAGGGCCAGCGCGGCGACGTCGAGATCCGCTGGGAGCGGCCCGTGGGCTCCCCCTGCACGGTGCAGTGCTCGCGCGGCAACGTCCACCTGCGGGTGCCCCGCGAGTCGTCGCTGGAGGTGCTCGGCCACGTCGACCGCGGCCGCGCGGCCACCGACCTGCCGCTGGAAGTGGCGGCCAACAGCCGCGGCGGCCACACCGTCAGCGGCCACCTGGGCGCCGGAGGGTCGCCGCTGCAGATCGAGGTCGACCGCGGCCACCTGTCCCTCATGGAGACGGCGGAAGCCGCGGGAGAGAGCCGATGAGACCCCTGTTCCTCTATCTGCTGGCCGCCGCCGCGGGGCCGGCCCTCGAGGCCGGCGCCGACGACGTCGAGCGGCGTACCGCCAACGACGGACAGGTGGTCCTCGAGAACGTGCCCGAGGTGCCGGAGGAGCTGCGCGGCAGCCTCAACCGCTACCTCAACACCCGGGGGGCCGGGGTCCGCGACTGGACCGCGGACGGGAGCGGCCTCTACCTCTCGACCCGTTTCGGCAACGTCTACCAGCTGCACCGCGTCGACCAGCCCGGCGGCGCCCGCCACCAGCTCACCTTCTTCGAGGAGCCCGTGGGCGCCGCCCGCCGCCGCCCCGGCAGCCGCCAGCTGAGCTTCACCATGGACGCCGGCGGCAACGAGGTCACCCAGATCTTCCTCTTCGACCTGGAGACCGGCGACCACCGGATGATCAGCGACGGCGAGTCCCGCCACCGCTCGGCCGTCTGGAGCGACGACGGCGAGAGGCTGGCCTTCCAGAGCACCCGCCGCGACGGCCGCTCCAACGACGTGTGGGTGATGGACCCCGATGATCCGGAGTCCGCCCGCCTCGTGGTCGAGTCGCCCGACGGCACCTGGTGGGGGCCCATGGACTGGAGCGACGACGGCCGCCGGCTGCTGATCGCCAACTACGTGAGCATCGCCGACTCGCGCATCCACCTCCTCGACCTGGACAGCGGCGGCCTGACCCTGGTCGCCGGCGATCCGGAGAGCCCCGTCAGCGTCCTCGGCGTGGGCGGCTGGTTCGCCGGCGGCGACGGGGGCGTGTTCTTCGCCACCGACGAGGACGGCGACTTCCGCCAGCTCGCCCACCTCGACCTGGCCACCGGCCGGCGCACCGTCATCACCGCCGGCATCCCCTGGGACGTGGACGACTTCGAGCTCAGCGACGACGGCGAGCGGGCCGTCTTCGGGGTCAACGAGGGGGGCCTCTCCCGCCTCTACCTGCTCGACCCGCGGAGCCTCGATTACCGCCCGGTCGGGGGCCTGCCCGTCGGCCTGGTGGGCGGCCTCGAGTTCAGTCCCGACGGCAGCCGGCTGGCCATGACCCTCAACACGGCCCGGACGCCGAGCGACGTCTTCACCCTCGACCTGGCCGAGGGTCCGCTCGAGCACGGCGACCTCGTCCGCTGGACCTTCAGCGAGGTGGGCGGCCTCGACACGGACTCCTTCGTCGAGCCCCGGCTCGTGCGGTATCCCACCTTCGACGGGCGGCAGATCCCCGCCTTCCTCTACCAGCCCGCGGGCGAGGGCCCCTTCCCGGTGATCGTCTACATCCACGGCGGGCCCGAGGCCCAGTACCGCCCCTCCTTCAGCAGCACCTTCCAGAGCTGGATCGCCGAGCTCGGCGCCGCCGTGGTCGCCCCCAACGTGCGCGGCTCCAACGGCTACGGGAAGGACTACCTGACCCTCGACAACGGCATGCTCCGCGAGGACTCGGTGCGCGACATCGGCGCCCTCCTCGACTGGATCTCCGCCCGGCCGGAGCTGGACGAGTCGCGGGTCGCCGTGTACGGCGGCAGCTACGGCGGCTACATGGTGCTGGCCAGCCTCATGCACTACGGCAATCGTTTGCGGGCCGGGGTCGAGATCGTCGGCATCAGCAGCTTCGTCACCTTCCTCAAGAACACCAAGGCCTACCGCCGCGACCTGCGGCGGGTGGAGTACGGCGACGAGCGCGACCCCGAGATGGAGGCCCACCTGCAGCGCATCAGCCCCGTCAACAACGCCGACCGGATCACGGCGCCCCTCTTCGTCGCCCACGGCCAGAACGACCCCCGCGTGCCGGTCACCGAGGCCGAGCAGATCGTCGCCGAGGTCCGCGGCGCCGGGTACGACGTCTGGTACATGAACGCCCTCGACGAGGGCCACGGGTACCGCAAGAAGGAGAACTCCGACCTCTACCGGCAGGTGGTGGTCATGTTCCTGCGGCGGCACCTGCTCGGCGAGGCGGCCGACCCGGGCGACGGGTGAGCCGGGGCGGTCCCCGGCGCCGCCGCGGCTCGGCCGGCGCCCCGGCCGGGACCCGTCCGCGCGGAGGGCAGAGGTCCGCGGGACCCGCCCACCTCTGGACGGCAGCCGCCCTCGACGGCACCCAGGACATCGTTGGCGGGGAGCTGGCCCGGCGCTTCGGCGGCCGGTGCCGCCTCGTCCCCCACGAGCGGCAGGACGAGGTCCACTTCGCCTTCGACGGAGATGCGCGGGAGCTGCTGCGGCTGGCCACGGCCCAGAGCCTGCTGCTGCGCCGGGACTTCGCGGTGCAGCGCCCGCGCACCCTGCTCAGCCCCGAGCACATGACCGCCCTCGTGGAGCTGATCCGCCGCGCCCGGGGCCTCGGCCGCGAGCCCGGCAGCTTCCGCTTCGACGCCGCAGGCGCCCGGTCACCCACCATGCGGCGCCTCGCCGCGGCCCTGGAGGAGCGGCTCGGCATGCCCTGGGACCCCGAGGGCGGGGACTGCCTGATCACCTTCCGGCCGGGCCGCCGGGGCTGGGAGGTGCTCTGCCGGGTGGGGAACCGCCCCCTGGCCTCCAGGGACTGGCGGCGGGTCGACTGGCCCGTCAGCCTGAACGCCGCCATCGCCGCCTGCATGGTGGAGCTGAGTCGCCCCCGGCGGGAGCAGCGCTGCCTCAACCTCATGTGCGGCTCGGGTACCCTGCTCGTGGAGCGGCTCCTGCGGCGGGGCGCCGCAATGGCCGTGGGCCTCGACAACTCCCCGGAGGCCCTGGCCGCCAGCCGCCGGAACCTGGCCGCCGCCGGTCTGGCGGAGCGGGTCCGGCTGGTGCGGGGAGACGCCCGCGCCACGGGGTTCCCCGGCGGCGCCTTCGACGCGGTGACCGCCGACCTGCCCTGGGGGGGGCTTCAGGGGTCCCGGGAGTCCAACCGCCCTCTCTACCGCGCCGTCCTCGCGGAAGCCGTGCGCCTCTGCCGCGGCGGCGGTATCATGGTCCTGTTGACGCAGGACAGCGCCGCGCTCGGGGCGGCCCTGGCGGAGGGGCGCCCGGCGTGGGACGTCCTCGACGAGCGGCGGATCGTGCAGCGGAGCTACCGCCCACTGTGCCTGACCCTGCAGAGGAGGGGGTAGGGCTTGCGAAGGGCGGCAACCTATGTATGCTCAATCGGCCATATGGAGGAAAGGTCAGGAGAGGCAGAATGCTGAAATCCAAGTCGCCAGCCCTGCAGGTCGGCGCGGACGTTGTGGGCGCCGTCGGATCGTCACTGTGCGCCCTGCACTGCGCCATCCTCCCCCTGAGCCTGGTGCTGGGCACCACCTTGCCTCTCACCCTGATGGGCGAGGAGATCTTCCATCTCGGCCTGCTGTGCCTGGTTCTCCCGGCCGGATTCGTGGCCTTCGGCCTGGGTTGCCGTGAGCACCGCGATGCCCGGGTGCTCGCCCTGGGTGCCACCGGCATGCTTGGGATCCTGCTGGCCGCCACGGTCTTGCATGATGTCGTCGGCGAGTCCGGTGAGCGCGCAGCGACGCTCGCGGCGGCCGTCGTCCTGATCTCCGCCCACGTCCGCAACTACCGCCTGTGCCGCGCAAGTCGATGTGACTGCGGCCCGCTCGGGGGATGAGCCGCATGAGCCGTAGATCTCTGCCAGTCCTGGCCTCCCTGTTGATGCTGACCAGCGTGACGGCAGCTCGACAACCCGCACACGTACACGGGATGGCAACCCTCAATCTGGCAATGGAAGGGGACAAACTCGAGATCGAGTTCGTGTCACCGGCCGGCAATATCGTCGGCTTCGAGCACGAAGCCGTCACGGAAGCCGAGCGTCGAGCGATCCGGGATGCGATCGAACAGCTGAGGAAGGGCCACGAGCTGTTCGACCTGCCGCCTGCGGCCAGCTGCAGCCTGCGTGTCGCGGAAGTGGCGCACGGCCACGAAGAAGAACACGACGCTGGACAGGATGACCACGACGAGCACGGACACGCTGAAGAGGAAGGGGACGGCACCCACAGCGGAACGGAAGCCACAGGGGACGGCGGCGACGACGAGCACGGACACGGCGTCGAGGAAGGGGACGGCCCGCACTCCGGACACGAAGCCAGGGACGATGGCGGCGAAGAGGACGGACATGCCGGCGAGGAGGGGGATACGCACTCCGAGTTTCATGCACGCTACCACTACGAGTGCAATGACTCAGCCATCGAGACGATCGGGGTTCGTCTCTTCGAGTACTGGCCGCGCATCGAGGAGATCCGTGTGCAGGCACTGACGCCGGACGGCCAGTTCGGTGGCGTTGCCAAGGCAGACGACCCGGTGATCAGGTTGAGATAGCTGCGCGAGCCGACACCCGACGTGAACGAAGAGCTCATCGAGATCGAGGGCCTGCGCTTCGGTTGGCCCGGCGCTGCGCCCTTGCTCGGTTGCGACCGCTTCCTCCTGCGACGCGGCGAGCACCTCTATGTCCGCGGCCCCTCGGGCAGCGGCAAGTCGACGCTGCTGAACCTGGTGGCGGGAGTACTGACGCCGGATTCGGGCCGCCTGTCGCTGATGGGGCAGGATACGGGCTCGCTGGCCGCGGCCACACGCGACCGACTTCGTGCCGACCACATCGGGTTCATCTTTCAGCAGTTCAACCTGGTTCCCTACCTCAACCTGGCCGAGAACGTCGTCCTGCCCTGCCACTTCTCCCGGCGCCGAGCCACGCGGGCGGCCGAGGCGCACGGTGGCGTGACCGCCGCCGCGCGGTTGCTGCTGCAGCGCCTGTTCGTCGAGGAGGAGCTGGACCCGGCGGCACCGGTCTCCAGGCTCTCCGTCGGCCAGCAGCAGCGCGTGGCCGCGGCGCGAGCCCTGATCGGCGATCCCGAGATCGTGATTGCCGACGAACCGACCTCGGCACTCGACTTCGATGCACGAGCACGCTTCATCGAGCTGCTCTTCGAGCAGGTTCAGGCCTCGCGAGCGACCCTGGTCTTCGCCAGTCATGATCCAACCCTCGCGGCCTGCTTCGACCGTACGGTCGACATCGACGACTTTCGAGCGGAGGCTGGCGCGTGAACGTGCTGCGTCTGGCCTGGAAGAGTCTGCTGAACCGGCGCGACACCGCGTCGCTGACCGTCCTGACGATCGCGGTCAGCGTGGCGCTGCTGCTCAGCGTCGAGAAGGTCCGTTCCCACGCGCGCGTGAGCTTCGCCAACACCGTCTCCGGTACCGACCTGATCGTCGGCGCGCGCAGCGGTTCGGTGCAGCTGCTGCTCTATTCGGTCTTTCGCATCGGCAACGCCACCAGCAATGTCGCCTGGTCCAGCTATACGGACATCTCGACCTGGCCAGGCGTCCGCTGGGCCATCCCGATCTCGCTCGGCGATTCGCACCGCGGTTACCGCGTCATGGGCACGTCTACCGACTACTTCGAGCACTTCCGCTACGCCGACAAGCGTCGCCTCGGCTTCTCGGAGGGTGGACCCTTCGCCGAGACGCTGGATGCCGTCCTCGGCGCAGAAGTGGCGCGCAAGCTCGGATACCGTCTCGGCGACGAACTGGTCGTTACCCACGGCATCGGGACAGAAGGCTTCGACGACCACGACAACCACCCGTTCAAGGTCACCGGCATCCTGGCGCCGACGGGCACGCCCGTCGACCGCACCGTTCACGTCGGCCTCGCGGGGATCGAGGCCATGCATGTGAACTGGAACCGCGTCGAGACCGATCGCCGTCGCGCTCGGGGTCAGGACTTGACCCCTCGCCAGATCACCGCCTTCCTGCTCGGCCTCGACAACCGACTCGCTGCCTTCAAGCTGCAGCGCGACATCAATCAGTACGGCGCCGAACCCCTGCTCGCCATCTTTCCAGGCGTGGCGCTGCAGGAACTCTGGGACCTGATGCGCGTTGGCGAACGGGCGCTGCGGGTCGTCTCGATCCTTGTGGCAGCCGCGGCGCTGGCGGGCCTCCTGGCGGTCTCACTGGCGGGGCTCAACGAACGCCGGCGCGAGATGGCGGTGCTGCGCTCGGTCGGCGCCGGCTACCGCCACGTCATGGAGTTGCTCATCATGGAGTCGGCGCTGCTGACACTGCTCGGTATCGTTATGGGAATAGCGATGCAGAGCATGGCGCTGTGGGCCTTGCAGCCCTGGATCGTCGAGCGCTTCGGCCTGCTCCTGCCGATCGGTTGGCCCACTGCGGGCGAATGGCCGCTGCTCGGCGGTCTGATGGCTGCCGGCCTGGTCGCCGGCCTGGTGCCGGCCTGGCGCTGTTACCGGAACTCGCTCGCCGACGGACTGTCGACTCGTCTGTGAGCACGGGACACTCTCCGTCGCAGATCGGGAGGACCATGCCCATGCTTCGCCAACCATGGCTCGTGTTGCTGCTCGTCACGGGCGCAGCCGCCTCGGACTCACCCCGCGAGATCCTGTGGGACCAGCTCGTTCCCGAGGGCTGGAATCCCTACGCCCTGT
>JAPOZM010000019.1 GCA_026706075.1 Gemmatimonadaceae bacterium
GGTGGGCCGGACTGGACGAAATCGAGAACCGCGGCCGATTCCTGGGTCACCCTGTCGTTGGGCATGGGGATGGTGTACGTCAGGGTGGCCTCGTCGCCCGCCACCTCGATACTCTCCACGAAGTTGCGAATCAGGGCTTTGCGCTCCGGGATCGTCCCCTCCTGCAAGAACGCCCGGAAGTCCGCCACATACCCCTTGATCTCCTCGGTGGTGGGCAGTTCGACTCGGCGCCGCTCCACCTGCGCAGCGGCGTCCTCCCGCGCCGCCTCCAGGTGCTCCTCCCGGTGCCGTAGCGAGAGGATGCGGGGCGAGAGGGCCTCCAGGGTCAACGCGCTGGTCTCCAGCGCCTCGTAGAGCCGATCCAGCCGCTGCCGCACGTCTGCGAGTTCGGCGTCAACGGCTGCCAGCCGCCCGGCCAATTCCCCGGCCAGGGCGTCGATCTCCTCGGCCACCAGCGTGACCAACTCGATGATGGTCGCCTCGGTCAGAATCCGCTCCCTGATCTTCTCGACCACGAACGCCTCCACTCTGGGAGCGCTCAGGTAGCGTGCCTCGCAGGTGCCGGCGCCCTCGCGGTGCAGGGTGCCGCAGACGTAGTAGGCGAACCGCCCGCTCTTGGCCCCCTGGCCGGTGTAGGGCCGGCCACACACGCCGCACCGCAGCAGCCCGCTCAACAGGAACTTGCTGCCCACGCTCGCCGGCCTGCGAACTTTCGGCGCGCGGTCCCGCATGGCCTGCTGCACGGCGTCGAACAACTCCCGGGACACCAAGGCGGGCCAGGCGCCTTCAACACGCACGGGATCGGGGTTTTTCGCTCCCTTCACCGTCCGTCCCCACACGGCGGTGCCGGTGTAGGCCTCGTTGGTCAGCAGGTAGTGGAGACCGCCCTTGTACCAGCGCGCGCCCCGGTTGGTGAGACCCCGGTCGTTCAGCTCCCGGCAGATCTCCTTGAGGCCGTTGCCTCGAAGCGAGCTCTCGAAGATCTCCTTCACCGCCGGAGCCGTGGCCGGGTCAACCTCCAAGGTGGGGCGTTCCTTCATCCCATCGTGGACCTTGACTCGCCGGTAGCCGAAGGGCGCTCGGGACCCCAGGAAGTAGCCCCGGGATGCGGCCTCGCGCATTCCCCGCACGACCTCTTGCGCCAAGTTCTCGCTATAAAACTCGTCCACGCTCTCGATGATGGCTTCCATCAGCTTGCCGGTCGGCGAGTCGTCGGCGGGCTCGGTGATGGAGACCACCCGGATGCCCTTGCGCCGGAGCATGGACTTGAAGGCCACGGCGTGCTCGCGCTTGCGGGTGAAGCGGGAGAACTTCCAGACCAGAATGACCTCGAAGGGGGCCTTGGGCTGGCTGCCCTCGTCGATCATCTCCCGGAACTGCGGACGGTCGGCGACGCGCCCACTCTCGGCCTCGTCCACGTACTCGCGGGCGACGACGTAGCCGTGCGTCTGGGCGTAGTCTCTGAGCGCCCGCAGTTGGGCGGCTACGGACAGGTCCACGTCCTGCCGGTCGCTGGAGACCCGGGCGTACAGGGCCACCGGTCGGTCGTCTGGTTGTCGCGTCATGGGCCTGTCTCCCTCATCTCCCCGGTCTCTCCCATCTCACCCGCCAGCCGTCCGCCGGCGGCTGCTCACCCGGCGTCCACGCCTCGTCCAGTTCGCCCGTCGCTGCCGCTCCCGGACTTCCCGCCTATTGTGCGCCATGGGGCGGCCCGGGTGGCCGGGTCACGGCATGGGGACGGCACGGGAGCCAACCCCCGCTTGACGTGGCCGGGTCCCGCTGGATCCGAGCGGCGCTGCCCGTGAGTCTGACGATCCGGCTGCCGCTCAGCTATGGCGTGTGAGGGGGGCCTGCGCACAGGCTCCCCCTACAAGGTCTCCACGTCGAAAGACGCTGCGTGATGTCATGGGGGCGTACAGATAATTGAGGTTAGTTGCACAAGTGCACGTGCGTCGTGGATCAGGTGTAGCCGGGCGCAATGCGAGCGGCGGGCCGCACGCCAGCAAGTACCGGGGCATAAGGCTCGGTTGCACCGCGAATTGCAGAAATGCATGGGGTGTCAGCAGGCACACATTGCTCTGGTCAGCGGCGAGCAGTGGCCAAGGCTACGGACGACGGACACCGGGATGACTGGTTCGCCACCGACCGAGGCGCGCGGCCGCCGCGAGGCGGACGCGCAGCTCCTGGCCCTATTGGACGACTTGGTGCACGCCGAGGGCCGACTCAAGGCGGCGCAGGTGCTGGGCGTCAACTACCGCACGTTGGTCAAGGTCGTCGAGTCGGGCCAGGTGTCGCGGCGCATGCGCGACGCCCTGGAGCGGCGCCTGCTGGCCGAGGGTGAGGCGACGGCAACCCGGCAGCGGGACGCGATGCAGGCCCTGGCCCAGCGAGTCGAGGGTCTCGACGCGCGGGTGACGGCGGTGGAGCGTGAGCGGCGCGGTGACGACGCGGCTGCGGGCGAGCTGCGGGCGGCGGTCCGCCGTGTGGACGCCGCCGAGCACGCGCTGCAGACGCTGACCCGACGGATGGCGCGGCTGGAGCGGGGCCACGGCACGGCGACGGCCGCCGGTGCCGAGGCCACGGAGCAGGAGCGGCTCTGGGCGTATGACGACCCGAGCCGGCTCGGCGTGGTCACCCCGGAACCGCATCCGAACGAAGAGGTCTCGTACGGTCCGGGGATGCCGGCGGTGGCGGAGTGGCGGCGGCTGAACCGGCAGCGCGAGGAGGGCACGAAGCTCGACCAGGTGAAGACCCGCGAGCGGATCATGGCGCTGGAGATCGCCATGATCGGGGAGTACGAGTTGACCCTGCCGCCGGACACGTATGC
>JAPOZM010000057.1 GCA_026706075.1 Gemmatimonadaceae bacterium
TCGGCGCGCTGGAGGCCCGGGTCCAGGACGCCGAGGAGGCCGAGCTCCCCGGCCCGAGCCGGCGCTATGTCGCCGGCCGCGACCGCTGCGTGGTGGAGGCGGCGGGGCCGGTGCGCACCACCGTGCGCCTCCACGGGCACCTCGTCGCCGCCGACGGCGATACCCTGGGCGCCGTGGTCACGCGGGCCAGCGTCTGGGCGGGGCTGCCCTACCTGCATCTGACATACCGCGTCTTCAACGGCTCCGACCGTCACCGGCGGCTCGACCTGTCGCGGCTGTCGCTCCGGGCTCCCGGAGGGCCTCCGCCCTGGGCGGGGTTGCCGGAGGTGCGCTGCCTGGAGGCGGACGGCCAGAGCCCGGGGCCCGACGGTCTGCTGAGCCGGGACGGCTTCGGGGTCGGCGTGCGCTGGTTCTGGCAGCAGTTCCCGAAGGCGATCCTCCCCGGGGCGGACCGGCTCGACATCGACCTCTACTACCCGGCCGACCCCGCCAGCGTCCACAACTGGTTCGCCGCCGGCGAGGCGAAGCGCCACGAGGTGCTGCTGACCTTCGCCGCCGACGCCGACGAGAACCGGCGGGCCCTGGAGGCCTTCCAACATCCGCCGCGGCTCTTCGACGCCCCCTGGCACCGCCGGAGCGGCGGCTGGGGACCGGCGGGCGGACACGGCCCGGCGACCTTCCCGGAGCTGCACGAGGCGATGGAGAAGCTCGGCGCCACCCTCGAGGGACGGTCGTCCTGGGGGAACGAGTACGGGGTCCGCAACTTCGGCGACAGCCGCTACGGCGACGGCTGGTACAACAACTACTACGACATGGCCCACACCCTGCTGGGCGAGTACCTCCTCGGCGGCTCGGCCGCCTTCTTCCGGCAGGGCGAGGCGATGGTCCTGCACCTGATGGACGTGGACGTGGTCCACGACCACGACGGCGACGAGCCGATCGCCGGTCCGGCGGCCCCGGACATGTGGGCGGCGAGGCCCGAGCTGCCGTCGGGTCCGCCCCGCCGCCGCTCCACGGGGGCCGTGCGCGCCTTCGGCTCCAGCCGGCATCACAACCTGACCCCGGTCGTCGACTTCAAGGGGCTGTCGCCGAAGGCCTACCTGCGTCTCTACCACCTGACCGGCGACCTGGACGCTCTCGAGACGGCCCTGGCCGTCGGCGACTACGTGGCGCGCAGCGCCAGCGGCATCGGCGGCCGTTCCTCGCGGGCCCAGGCCTTCCCCCTGGCGGCGCTGATGGCGGTCTACGAGGAGACCTTCGACGAGAGGCTGCTGGAGGCGGCGCGGCGGCTCTTCGAGGACGCCCTGAGCTTCGGGCCGCGGCGGGGCGCATACGTGGAGCCGATGATGAGCTTCGAGTACATGTCCAACGGCGGCGGCATGGTCACCCACCTGACGGAGGGCATGATGCTCTACTGGGCCGCCACCGGAGACCGCCGGGCGGCGGCGGCGATCGTCGCCCTCGCCTCCTCCGTCCTCGCCGAGAACACGGGCGGTCCCGATTCCCTGCCCTGCTACTGGGAGCGCGGCCCGGACGGCCTGCGGCTGCTGCCGGAAGGCCGGGGGGACCGCGGGAAGCCGGGCGTCACCCACTACTCCGGGAACCCGCTGCAGAAGAACTGGGCGCCCGAGTACGTCCACCAGGTCTGCCAGGGGTTCGCCTACGCCTACGACCTGACCGGTAAGGCGCGCTTCCTCCAGGCGGCGCGCGGCGGCTACGAGGAGGCGGCCCGGGCGGGGCTGCTGAACGCGATGTACGTCTACTGGGCCGCGCCGGTGCTGCTGTTCTACCTCGACGCCTTCGCCGGCCACTGAGGTCACTGTACAGGAGGGTGTGCTCTCTTGAGGGGAGAGCCCTACCTGGGGGCTCTGATCCTATGACGGATGGTCTTCTCCTCAGTTCCAAACGACATGGCAAGTCCTCCATCAAATCGGAGCCAAGTCTGAGCTGATGAAAACACATCGTCCGGTACTTCAAAGCATAGCACAGGAGAAGGAGAGCCCTTCTGGGCAAGCTGGTTATACAGATACATGGCCGTTTGAAAGACTATCAGATGACTGTATCGTATACCACACGTTCTCAGATGGCCCAAGATGTGAATCTCAGAATCCTTCACGACCCTGAACCTAGCAGTATCCTCCTGTCCCTCAACGAGCATAAGCCGTTCCACCGGAGGAGAGTGGGCTCCCTCCACGTTAACCATCACTCTTATCACATCCCTCAGGGTAATCCCTCGCCGATCAAAGACCACAAGCTGCTGACCAAGCCATGATTCACAGTCTAGATTCTCTGGAGAGTGGGAGTCAAACAACTCCTCTGGCCTTACCTCGAACATCGGCTGAGTGCCCCAACTCACCATGCCGGGCAACGGCCACTCTACATGAAAGTTGAGGCTTTGAGGAGCTATAGGAACAATATGCTCTACTTCCGGATCTCCTGTCTCATCATTCAATTTCGTAGCGTGCATCCGGCCGCCCTTGACAGCAAAGGGAGTAAGCGAGAGATCCACTCGTTGCCCTGAAACTTGGCGAATTCTGCCGAACCTCAATCCTTCCTTACAGCAGGTTTCTTCATCCAGCAGCCTCTGAGTACGTCTGTCTCCCAAAACCATCTTGCGCAAGAAGACGGAACAATGCCTAGCAAGGCTCGCCGTTAGATCAGCAATCAGACCAGAGGTCATCTCGACCCTACGTCCTTCAGCAGGCAAAGTTCCACCACTGACCATTGAACCGGTCCCTTCGAATACCAATCGAAGGTCCATCATCGCCTCACGAATCCGTTCCTCCCTAGTCCTGCGACCGACTATCACAGGACTGCCGGTCATCGGTACGAATTCTATTCTTTCAATGGACTCATCTTCGGTCATTGCGAACCACTCTCCGACTCTCGCACCACCCAAGTGGGAGGGGCGGATTAGGCTTGGACTTCAGGAAATCGACAGGGTGTTGTAACCTGAGGATGTGGAATCCACAGGAAGGGAGCATCGTAGAGTTCTGATTAGATGGGAGGAGGTCCGTGGGTCACATCACCCTCCGTAGGCATAACACCATCTGCTTCATCTCTTGTGAAGCTCTCAACGTCCGCATGACGCATCAGAAGATAGCTCTCTCCGGTCTGCTGGCTTTTCCACCACCCAACACTCCAGACGGTCCGGGGAGACTCAGAGACAGTGATCTTTCGAGGGTTAGACAGTGTTGCACCTTCAAATGGACCCCGCAACCGAGAAAAGATCATTGGAACATCCAGCGGCATCAGTTTGCGCTCATGTATCGATCCTTCAACACGATCAAGAAGATCGCGGAGAGCCTTTGCTGAAACCAACATCACTTGGCCCTTCTCTTCATCTCCATAGGCTATCCTAACTAAGGGACGGACCGAACCTTTCTCATAGCGGTCCACCAAATGGATCAATCGAAAGTTCTCAATGCATTCCTCAAAGTTCACTTCATCTCTCCTCAGACTAAAGTTCCTCGGGGTAAGTGACTCCCTGGTCTTGCTTCAGGGCAGCAATCAGCGTCCACGGTTCCTCCCTCCATCGCTTGGGATTGGAGAAGCGGAGGACAACGGCGGGGACGGACGCATCCGTTGGCACTACCAGGATGCGTCCGGCGAAGAATAGCCGCTCTATGATTCCCTGCTTGTAGCTCGTATCCCCGGACGCGCACCATCTCGATCTCCTCATCCCTCTCTGTCGCATGCAGGAAGCGGATAGGGATCGGACCGATGCTGGAGGGCTTCCGGGGATCGGGCCGTTGACAGCCTCGTCTCTCCCAGTCAGGCCGCTGGATCTCTCGTGAAATAACCAGCTGCTTTCGTACCGGCGCAAGAATCGCACTCCACGCCATGCCCTTGAGATCCTGCGGGCGGTCCGTGTATTCGCCTGCGGACGCTTCTGAGAGAGGAGCGGACGGGCAGAGCCGTCGGATGGTTCTGCCCGACCTCGGCGACCTTGGAGCTTCGCTGTAAGGAATGGCCGTGAGAGTCGCGATGGACATCTCATCACAGCGGGGCCTCCAATGGCCTCTCGAACATGAAAGTGGCCGGAAGCTGGTCGAAGCGACCGCCGGCCTCGTCGTGATCCTCTCTTGGGATGCTGATCAGGCAGCCCTGGTGCGACCGGCCCGGGGGGACGATCCCCGGTCCCGGTCAATCATCTGCGAGCCGGAACCGTCCCATGATGGCGGGCGAGCCAGGGGGCTCGTAGACCATCGACAACAGAACAGTTGGCTTCTGGGCGATTCTCCGGGAGAGTCGAAGGGTCGCGGGCTCGGGGTGTCCAATAATGTGTCACATCGCCGTCAACGCAGCAGCAACAGCTTCTCCGTACCGATCCAGCGCCCGGCGGACAGCCGCACCAGGTACACGCCGGAGGCCAGGGGGAGGCCCGACCCGTCGCGCCCGTCCCAGCTCACGCGGTGGCGGCCGGCCTCTCGGAGGCCGCGGACGAGTTCCACGACCCGCTGCCCGGCGAGGTTGTAGACCGACAGCCGGATCTCGGAAGCCGCGGGCAGGTCGAAGAGAAGGACGGTCTCGGCGTTGAAGGGGTTCGGGTAGCTCGGCCCCAGCGCGTGCTCATCCGGCGTGCCGTCCCCGATGATCTCGCTCACCGCCGTCGCAGGCTCCGGCTCCGCCGCCGGGATGCGGGTGACGAGGCGCACGTCGTCCAGGTAGAGGGTGCCGGAAATGGAGCCGCGCAGGACGATCGCGTCGACCTCCTCGACGATCCAGTCCGAGCCGCCGTACCTGTTTTCCACCGTGAAGGCGTCGAAGTCGATCTCCACGACCTGCCACCCCGGGTCTCCGGGGACGACCTCGTACGGCGCGCGCAGCAGATCGACGGAGAGATCGTCGACGACCACCGACAGGGCGGCGGGACCGGGCATGGCGGCGGCGCCCGCGTGGAGGACGAGACGCAGGCCGGCGAAGCCCTGGATGTCCACGGGGGAGGGCGGCACCACGGTGGCCCGCCAGAGGGTCCAGAAGTTCTCGGGCTGCAGATGCAGCTCCAGGGCCTGGCGGCCGTTGAAGACGGGTCCCGCGTCCGTGGGACCGACGATCGTCGCGCCCTGCTCGCCGAGGATCTGCCAGCCGCTGGCGAGCCCGTCGTCGAGGATCGGCAGGTCGGGCGGCGAGAGCACCACGTCGTGGCGGAAGTCATGGCGGAAGACGACGCCGCCGACCTCCTGCTCGAAGCGCACGAGGACCGGGTAGGTGCCGGGGGGCACGTCGAGGGCGACGACGGCCCGCAGCGAGTACTCGTCCTCGCCGTCCGGGCTCAACCGCACCTCGCCGGGACCGCCCATGGCCGACAGGTCCGCCGTCACGCGTGGATCCGCGCCGTCGGCCGACAGCCGCTCGATGCGCACCGTGGCCTGCAGCTCGAGAGGATCGCCGAGGGTGAGGCCCGCGGGCAGGTCGTGGCTCCAGATCGGGGGCAGTACGTACACGGTGGTGGCGAAGCGCAGGGACTCGGTGCGCTCCCCGGCCCGCTGCTCGACGCGGACGACGATGTCTCGGCGGCCGACGGCGGCGGCGACGAGCTCGACCTCCAGGACGTACTCGCCATCCCCACGGGGGGTCAGCTCCACCTCGGCGGGACCTCCGAGGGCGCTCAGGTCGGCGGTCACCCGCGGCTCCTCGCCACCTTCGGCCAGGCGCTCGAGGCGCACGGTGCCGCGCAGCGTCACCCGGCCGGCGAGGCCGACGGACTCCGGCAGGTCGTGCTCCCAGGACCCCTGCAGCTGGCTGTGGGTGATCTTCAGGATCACCGTGTTGCGGCTGTCGCTGCCGACGTAGAGGCTGCCCTCCGCGTCGCTGGCGATGCCGTGGGGGAAGCCCCAGACCGAGCTCTGGGTCGTGCCCGTCTGGAAACCGGTGACGAAGTCGGCCATGACGGCATCGGAGCCGTCCGGATCGCTGAACAGGGCCTGCACCTTGTACCCGGGGTGGGAGGAGAGCTTGGCGCGGCCGGCGCGGAAGGCGACGAAGGCGGCGTTCCGGTACCTCGCCGGGAACTGCTCGCCCGTGTAGAAGTGGATGCGCATCGGCGCCCAGTGGGCCGGCACCAGGACCGCCGGCTTCTTCTGGGTCATGGCCAGCAGCGTGTCCTCGCGGGTGATCGGCAGCATCGGGTGGTAGCGGCCGATGGTGAAGTCGTTCCAGACCTGGTGGCTCTGCACGAAGGGGTAGCCCTGGAAGTCGCCGTCGCGGAGCACGTCGATCCACTCCGGCGGACGGGAGCGGCCCTCCTCGTCGTGGCCGTTGTTCGTGCCCCAGAGCTCGTTGGTGACCGGGTGCAGGGCCATGCCGACGACGTTGCGCACCCCGGTGGCGAAGATGCGTCCTCCCGTGCCGTCGGCGTTGAACTCCATGACGGTGCCGCGCTCGGGGCGGTACGGGAGGGCGTCCGTGGTGCTGGCGCCGGCGAACTGGTGGCCGGGCTCCATGCGGCACAGGTCGCAGGGGGAGCCGACGCTGACGTAAAGCTTCTCGTTCCGCTCGTCGAAGACGATCGTCTTGGTGTCGTGCCAGGCCTCGTACGGCAGATCGCCGACGAGCACCTCGGTATCCTCGTAGATGCCGTCGCCGTCGCCGTCGACGGCCCTGATCACCTGGTGCTCCTCGCCGATGTACATGTCGCCCTTGTAGAAGGCCAGACCGTCGCAGGTCCGCAGGCCGCCGAGGACGACGGTCTCCTCGTCGGCGACGCCGTCGCCGTCGCGGTCGGGCAGGGCCATGACCTGGCCCCGCCGGGTGACGGCGTGGAGCACGCCTTCGGGGCTGAAATGCATGTCCCGGGGGCCTCCCTGAACGACGGCGAAGAGCCGGGCGCGGAAGCCCGGCGGCAGGTTGACGCTCAGGCCCCCGGGCACGTCGCCGCGGTACTTCTCCGGCACCTCGATCTCGACCCTCTGCAGGCCCAGGTCGATGGTCGGGGTCAGCGTGCCGGGCGGATAGTCGGCGTCGTAGTCCTGGGCGGAGACGGCCGCGGCGGCCAGCAGGCTCAGGAGAGCGGAGGGCCAGGAGGAAGGGAAGGCGCGCAAGGTCGGCCTCCTTCGGAGAAGGGATCATGCCGGGTTGCAGGCAAGCCAGGGCTCTCGACTGAGAAGCTAACGTCCTCCCGTCACCTGCCAAGGGCGGGAGGGCCCCGACTCGAGCACCCCGCGCCGACGGCCGTGGGATTCCCCGGGATTTGACCGGGTGCACGGGCAGGGACTAGCGTGCGGCGGCAGGCGGTGGTACACAACGTGGAGATCCACGCCCGCGATCCCGACGAGACCGGATGAGCACTTTGCAGCTGCGCAACTATCCGCCGCCCCATGGCATCCGCGTGCCGGCGGCCGAGATGCGGCGGTTGACGGCCTCCCTCCTCGAGCGGGCCGGCATGCCCCGGGAGCGGGCCTCGTGGCTGGCCGCCCTCCTCGTCGAGTGCGACCTGCGCTGCGTCTTCAGCCACGGCACGATGCACGTGGCGTACTACGTGCGGCTCATGCGCGACGGCCGCGTCAATCCCGCGCCCGAGGTCCGGGTGGTGGACGAGTCCGAGACCACGGCCGTCCTCGACGGCGACGGCGGCCTCGGCTACTTCCCCTGCCACCGGGGGATGGAGATGGCGGTGGCCCGGGCCCGCGCCCACGGTCTCGGGGCGGTGACCACCGGCAACCATCATCACATCGGCTCCGCGGGCCTCTACTCGCGCATGGCCCTGGAGGCCGACTGCATCGGCCTGGCGGCGTCGTCGGTGCGCTATCCCATGGACCCGGACGACCTGGTGCTGCGCGCCTCCGGGGCCTCGCCGCTGAGCGTGGCCGTCCCGGCCGACACCCAGCCGCCGCTGGTCCTCGACATGGGGGCGCACATGCTGCCCCACGAGCCGGAGCTGCTCGAGCGCTTTCCCCAGGTGTTCTTCAAGAGCCTCGGGCTGGGAGCGGTGCTGCAGGTCCTCGGCGGGGTGCTGGCCGGCATCCATCGGCCGGAGATGCAGCCCCCGCGGTCGCCGTGGGTCTCGGACCAGGGCGGTTTCGTCGCCGCCGTCGCCATCGAGCGGTTCATGCCCGTGGCCGAGTTCAAGGCCGCCATGGACGGGTACGTCGCGCGGGCTCGGCGCATGCGGCCCTACCCGGGGGTGGACCGCGCCGAGCTGCCCGGTGGCCTGGAGTGGCGCTGGGAGCGGGACAACACCCGCGACGGTATCCCCGTCGGCCGCGAGCACCGCGAGATGCTGGAGGAGATCGCCGACGAGGTCGGGGTGGATACGCCCTTTTCCGGCTACGAGAGCACCCGGTTCTGACCAAGGAGTCACCCATGAAGATCACGGACGTCGACATCATCCCCATCCGTCCCCGTCTGGCAGAGCGCAACCGGCGCGATCCGGTGCGCTTCGCCGGCATCGACCAGCGCGTCGTCTGCCGGGTGCGCACCGACGACGGCCTCGTCGGCTACGGCGATCACCGGGGAGGGGCTCCCTCCGCCGCGAGCGTGGAGCCGCTGATCGGCCGCAGCCCCTTCGAGTTCATCGGCAACGGATTCGATCCGGCCGTGGGCGGCGCCCTCTACGACGTGATGGGCAAGCACCTGGGGGTGCCGGCCTGGCGGCTCATGGGCCCCAAGGTGAGGGACGCGGTCTCCGTGGCCGCCTGGACGCGGCAGGCCGGGCCGGAGGAGTTCGCCGCCGAGGTGGAGCGGGCGGCGCGGCAGGGGTACCTGGTGATCAAGATGCACACGACGCCGGTCCACGACGTGCGGGAGCAGGTTCTCGCCGCCGAGGAGGTGGCGCCGGAGGGGTTTCGCCTGCACTTCGACCTGAACGGCTCCCGGACGCTGGCCACCCTGCTGCCGATCGTGCGCTGGCTCGAGGGCCATGCCGTGGTCGGCTGCATCGAGGACCCGTTCCCGAAGGACGACCTCGACTCGTGGTGCCGGCTGCGCGAGCAGACCGGCCTTCCGCTGGTCTTCCACGTGCCCCCCGGAGAGTCCCGCCTGACGGCCCTGGGACAGGGCGCCGCCGACGCCTACCTCATCGGCAGCGGCGGCACCAGCATCGGCGACACCCTGGCCAACGGCACCGCCTGCGCCCGGCTCAACACGCAGTGCCTGATCCAGCTGACGGGCGGCACCCTGACCAAGGCCCTGGGCCTGCACATGGCCGCCGTGCTGCCCACGGCCACGGGCCACTCGATCCACCTCGACGACCAGTACGAGGACGACATCACCACCGAGCGGATCGAGGTGGCGGCGGGCTGCTCCCCGGTGCCGGAGCGGCCGGGGCTCGGGTTCGACGTCGACGAGGAGGCCCTGGAGCGGCTGGCGGCGAACCCACCCGCCAAGGTTCCCCGATACCTGGAGCGGGTGCACCTGCCGGGCGGGCGCACCCTGTACGCGCGCTCTCCGGGGGACGTGGCCAGCGCCACGGGGCGGGAGGAGGGGGCGATCCAGGGTCTGCGGGGCGAGACCTGGAACGACGACGGGTCCGAGGAGTTCCGCCGCGTCTACGAGCGCGTGCGGCGGGGGGGACCCTTCATCGACTGAGAGCCGGCCGCACGCGGGTCAACTACGAGCAGGGAGCGCGTGCGGCGGGGCGGACCCTTCAGGCGACTGAAGAGCCGGCGGCAGAGCTGCCAGAAGCAGGGAGATCTTCACATGAATGCAATCGCCACCGAGACGGAGCGCGCGCGATGACCGGCGCCCTCGGGATCCTCACCGAGGCCGACGTGGGCGTGCCGATGCGTGACGGCGCGCGCATGGAAGCCCACGTCTTCTGCCCCGACGCCGGGGGCCCCTTCCCGGCGATCCTGCACCGCACGCCGTACGGCCGCTCGAAGGGCGGGTACGAGCGCTACGTGCGCGCCGGGTACGCGGTCGTCTCCATGGACTCGCGAGGCCGCTACGGCTCCGAGGGCGACTGGGTCCCCTTCACCATGGAGAACACCGGGGACGCCGAGGACGGGTACGACTCCGTGGAGTGGCTGGCGGCGCAGCCCTGGTGCGACGGCCGGGTGGGCACCCTCGGGGCCTCGTACGACGCCTGGATGCAGTGGCAGCTGGCCCGGCTGCGGCCGCCCCACCTGGCGGCCATGTGCGCCTACACCATCCCCCTGGAGCTGACCGAGGTCGACTGGCCGGGCGGCTTCCGTCCGGGGCGGCGGATCAAGTGGTGGCTCACCTCCATGGCGCCGGACCTGCGCCGCCGGAGGGGACTGCCGCCGCCGCACACGCCGGCCGAGGCCCGGCGGGCGTGGGACGAGGCCGACGGCGAGTCCCCCTGGGTCGAACACCTGCCCTGGCTCGATCTCCCGCGGCACCTGCCGCCGGGCTTGGCGGAGTACGCCCGGGACTGGCTCGAGCACCCGAACCGCCGGCCCTGGCGCCTCGGTGAGGTCCACGCCGAGGTGGAGGTGCCGAACCTCGACTTCAGCGGCTGGTACGACCACTGCAACGGCTCCATGCGGCACCTGCAGCTCATGCAGCGCCGCGGCCGCACCGAGCTGGCGCGGTCCCAGACGAAGCTGGTCGCCGGCCCCTGGAACCACCCGGGGCTCGGCAGCCGCTCCGTGGCCGGCGTCGACTTCGGACCCCAGGCCCGGCTCGACCTGCCCGACCTGATCGTCCGCTGGTTCGACCGCTGGCTCAAGGGCGTCGACAACGGCGTCGACCGCGAGCCGGCGGTGCGCTACTTCGTCATGGGCGGCAACGGCGGCCGGTGGCGCTCGGCCGAGACCTGGCCGCCGGAGGGGACCACGCCCCGGGAGTACCGGCTCGGCAGCGGCGGCGACGCCGGCTTCGGCGGCACCGGGCGGCTGTCCACCGACGGCGGGCCGGACGGGGCCGAGACCGACCGCTTCGACTACGACCCCAGCGACCCCGTGCCGACCCTGTGGACGAAGGAGTGGTTCACGGGGCCCTCGGACCGCCGCCGGGTGGAGGATCGCGGGGACATCCTCTGCTACCGCACGGAGCCGCTGCCCGAGGCGGTGGAGATCGCCGGCTACCCGGAGGCCGTGCTCTACGTCAGCTCCTCGGCGCCGGACACGGACTTCTTCGCCCGCCTGGTGGACGAGCATCCCGCGGAGGGAGAGGGCCGCTCCTCGGGGCGGGCCCTGGAGGTCTGCTACGGCATGGTGCGCGTGCGCCACCGCAACTCCCTCGACGCCGAGGAGCTGCTCTCACCGGGGCAGGTGGTGGAGTTGCGCATCCAGCTCGGACCGACGGCCTGCCGCTTCGAGCCCGGCCACCGCATCCGCCTGGAGATCACCTCGAGCGACTTCCCCAACCACGACCGCAACCACAACACGGGGAAGAACGACCTGGCCGACACGGAGCTGGCGGTGGCGGCCAACGTCGTGCACCACTCCGCCCGGCGGCCGTCGAGGCTGGTCCTGCAGGTGCTGGAGGGCGGGGGGTGAGAGCGCGGGCCGAGGCGAGGACCGGCGACGCCACCGACCTCGGCTTCCTCGACGAGGGCTCGGTGGACCTGGTGGTCACCTCGCCGCCGTACCCGATGATCGAGATGTGGGATGAGGCCTTCGGCCGCCAGAGACCCGGCGCCGCCGAGGCCCTGGCCGCGGGGGACGGTGCCGGGGCCTTCGAGATGATGCACGAGCTGCTCGACGCCACCTGGGCCGAGGTCCACCGGGTCCTGCGCCCGGGCGGGATCGCCTGCATCAACATCGGTGACGCCACCCGCACCCTGAACGGCGACTTCCGTCTCTGGTCCAACCACTCCCGGGTCCTGTCCGGCCTGGTGCGCGCCGGCTTCGTCCTTCTCCCCGACATCCTCTGGCGCAAGCCGAACAACGCTCCGAACAAGTTCCTCGGCTCGGGGATGCTGCCCGCCGGGGCCTACGTGACCTACGAGCACGAGTACGTCCTGATCGCCCGCAAGGGACCGCGCCGGGAGTTCGCCACCGAAGAGGAGAGGAGCCGCCGGCGGGAGAGCGCCTTCTTCTGGGAGGAGAGGAACCTGTGGTTCTCCGACGTGTGGCTCGACATCCCGGGGGCCGGGCAGGAGCTCGTCGACGAGGCTTCCCGCAAGAGAAGCGCGGCCTTCCCCTTCGAGCTGGCGTACCGGCTGGTCTGCATGCACTCGGTGAAGGGGGACACGGTGCTGGATCCCTTCGCGGGCACCGGGATCACCGCCGCGGCCGCCTTGGCCTCGGGGCGGAACGCGGTCTCGGTGGAGCTGGACCCGGCGCTGCTGCCGGTGGCCCGGAACCTCCTGCTGTCGCTGCCGGAGTTCGCGAACCGGCACCTCCGCCAGCGTCTCCGGCGCCACCTGGAGTTCGTGGAGAGGAGGACCGCCGAGGGCGGGGCCTTCAAGCACGTCAACCGGAACTACGGCTTCCCCGTGGTGACCTCCCAGGAGCGGGACCTGCTGCTCAACGATCTCCTGTCGGTCGCCGGGGACGACTCCATGGCCGCCCGGTACGGCGACCAGCCCCAGCCGGAGTTCGTCCGGGACCAGCCGTCCGGCCCGGTCAGAACACCGACAGGTAGGTCTCCCGCTCCCAGTCGCTGACGGACTGGTGGTAGTCCCGCCACTCCTCGCGCTTGCACTCCAGGTAGTAGCCGGAGTACTCCTGGCCGAGGGCCTCGCGGACCACCTCGTCCTGCTCCAGGGCGTCGCAGGCGTCGCGCAGGGTGGCGGGCAGGTAGTCGATGCCGCGCTCGGCCAGCTCGGCCTCGGTCAGCTCGTAGAGGTTCTCGTTGTTGCGGCGGCCGGGGTCGGTCTCGTTCTCGATGCCGTCGAGGCCGGCGGCCAGCAGCACGGCGCTGGCGAGGTAGGGGTTGGCGGCGCCGTCGACGCAGCGGTTCTCGATGCGGCCGGGCGCCGGGATGCGGATCATCTGGGTGCGGTTGGAGCCGCCGTAGGTGACGTAGACCGGGGCCCAGCTGGCGCCGGAGCGGGGGGCGCCGCGGGTGAGGCGCTTGTAGCTGTTGACCAGGGGGCCGGTGACCGCCACCAGGGCCTTGGCGTGGGCGAGCACGCCGCCCATGAAGTGGTAGGCCATCCGCGACAGGCCGCTGGGGTCGCTCTCGTCGAGGAAGAGGTTGGTCTCGTTGTCCGTGTCCCACAGGCTCATGTGGAAGTGGGCGCCCGAGCCGGTGAGGTCGCCGAAGGGCTTGGGCATGAAGGTGGCGTGGAGGCCGCGCTCCTCGGCCATGGTCTTGACCATCCAGCGGTAGAAGGTGTGGCGGTCGGCCGTGGTCAGGGCGTCGGAGTACTCCCAGTTGATCTCGAACTGGCAGTTGGCGTCCTCGTGGTCGTTGGCGTACGGACCCCACCCGAGGGCCTGCAGGTGGCCGATGAGGGTGGTCATGAGGTCGAAGTTGCGGTTGAGGGTGACCAGGTCGTAGCAGGGCTTGTCCAGGGTGTCGAAGGGGTCGCTGGTCGTGAAGCGCCCCTCCTCGCCGCGCTTGAGGAGGATGAACTCGGCCTCGACGCCGACGTTGAAGCGGTAGCCGAGAGCGCGGGCCCGTTCGAGCTGGCGGTTGAGGATGGTGCGCGGGCAGTAGTCGAAGGGCTCGCCCTCGACCTCGAGGTTGCCGGGGACCCAGGCCATGTTGGGCCGCCAGGGCACGATCATCCCCTGGCCGAAGTCGGGCATGTTGGCCAGCTCCGGGCTGTGGGGGCCCTGGCCCATGTTGCCGGCGGCGAAGCCGGCGAAGCCGGCGCCCTCGGCGGCCATGTCCTCGAGGTTGGTGGCCGGCACCAGCTTGGCCTTGGGCATGCCGCCCATCTCGACGAAGGAGCAGAGGAAGTACTCGATGTCTTTGTCCTTCACCCACTTCTCGACGTCTCTCAGTTCCATGATCCTCTCCTCGGCGATGCGATGAAGTTTGCTCTCAGGCTTCCAGCTCTCGGAGGGCGGCGGCGCCGATGGGCGCGATGCCGAGCCCGGCGCCGGCCTCCATGAGGGTGTCCCAAACGTAGGCGCCCAGGGCGCGTCCGCCGAGGACGCGGTACGCGGGCCGGCCGCCGGTGTCGATGCGCACCACCAGGGCCTTGACGCGGGCGACGCTGGTCTCGCGGCAGCGGCGGTCCGGAAAGGCGTCGTCGTCGAAGTCGAGGCCGCAGACCTTGCTCAGCAGCCGGGGCGACTCCGGGCCGACGATGCGGTACTCGAAGCGGCCGTGGGTCACGTCGGTGACGGTCACCAGCCCGGCGGCCGCGGCGGCGGCTTGCTCCAGGGTCTTCAGGATTCCCTCCCCCTCGCCGGGGCCGGCGGCCACGAGCAGAAGGTCGGGCCTCAGGCCGCAGGCGGTCACCCGGCCCCCGCTCACGTCTCCCACCCGGGGCGCCGCCAGGCCGGTGGCCGCGGCGACCGCGGCGGCGGCCTCCTCGCCCTGCACGAGCAGCTTCGCCCGCGGCGTCTCGTCGCCGAGAGCCACCCCTTCCCGCGCCGCCCGCGCCTCTGCGGCGCCGTCGCCGAAGCGCTCGGGGACCTGCCACCCGTCCATCTCGGTCAGTTGCGCGCCCAGGGCCTCCCAGCGGCCGTGGAGGGGGGTCGCGTACCAGGGCCCGGCCATCAGCTGCGCAGCCTCTCGCCGGCGGGGTCGTAGAACGGCCCGTGGTGCACCCGTCCCTCCTCCAGGCGTCCGCCGGCGTACACGGAGAAGACGGCGCCCTCCTCGGCGGCGAGATCCGCCGGCAGCCAGCACAGGCCGATGACGCCGCCGAGGGTCGGGGAGCGCCGGCAGGAGGTGATCCAGCCGATGATGTCGAAGCCGCCGCCGGCGCGGCGGGTGACGATCTGCAGGCCCTCCTCCACGGCGGCGTCGTCGCGGCTCATGCGGAACCCGGTGAGGCGCTGTCTCGGTCCGGTCTCCGCCACGCGGGTCAGCTCCCGCTTCCCGAGGAAGTCCTCCTTCTCCAGCTTGACGGCCCATCCGGAGTCGGCGGAAATGGCGTCGGAGAGGGCGTCCGTGTCCTGGCCGACGATCAGGTGGCCCTTCTCCAGGCGGAGGATGCGCTGGGCCTCGACGCCGAAGGGGCGGATGCCGTGGTCGGCCCCGGCCTCCATGAGCGCCTCCCACAGGTGCCGGCCGCCGCCGGCCGGGCCGTGGATCTCGTAGGACAGCTCGCCGGTGAAGCCGATGCGCAGGACCAGGCAGGAGAGGCCGGCGACCCGGGTGCGGCGGGCGCGCATGTAGGGGAAGCGGGCCTTCGACAGGTCGCGGGAGGTGAGCTTCTGCAGCACCTCGCGGGAGGCCGGACCCGCCAGGTTGACGGCGGCCCGGGCCTCGGTCAGGTCGGTGACGTGGACGCCGTCGCCCCAGCCCGACTGGCGCCACCACTCGACCCACTCCAGGGCGCCGGCGGCGCCGGTGGAGGTGGTGCTCACGTACCAGTCGTCGTCGGCCAGGCGGGCGCAGACGCCGTCGTCGAGGACGACGCCCTCGTCGTTGCACATCATGCCGTAGCGCACCCGGCCCCGGCGCAGGTCCCGCCAGGTGTTGACGTAGAGGCGCTCGAGCAGGTCCGGCACCCCCGGCCCGGTGAGGCGCAGCTTGCCGAGGGGGCTCACGTCGATGAGGCCGACGGCGTTGCGCACCGCCGCCACCTCCTCGGCCGGGTCGCCGTAGCGTTCCGGCCGTAGCCAGGTGCCGGCGGTCATCATGCGGGCGCCTCGGGCCAGGTGCCAGTCGTGCATCGCCGAGACCTGCACCGGCTCCATCTTCTGGCCGGCGAGAGTCCCCAGGGACAGGGGCGTCACGGGCGGCCGCGCCGTCGTCCGGCCGGTATCCTGCACCGAGCGGCCGGTGCCGCTGGCGCAGAGGCGGATCCCGTGGAGGTTGCACATGCGGCCCTGGCAGGGTCCCATGCCGATGGTGGTGTAGCGCTTGAGCAGCTCGAGGTGGTCGTATCCCTCGGCCAGGGAGGTGTCGACGTCGGTGTCGGTCACGTCCTCGCACAGGCAGACGAAGCGCTTGCCGCCGCCGCAGGCGGGCGCGCTGACCAGCGACGAGGAGCGGGAGGCTGTTTCTCCGGTCGGCGTGGCTGCGCCCTGCGGGTGGTCACCGGGGGCGTCTCCGGATATCGCGGGGTCTGCCGCCAAGGGGCGGGCACCGAGGGCCTCCGGGGCCTGCCCGGCCTCCGCTGTCCCTGCGCCGAGGGCGTGCGCCGCCGCGGCGGCGCCGGCCCGGCGGCCGTGCTCCTCCTCGGCCTCCGGGGGCCCCTCCAAGCCGGCAACCCTCCCCGCCAGGAACACCCCTTCCGGCAGGCCGACCACCCGCATCTCGGCGTGCTCCTCGTCGTAGCGGCTGCCCGCTCCGGCCATCCAGGCGAGCTCCGCCGAGGGCTGCCGCCCGGTGCTGACGGCGACGAGGTCGCAGCGCACCCGGCGCCTCGCGCCGGCGCCGGAGACCGGCACCAGCACGGCCGCGCGCACGCGGCGGAGGCCCCGGGTGGCGCCGATGGTGTACCCGGTGAGCACCTCCGCCCCGGAGGCGGCCACCTCTGCCGCCCCGGGCGGCTCCGCCCCCGGCCGCTCGTCGGCCACGGCGGCGACCTGGACCCCGGCGGCCAGCAGGTCGGCGGCCACCTCCCAGCCGCCGTCGCCGGCGGTGACCACCACCGCCCGCCGGCCCGGGGCCACGCCGTAGAGCCGCAGCAGCCGCTGCACCGCCGTGCCGAGCATGACCCCCGGCCGG
This sequence comes from Gemmatimonadaceae bacterium, assembly GCA_026706075.1. Taxonomy (GTDB): domain Bacteria; phylum Latescibacterota; class UBA2968; order UBA8231; family UBA8231; genus UBA8231. Next base: position 16,651 of record JAPOZM010000057.1, read on the forward strand.
TCGTTGCCGTCGAAGAGCGGGGGGATCTCGTGGCTGCCGGTGGCCGCGACCACGGCGCGGGCGCGGATCTTGAACAGCCGGCGGCCGCGCGCCGCCGAGAGCCAGTGGTCCTGGTACCAGCCGGTCACCGATGTGCCGGTGAGCACCTCCACGCCGGCCCGCTTCAGCCGCTCAGCGGCGTCGCCGGAATCGCCCCGCGGCGGCGGACCGCTGTAGCGCAGGTGGCCGCCGAGGGCGGGGTTCTCGTCCAGCAGCAGCACCCGGGCGCCGCTCTCGCGGGCGGCCAGGGCGGCGGCCTGGCCGGCGGGGCCTCCCCCGGCGACGACCACCTCGGCGTGGAGGTACCGCTTGTCGTACTCCCCCTCCGGCGTCTGCTCGTCCACGGTGCCGAGGCCCGCGGCGGTGCGCAGCACCCGGTCGTACAGGGGCCACAGCCGCCGCGGCCGGATGAAGGTCTTGTAGTAGAACCCGGCGGGCAGGAAGCGCGAGACCCGCTCCGTCAGGGCCATGAGATCGAGCTTGAGCGACGGCCAGGCATTCTGGGACCGCACGTCCAGGCCTTCCTCCAGCGGCTGGAGGCAGGCGCGCACGTTCGGCTCGGAGCCGACCTGGACCAGGCAGTTGGGGCAGTGGCCGGCGCAGCACAGCAGGCCGCGGGGGCGGTGGTACTTGAAGGAGCGGCTGAAGAGGTCGACGCCTGCGGCGGCCAGGGCCGAGGCGATCGTGTCGCCGGCGCAGCCGCTGAACCGCCGGCCGTCGAAGCGGAAGCGCAGGCTGCGCCCTCGGTCCAGGACCTCTCCCGGCCGGGGGTCGACGCGGTGTGAGGACCTGCTCACGAGCAGCCCTCCCGTGCGCCGCCTGGGCGGCCTCGGCGGCTCACGCGGCCCTCCGGGGCGTCGGACTCGCCTCCGGCGCCGCCGACCTCGCTCTGAGCCCCGGCTCCGTCCGGGGACCACCGGAAGGTCCGGGAGACGGCGTTCGTGCGGCGGTCGCGCTCGGCCAGGAACCACAGGCCGCAGCCGGCGCGGTGGATCCACCACTCGCGCCGGGGCCCCATGGGGTTGTCGCGCAGGTAGAGGTAGTCGTGCCACTCCTCGTCGCCGGCCGCCGTCGAGGGGGAGGGCCGCGGACGGTACTCGCCGCCGTAGTGGAACTCGGAGACGTTGCGCTCGCCGCAGTGGGGGCAGCCCAGCAGCAGCACGTCAGTGGCCCACGGCGGCGGCGCCCTTCTCGCCCACCGGGTCGAACTCGGCGAAGCGGGAGAGGCGGAAGGGGTGGATGAGGCCGGGGGTGCGCCCCGTGGCGATCAGCTCGGCCAGGGTCTTGCCGCAGATGGGCGAGGCCTTGAAGCCATAGGTCCCCCAGCCGGCGTCGAGGAAGAAGCCCCTCACCGGCGTGACTCCCATGAGGGGGCTGTAGTCGGGGGGCATCTCGCACAGCCCCGCCCACTGGCGCAGGATGCGGACCTGCGACAGGAAGGGGAACAGCTCCAGCACGTGCCCCGAGAGGCCCTCGAGGAAGTCGAGGGAGCCGGCCGTGGAGTAGGAGGTGAAGGGATCGACGCTGGCGCCCATGACCAGCTCGCCGCGGCCGGACTGGCTGATGTAGACGTGCAGCGAGCCGGAGACGACGACCACGTCGAGGAACGGCTTGAGGGGCTCGGTGACGCAGGCCTGGAGGGGAAAGGTGTCCAGGGGCAGGCGCAGGCCGGCCATGGCGGCCAGGTCGGAGGCCCAGCCGGCCGTGGCCGAGAGCACGGTCCCGGCCGCCACCGGCCCCCGGGTGGTCTGCACGCCGGTGACGGCGCCGGCGGCCACGTCGATGCCGGTGACCTCGGTGTACTGATGGATGTCCACGCCGCGCTCGTCGGCGCCGCGGGCGTACCCCCAGACGACGGCGTCGTGGCGGATGATCCCCCCCGGGGGATGGTAGAGGGCGGCGTGGATGGGGAAGCGCGGACGGTCCGACAGGTCGAGCTGCGGGCAGATGCTGGCCAGCTCGTCGGGGAAGACGAGGCGGGAGTCGACGCCCTCCAGGCGGTTGACCTCGGCGCGGCGGCGCATGGTGCGCACCGAGCCGTCGTCGTGGGCCAGGGTGAGGTGGCCGCGGCGGCTGAACATGACGTTGAAGTCGAGGTCGGCCGACAGGCCCTCGTAGAGATCGAGGCTGGCGTCGTAGAAGCGCACCCCCTCCGGGGTGAGGTAGTTGGAGCGCAGGATGGCGGTGTTGCGCCCCGAGCCCCCGGAGCCGATGTAGCTCTTCTCGAGGACGGCCACGTCGGTGACGCCGTGGTCCCGGGCCAGGTAGTAGGCGCAGGCCAGACCGTGGGCGCCGCCGCCGATGATGACGACGTCGTAGCGGTCCTTGAGAGGTCGGTCGTGCCACATGCGCCGGGGCCTGGCGCCCAGGCCATGACGCAGCAGCTTGAAGGGCATACGGTGGCGCTCCGGGGAGGATGTCCACGGGAGAAGGGCGATAAGATGGTTGGCCCCCGAGGTGCCCGCCAACGGGGGTCCGTCGCCGACCGCCGGACATCCTGCGCCCCATCGGGAGCCGTCGTCCGGGGTTGCCGGCCCCGTTCCCCTTGCGCAACATCAGCGGCCGGGGCGGCGCGCGCCGGAGTGCGGTCGGCGAGAGAGTCACGCGAGACCGCGAAGCCCAGGCTCCAGCAGGCCCGTCGACCCCGCTCGCGCCCAGAAGACGCCGAGATGCCCCCACCCCCCTTCGACCGCAGCCTGCTGCCGCCGGCGGACCTCGAGTTCGTCGTCGTCTCCGACACCCACTACATGATCGACGTCGGCGACGCGCCCCTCGAGTTCGAGTCGCGCCGCCGCCAGGGCGAGCGGGCCGGGGCCGCCTGGCGCGCCATCGCCGGCCTCGACCCGGCCTTCGTCGTGCACCTGGGCGACATGGTGCAGGAGTTCCCGGGCCGTCCCGACTACGACCGCGCCGTGGGCGAGGCCCTCGACCAGATCCGCGGCGCCGGTCTGTGGGAGCGCTGCCGTTTCGCGGCCGGCAACCACGACATCGGCGACCGGCCCGACCCGACCATGCCCACGGGCGAGGCCTCGGAGGAGAGTCTCGACACCTGGGAGCGCCGGCACGGCCCGTCCTGGCAGGCCTGGGACGCGGCCGGGGTCCGCTTCGTGGTGCTCAACTCGCAGCTGTTCAACACCGGCCTGGCGGCGCACGCCCGCCAGCGGGCCTGGCTCGAGGCGCAGCTGGCGGAGTCGGGATGCAGGCCGTGCGTCCTGTTCCTGCACATGCCGCCGTACCTCGCGGACCCCGGCGAGCCCTGGCTCGGGCACTACGACAACCTCGGCGAGCCGGACCGCGGCTGGCTCCTCGACCTGGTCCGCCGGCACCGGGTGCTCGCCATGTTCGCCGGCCACGTGCACTTCCAGTTCTTCGATCACGTGGCCGCCGAGAACGGCGTCTGCCGCTATCACGTCACCCCTTCCCCGTCGTTCACCCGACCCGGGTTCTCGCACCTCTTCACCTCGGCCCCGCCTCCGGAGCAGGGCCGGGACGACGAGGGGAAGCTGGGGTTCTTCCTGTGCCGCATGGCCGGCGGCCGGCTCGACGTTCACCGCCTGCGCATGGCGGCCCTGCAGGCCGCGGGCGGCGGAGCCTGCCTGGTCACTCCGCTGCCGGCGGCTTCCGAGGGGCCGTCCCGGGGCGGACCGGGTTTCGCCTCGGGCGTCACCCTGCGCCACGCGCTGGCCCCCCGGGCCGAGGTGCCCCTGGCCTGGCCGTCGGTGATACGCCAGCCGGTGCGCAACGACTACCCCCTGCTCGCATGCCTGGAGATGGGCGTCACGTGGGTGCGCGCGCCCCTGGCCGACCTGGCGGACCCGGTCCAGGCCCGGCGCCTGGAGGTGCTGCGCGCCGAGGGGGTCCGTGTACAGGCCGTCGCCCTTGGCGAGGAGGAGGCCCTCGCCCGCGCCGGCGATCTCGCCGGTGTGGACGCTCTGGAGGTGCAGTTGCCCGGGCGACTCCTGCCGGAGACCCGCTCCCTGGCGGCGCTGGGAGAGGCCGCGCCGCTCCTCGTGCTGGCCCCCGTGCTGCCGGGACAGCCGGTGCCGGGCAAGCAGCACCACCGCACGCGGATCGGCTTCGCGCCCGAAGAGCTGGACGACCTCGGCGGGGCCCTCGAGGAGTCGGGCCTGACGGCCGCCGCCGCCTGCCGGCTGGACCCGGCGGACCCCTGGGAGACGGCGAGGCTCCTGCAGCAGGCCCGCGGCCGGAGGGGGTGGCAGCTGCAGCTGCTGGCCGAGATGCCCGGCGTCGACGACGGGACCAACGCGAACTGCGTGGCGCGCGCCATGCTGGCCGCGGCGAGTCTCGACGTGCCCCTCTTCCTGGAGCCGCTGGTCGACCTGGACCGCACCATGGACGTGGCCCGGGGCCTGCTGGACACGCGCTGCAACCCGCGGCCCCCCTTCGACGTCGCCCGCTGCCTCGGCCCCCTGCTGCGCCGGGGAGCCGGCCGAGCGGTCTCCGTCTCCCGGCGCGGGTCCTGCGAGATCGCCTCCCTCGGAGACCTGGCCTGCCTGGTGATCGTCGAGGCCGGGTCCGTACGTCCGGGTGACGTGCTGGAGCCGCCGCCCGGGCCCCTGTGGTCGTGCCGGCTCGCCGCGGGCGCGGTCACCTCCTACGAGCCGTGGGCCGAGCTGACGCCGGAGGACGGCCCCCTGCTGGTGATCCGCCGCGCCGACTGACCCTTCGGGAGCTACTCGCGCCGCCGGATGAGCCTGGCGGGCACGCCGCCGACGACCGAGTACGGCTCGACGTCGCGGGTGACCACCGCGCCTGTCCCGACGATGCTGTGAGACCCGATGCGAACACCGCCGATGATCACCGCGTTGGCGCCGATCCAGACATCGTCCTCGACCACGATCTCCCGGCGGGTCACGGGCTGATCGACCATCGGCTGGTCGGCGCGGTCGTGGCCGTGGCCGATGCTGGCGAAGACCACGTGGGCGGCCACGGCGACCCGGGAGCCGATGGTTAGGGGTCCGTAGAGGACGCAGTACGGAGCGAAGTGGGTGTGACTGCCGACCTCGATCCAGGTGGAGCCGGGGTTGACGAAGGCCCCGTGGATGAAGCTCACGTGGTCGCCGAGGCGGATGTTCCCGGGCCGCAGGATCGTCGTGAGGGGACCGAAGTCGACGGATTCGCCGATCGCCTGGAAGAGACTGCGGTCGATGGGATCGACGGCGGGATGGTGTCCGGAGCCTGCGTTCATGGAATGCCTCCCGATGGACGGCCTGGTCGATTGAATACAGGGAAATCAGATTGCATCAGATGACCGGGGGAGGTATACTCCCGGGGATGGCCGAGTCGAATCAAAGGAACGCCGTCGCCGACCCGGCGACCACCGGGGCCCCGGAGAACCGCCTGGAGCGCTCCATCGGCCGCCAGATCCGCACCTTCCGCCAGCAGCTGGACATGACCGCCGCCGACCTGTCGCGCGAGGCGGGCCTGTCGGCGGGGATGCTCTCCAAGATCGAGAACGGCCTGACCTCTCCCTCCCTGGCGACCCTGAGCGCCCTGGCGGGGGCCCTCAACGTCCCGGTGACCGCCCTCTTCCGCAAGTACGAGGAGGCCCGCGACGTCTCCTTCGTGCCCGCCGGCGCCGGTCTCGACATCGAGCGCCGGGGCACACGCGCCGGCCACCAGTACCAGCTTCTCGGGCACACGGTGAGCCGGCGCATGTTCGTCGAGCCCTACCTCATCCACCTGACCGGGGAGTCGGACGTCTTCCCCGTCTTCCAGCACGGCGGCGTGGAGTTCATCTACATCCTCGAGGGCCGCATCACCTACCGCCACGGGGACCGCATCTGGGCCATGGGTCCGGGCGACTCCCTGTTCTTCGACGCCGAGGCCCCCCACGGGCCCGAGGAACTCACCGAGCTGCCCATCCGCTTCCTGTCCATCCTGATCGAGCCGAGGGAGAGCTGACATGTGCGGCATCGCCGGAATCCTGTTCAAGCGCCCGCCGGAGCACCTCAGCGCCGGCCGGGCCCTGGTGGAGATGCTTGACGGCTGCCAGCACCGCGGCCCCGACTCCACCGGGTTCGCCCTCTACGGCCGGGACGAGCCGGGCCGACTGCGGCTGCGCTTCATCGTCGGCGAGGCGGGCGGCGCCGAGGCGGCCTGCGCCCGCATCGGCGAGGTGCTGGACCGGGAGGGGGCCTCGGTGGTGAGCGAGGAGCGGGTCGGCGGCGACTACCGCGTCACCGTGGAGTTCGACGGCGACCTGCAGCGATTCGCCTACGCCGTGGAGCACGCCGCCAAGGTCGTCTCCATCGGCTCGAGCCTGGAGATCGTCAAGGACGTGGGCGGCGCCCGCGACGTGGACGACCGCTACGGCGTGCAGGGCTTCGAGGGCAGCCACGGCCTCGGCCACGTGCGCCTGGCCACCGAGAGCGACGTCAAGCCCGAGGCCTCCCACCCCTTCTGGGCCACGGGGTTCGCCGACGTGGCGATCGTCCACAACGGCCAGATCACCAACTACTGGAAGATGCGCCGCCGCCTGGAGCAGCGCGGCTTCGAGTTCGCCACCGACAACGACTCGGAGCTGATCGCCGTCTACCTGGCGGACAAGCTCTCCCAGGGGGTGCCGCTCCAGGAGGCCCTGCGCACCTCCATCGACGACCTGGACGGGACCTTCTCCTTCCTCGTGTCGACGAAGGACGAGATCGGCTACGCCAAGGACCGCATCGCCGCCAAGCCGATGATCATGTACGAGAACGACGAACTCGTGGCCGTCGCCTCGGAGGAGGTCTCCCTCAACCGCCTCTTCCCGGGCCAGGCCCTCGACACCCGCGAGCCCCCGCCGGGGACCCACGCCACGTGGTCCAGGTAGACCTCGCCAAGGTCCCGGTCCGCCAGGCCAACGAGCGCATCCGCGCCCACGGCGAGGCCGGCGAGGACGTGGAGGTCCTCAACCCCGACGCCCGCCACCACATCGGCGTGGGCCTCACCTCCCCGATCCGCGTGCGCGTGCGGGGGTCGGCGGGCTACTTCTGCGCCGGCCTCTCCGACCAGGCCCGCTTCGAGGTCGACAACAACGTCGGCTGGGGGCTGGCCGACAACATGTACACCGGGTCGGTGGTGGTCCGCGGCAACGCCGGCGCCATCGCGGGGGTCGCCATCCGCGGCGCCGAGGTCGTGGTCCACGGCAACGTCGGCTCCCGCGCCGGCCAGGTGATGAAGGCCGGCACCCTGTGCTGCGCCGGCAACGCCAACTTCATGGCCGGCTACATGATGTACGGGGGGCGCATCATCCTCCTCGGCGACTCGGGCGAGCGCGTCGGCGAGGACATGACGGGGGGCGAGATCTTCGTCGGAGGCCGGGTCCGCGACCTGGGCAGCGACGCGGAGCTCACCGACCTGGCCGACGGCGACGACGACGGCGTGCGCGAGTTCCTCGACCGCTGGGAGATCCCCTTCCGGGGGTCCCTGCAGAAGATCGTCAACGCCGGCACGAAGCTGCGCTACGCCACCGAGGAGCCCCAGGTGCGCAGCATCCCCTTCTTCACCTACTCGCGGGACTCGGAGTACTGGAACCCCAAGGTGCAGGAGGACGTGCACGTCAAGTCGCGCATCGGCCGCTACCGCATCCGCGGGTACGGGGCGGCGCGGCCCCTGCCGCACCTGGCGGACCTCGGCTTCCGCGCCGACCTGGGCGCCGCCGGCCGGGCGGAGGACGTGGTCTCCCGGGTCCAGATGCGCACCGAGATCGGCGGCCTCAACGGCGCCGAGCCGCTGAAGCTGAGCATGCCGGTCATGATCGCGCCCATGAGCTACGGCGCCATCAGCCGCTCGACGAAGCAGGCCGTGGCCATGGCCTCGGCCATGTCCGACATCGCCGAGAACACCGGCGAGGGCGGCATGAGCGACGCCCAGAGGGACGCGGCCAGCCAGTTGATCTTCCAGTGCCTGGGGGGCCGCCTGGGCTGGAACATCCACGACATGAAACGCGCCGACGGCCTGGAGATCTACATCTCCCAGGGGGCCAAGCCCGGCCTCGGCGGGCAGCTGATGGCCAAGAAGGTGACCCCGGAGCTGGCGGCGATCCGCGGCATCCCGGCGGGCATCGACCTGCGCTCACCGTCGCGCCACCCGGACATCCTCGGCGCCGACGACCTGGTGATCAAGATCGAGGAGTTCCGCGAGGCCACGGGCTACCGCAAGCCGGTGAGCGTCAAGCTCGGCGCCGGGCGGGTGCGCGACGACATCAAGATCGCCGTCAAGGACGGCTTCGATTTCGTCGAGCTCGACGGCATGCAGGGCGCCACCGGCGCCGGCAGCGGCGAGGTCATCGACCACGTGGGCATCCCCACCCTGCCGGCGATCATCGAGGCCCTGGAAGCGCTGGAGGAGATCGGCCGCCGCCAGGACATCGAGGTCGTGCTCATGGGCGGCCTGCGGGACGGCATCGACGCGGTGAAGGCCCTCTGCCTGGGGGCGGACGCGGCCGCCTTCGGCACCTCGGTGCTCATCGCCGGCGGCTGCATCGCCTGCATGCAGTGCCACGTGGGCCAGTGCGTCACCGGCATCGCCACCCAGGACCCGGAGCACGAG
>JAPOZM010000065.1 GCA_026706075.1 Gemmatimonadaceae bacterium
AGCTCCTGGTGGACGAAGGACAGCCCCCGGAGAGTGGCGTCGTGGGGGTTGTGGAGCTCGACCTCGGTGCCGTCCAGCAGGATCCGCCCCTCGTCCGGCGCGGTGGCCCCGGCCAGGATCTTGATGACGGTGCTCTTGCCGGCGCCGTTCTTGCCGACCAGGCCGACGACCTCCCCCGGCCGGATGCCCAGGGACACGTGGTCGGCGGCCCGCACGCCGGGGTAGTCCTTGACCAGCCCCTCAATCTCCAGGAACACCTCGCCAGCGGCGAGGGCGGGCGCCGATGCCGTGGCACTCATGTCGCCCCGGCTACTTGCGCCGCAGCATGATCTGGCTGACCAGCACGCCGAAGACCAGGATCACACCCTTAGCGATGTTGATCCAGGCGTTGGAGATCTGCAGAGACAGCAGACCCACCTCGATGACGCGCAGGAACAGCGCACCCACGATGGTGCCGGGGATGCTGAACTGCCCGGGCCGGAACACGGCCGCCCCCAGGAACGCCGCCGCGTAGGCGTCCAGCAGGAACGCATCGCCCAGGTTCAGGCGGATACCCGAGATGCCGGCCGTGAGCAGGATCCCGACCAGGGAGGCCAGCAGCGCCACGATGACGAACCCCAGCGCCCGGATGCGGGCCACGGGGATGCCCGCCAGGCGGGCCGCCTCGGGATTGCCGCCGATGGCGTACATGTAGCGGCCGGTCTCGGTGCGGTCCATGATGATCCACGCCGCCGCCACGATGGCGAAGGTGATGTAGACCGGCCGGCGCAGGTCCCAGAACTCCACGTTGCGGGCCAGGTCGACGTAGAAGGGCTGGACGCCCACCGGGATGGTGATCGACCGGTTGCCGGTCCAGAGCTGCTCGATGCCCTTCAGGCCCACTAGGCCGGCCAGGGTGATCACGAACGACGAGGCCCCGACGTATGAGATGATGTAGCCGTTGAACAGGCCGACCGCCGCGCCCACCCCCAGGGCGGCCAGGATCGCAATCCACACGGGCTGCTCGAAGTTGACCATGAGGGCGACGGCCGTGGCCCCGGCCAGACCCACCATGCTGCCGAAGGACAGGTCGAAGTCGCCCATCGCCAGAACGAACGTCAGCGCCGTCGCCAGCAGCAGCAACGGCACGAAAGCCGACGGCAGCAACAGCACGTTCTGCACATGATCCTGGGTGAGGAAGATCTCCGGGTCGAGACCCTTGAAGATCAGGACCACGGCCCCGAAGACCACCAGCAGCCCGTAGCGGGCGAAGAAGTCGCGCACGCCTATCCGGCGCGAGCGTCCCGAAGGTGTCGCGTCGGCCGCGGAGACTGCGGCCTCGGACCCGCCGCCTTGGCTGTTCCGCTCGTCTGTCACCCCGGCCTCTCCTCCGTCGTCCGGCTCGCGAAACTTAGCCGCGGGGACAGGCCGGCCCCGAAATGGCGGAGGGGGACGCAGCCGGCGTGGCTGCGTCCCCCTCCGTTGTGTGTCTCGTGCCCGTGGCGGTCGCCCGCTACGGGCCGACCCTGCCGGCTGCGTCTAGCCGACGTTGCTGTACTCGGCCGCCCAGCGGGCCTCGAAGAAGGCCACGTAGTCGGTCCAGGACGGGTCGGTCGGCGTGGGGTACGGGCCTCGGCCCGGGTCGCACTCGTCGGCCAGATCCTCGGGCGTCACGATGAACGGGATCGAGAACTGCACGGCGTTGCCGTCGGCGTCCTCGTAGTAGGGACGCAGCTCGTCGGTGAACTGCACGCCCTTGGCGAAGTACGAAGCGATCTGGTCTATCGCCACGTAGCTGCCCCACTCCAGGTTCTCCTCCGAGGAGGCGTCCACGCCGCCAGCCAGCATCTGCTGCTGCGTGCCGCAGTTAGCGTAGAAGGTCAGCACCATCGGGCGGTCCGGGGGCGAGACGCCGGGGAAGCTCTCGACGATCACCGGACCGACGCCCAGCGCCGCCACGTCGAAGCTGAGCCAGAAGGCCACCGAGTCGGGGGCCTGCAGCAGCCAGTTCGCTGCGGCGTCGGCGGCGGTGCCGATCACGTCGGCGAAGTCCACCATCTCCTCGGCGCCGGTCGTGATGCCCGTGCCCTCGATGGCGGCGCGCAGCGAGTCCTCCCGGTCGGAGCCCCACTTGGCGAACCCCGCGCTGGAGATCTGGACGGGGCCGTCCTTGCCGGCGTTGCCCACCATCCACTCGGCCAGCACGCGGCCCAGCTCGGCGTCGTTCGGATTGAAGGACGCCGCGTAGAGGTGGTAGAAGCTCTGCGTCCCGCCGGTATTCACGAACGGGATCCCCTCGGCGCGTGCCCGGGCGAGGCCCTCCACGATCACCTCGACGGTCGTGCCGTCGGTGACGATGGCGTCCACATCGGAGTTGATGAGGGTCTCCAGGCAGGTCTGCATGGCGTCGGGCACGCCCTCGGCGTCGCAGTACTCCCAGCCCCAGCCCAGGTAGTCCACGGCATCCTTGGCGGTCAGCTCGAGACGCTGAGCGGCCTCCGAGCCACTAAGCACCTGCAGGTAGCCGATCGTGAGTTGCGGCAGTTCCACGGCCGGGCCGGTCGGCCAGGCGATGGCGGTGCCCATCGAGGCCTCCGGCGGGGTCCAGCCCTCGGGCTTGTCCACCAGCGCGGGCGGGGCCATGTCGTCCATGGGCTCCTCGGCCGGCGGCGGCGGGGGTGACGGCTCCGGTGCGGTGGCTGCGGCCTCTGCCTCGGCCTGCGCCGCGGCGGCGGCC
>JAPOZM010000087.1:0-113925 GCA_026706075.1 Gemmatimonadaceae bacterium
TCGTCGGCGCCGATCCGGGCGGCGGCCTCGGCCGCCGTCCGCGGCGTGTCGGCCACGTGACCGAACAGGTCGAGGCGCAGCCCGGCCAGCACCGCCAGGGCGGGCACGGCGTCGAGCAGCTCCTCGATCCGGGAATCGTCCAAGGCTACCGACGGGCGGTCACCCGGTGACCACGGCGAGCAAGGTTCCGGGATCGCTGGCCACGGAGTATGCCGCCGTCAGGGCGAGCATCCACCACAGCACGCGCGCCAGGCTCTCGGCGAAGCGACGCGATGGACGGATGCCCGTATGGACAAAACGCATGTCGATCTCCTTCGAGTCTGTGGGTGCGATGTCGACGACGGTCCTTCCGCCGTCACGATGATCCCGTGTAGCGGGCGGGCCGGCGGCCCCCCGCCATCCTCCTTCGCTCTCCGGCCGTCGCTCAGACGATGCGGCTGAAGACGGGAAAGACGAGGATGACGAGAACGCCGACCAGACCGTACACCAGGGCCTGATTCACAAGCTCCCGTCGCATCTCTCATGACTCCTCTCATCTGCGCGGCCCCCCGTGGCCGCCGGTGGTATTGCAGCGGAGCCCGATCACGAGCGGTGCAATTCCTGCCGTGAACGGAGCCGGCCGATGGCAATCTTTGCGTGCTTCGTCCGGCTCGCCTTCCTCGGCGCCTCTCTCGCGGCCCTCTTCACCCGCCGGGGCGGGAAGGACCGTGGCTCCTTCGCCCCGGACCACTGCAAGGTGCGTGCCAGTCCCTCGCGGACCGAACCCTCCCCCTTGCGCGGCACCCGCCTGTTGAGGATGATGTGTCCCATGGCCGACGACCGGCGACAGTTCTGCAGCGACAACGAGGCCGGCATCCACCCCCGCGTGATGGAGGCGATCGCCGAAGCGAACCGGGGGCACGTGCCCTCGTACGGGGGGGATCCCCTCACCGCCGCCGTCCACGACCGGTTCCGGGAGATCTTCGGACCGGAGACGGTGACCCAGCTCGTCTTCAACGGCACCGCCGCCAACGTCGTTGCCGCCGCCGGCGCCGTCGACGCCTGGCAGGCGGTGGTCAGCGCCCGCACCTCGCACATCCACATCGACGAGTGCGGCGCCATCGAGCGCTTCGCCGGCTGCCGCGTTCTGGTGGTGGAGTCGGAAGACGGCAAGCTCGACCCGGCCTGCCTGGAGCAGGTGCCCGAGGGCCACGCCGAGCCCCACCAGTCGAAGCCGCGCCTGCTGTCGATCACGCAGGCCACCGAGCTGGGCACGGTCTACACCCTCGGCGAGTTGCGGGCCCTGGCCGACGCCGTCCACGAGCGCGGCTGGCTCCTGCACATGGACGGGGCGCGCCTGGCCAACGCCGCCGCCTCCCTCGGCGTGGGTCTGCGCGCGGTCACCGCCGACGCCGGCGTCGACCTCCTCAGCTTCGGGGGCACCAAGTGCGGCCTCATGGTCGGCGAGGCCGTCGTCTACTTCGACCCGTCCCTGGCCGACCGCCTCGCCTACGTCCACAAGCAGGGCCTGCAGCTGGCCTCGAAGATGCGTTTCCTCAGCGCCCAGTTCCTCGCCCTGCTGGAGGACGACCTGTGGCTGCGGATCGCCTCCCATGCCAACGCCATGGCCCGCCGCCTCCACGACGCGGTCCACGACCTCCCCGGCCTGCGCATCTCGCGGCCGACCCAGGCCAGCGCCGTCTTCGCGCGGGTGCCCCTCGACCGCCTGGAGACGCTGCGCCGCCTGGCGCGCTTCGCCGTGTGGGACGAGGAGTCCGGGGAGGTCCGCTGGATGGCCTCGTGGGACACCACCGAGGAGGACGTGGACGACTTCGCCCTCACCCTGCGCAGCGTCCTCGGCTGACGCGAGGAGGTGATCCGATGCCCATGCCGACCCGTCTGTTGCCGCTGCCCGCCCTGACCCTGATCCTGGCGGCGGTGCTCGCCACCGCCTGTGACGACCCCTGCGACACCATGGAGAACAAGAAGCTCCTCGACCGCGCCGCCGCCGAGGAGGGGGCCGTGCGCACCGAGTCCGGCCTCGTCTACCGCGAGCTGAAGGCCGGGTACGGCCCTCAGCCGAAGGCCAGCAACCGGGTGCAGGTCCACTACGAGGGCCGGCTGCCCGACGGCACCATCTTCGACAGCTCCTACCAGCGCGGCACCCCCGCCGAGTTCAAGCTGTCCGGCGTGATCCCCGGCTGGACCGAGGGGTTGCAGCGGCTGCGCGGCGGCGGCGAGGCGAAGCTCACCGTCCCGCCCGACCTCGCCTATGGGAGAAAGGGCGCCGGCGGCGGCAAGATCCCGCCCTGCTCGGTGCTGATCTTCCGGGTGGAGCTGCTCGGGATCTACGACTGAAGCCGGCCGGACCCGCGCTCAGTCGAGATAGCGCACGGTCCGGTTCAGGAGTCCGGGGGCCTCCACCGCGTCGGCCAGGGCCTCGACGCTCGGGCGGTGGGCGCCGTGGTAGCGCAGCTCCTCCAGGGATCCGGGCAGGGGCGCGTCGAGGCGCTTGATCGATGCGTCCCGGTAGGCGATCGCCTCGGCCCGGCGCTCCCGGAAGGTGGCGGCCAGCCGCTCCCGGCCGCGCACCTCCACGTCCCACTCATCCACCTCCACCGGGATCTCCTCCATGGCGCCGAAGCGCTGGATGACGGCCGCCGTCGTGCGCGGCCCGAACCCCGGGATCCCCGGGATGCCGTCGGACTTGTCCCCCACCAGGGCCAGGTACTCGGGGATGCGCTGCGGCGGCACGCCGAACTTCCGCTCCACCTCCGCCTGGCCGGAGCGGACCTTGCGGATGCGGTCCAGCAGGATCACGCGGTCGCCGCGGACGCACTGGGCGAAGTCGTTGTCGGTGGAGCAGATGACGACGCGGCCCAGGCCCGGGTCCGGACCGAAGTGGTGGGCCGCCGAGGCGATGGCGTCGTCGGCCGAGTACCCGGCCATGACCCAGGTGTCGATGCCGAGGGCGAGGCCGGTCTCGACGGCGAGGTCGTACTGGGCGTGGATGTTCTCCGTGTCCTCGGCGTCGCGCGCCTGCAGGGCCTCCACGTCGTCGAAGGCCATAGCCGCGTAGACCAGGTCCTCCTCGCGCAGCAGCGAGGCCAGGGTCTCGAAGAGCCCGCGCACGGCGCCGACCTCGCGGCCGTCGTCGAGGCGGGCGCGCGGAGCCCCGTAGTAGCAGCGGAACAGCTCGAAGCTGCCGTCGATCAGGTAGAGGGCCGTCACCGCAGGCCGGCGAGGGCGTCGGCCAGGCTGCGGTCGATGCGCTCGCACAGCTCGTCCACGCCGGCCTCGTCGATCGTCAGGGCCGGCCCCACGGCGAACCAGGACGGGTCCACCCGCAGGATCAGCCCGTTGGCCAGGGCCGTCCGCTTGAGGGCCGCCCCCAGCTCCGGGAAGGGCTCGGTCGACCCCTCCTCGCGCACCAGCTCCACGCCCCGCAGCAGGCCCTTGCCGCGCACCTCCCGCACCACCCCGTGCCGGCGCAGATCCTCCAGCCCGGCGGCCAGGCGCTCCCCCAGCTCCCGGGCGCGGCGGTCCAGGCCTTGCTCGACGATCTCGTCGATGACGGCGATCCCGGCGGCGCAGGCCACCGGGTGGCCGGCGTAGGTGTGGCCGTGGGCGAAGTTGGTGGACCCGGGCCGCTGGAAGGCGTCGGCCATGTCCAGGCGGGCCATCATGGCGCCGAGGGGGACGGCGCCGCTCGACAGGCCCTTGCCGCCGCAGATGATGTCGGGCGTGACGCCGTAGGTCTGGGCCGCGAACATCGAGCCCGTGCGGCCGCAGGCGGTGATGATCTCGTCGAAGATGAGCAGCACCTCGTGGCGGTCGCAGATCTCGCGCAGGATCCGGAAGTACTCCGCCGTGGGGGTGATCACCCCGCCCGTGTTGCTCACCGGCTCGAGGATCACCCCGGCCACCGTCTCCGGGTCCTCGTGGACGATGACGTCCTCCACTTGCTGCGCGGCGAAGCGGTTGCACTCCTCCCAGCTGTCGAAACGGTCCCGGTAGTGGGTGGGCGGGAAGACCTTGAGGAACCCCGCCGGCCCCGGCTCGAAGGGCGACTTGCGGGGCCCCGTGCCGCTGGCGGCCATCGCCCCCAGGGTGGCGCCGTGATAGCCCTGGTAGCGGCTGACGAACTTGTACTTCCCGGGGCGGCCGGTCTGGCGGAAGTACTGGCGGGCGAACTTGATCGCCGCCTCCATCGACTCGGAGCCCCCGGAGAAGGACTTGACGAAGTCGAGGCGGCCGGGCGTCACCTGGCCCATGCGCTCGACGAAGTCGAGGGTGACGTCGGCGGTGCCGTGCATGGGCGGGGCGAAGGGGAGCCGCTCGAGCTGCCGCGTCACCGCCTCGACGACGCGCGGGTGGCCGTGGCCGAGGGTGGCGGCGTAGACCCCGGCGATGCCGTCGAAGTAGCGCCGGCCCTCCACGTCCCAGCAGTGCAGTCCCTTGGCCCGGGACAGGATCAGGGGGTTCTCGGCGAAGGCGTCGTGGTGCTGGTAGTCGAGGAAGGTGCGCCGCAGCAGGCGCCGGTGGCGGTCGGTGAGGCGCATCAGGATCTCAGACCGGCGACCAGTTCGAAACCGCGCCGGACGGCGCCGGACACGTCGGGCAGGTTCGGGCTCATCTCCAGGCTCACGGGGCCGTCGTAGCCGATCCGAGCCAACGTCTCGAAGAGCCCGCCCAGGGACTCGCGGGTCTGCACGCCGTCGGTCAGGGCCAGGTGCAGGTCGCCGGCGCCGTCGTTGTCGTCGAGATGGACGTAGCCGAGGCGGGGGCCCGCCGCCGCCAGGACTTCGGCCGGGTCCTCGCCCGACATCTGGGCGTGTCCGATGTCGAAGAGCAGGTAGAGGTTGTCGTGGCTGAGGTCATCGAGGAAGCGCAGGGTCTCCGCCACCGTCGGCAGGGCGGTCCCGGGGAAGTGCTCGACGCAGAGCCGGGCGCCGGCGGCGCGGGCGTAGTCGGCGAGGCCGGGCAGGACCGCGGCGTAGCGCTTCAGGGAGTCTCCATCGATCGGCGCGTCGGGGACCACGTAGGCATGAGAGGCGCCCACTGTGACCGCCTGGTCCAGGCCCCCCAGCAGGTGCGCCATGGCCGCCTCCACGGGTCCCGCCTCCGTCGAGTCGAGGGCGGCCCCTTCCGGCATCTCGTGGGAGAGGGCGACGCAGCCGACCTCCATCCCCAGGTTGCGCACCAGGGCCCGGGCCTCGGCGCCGCGCAGGGTGGAGGGGCGCACGTCGACGGCGCCCAGGCCGATCTCGGCCAACTGGACCAGGGTCTCGTTCACCGGCCCCTCGAAGGCCCAGGAGCAGCAGGAGATCGGACCGCTCTTGGTCATCGTCCAGGAGGCGCCGAGGCGGGCCTCGACGTTGCTAGGAAGTGGACTTCGGCGGTGCCGATGGCGCCGCGCCCTCGGGGGCTTGGTGAGAGGTGCCGGAGGGGGGCAGGATCTGGATCACGGGGGGATCGGCGGGAACCAGCCGCAGGATGGCAATCAGCAAGGCGGTCGTGGCGGACACGGTCACGCATCCTCCGATGACCTTGTTGCGGGTGCTTTCAGCTTGCCCACCTCATCCTTGAGCTCTCTCATGTCCTTCCTGAGCTCTCCCATGTCCTTCTGAGCCTCCTCGATGCCCTGGAGCCGGACCCATACACCATTCGGGCCTTCGAAGAAACCTGCCACCCTGTCTACTTGGGATCGGATCCTCTCGGTGTCTTCCTGCAGGCGCTCAAGCCGCAGTTGGATCTCCTGAGGAGACCAACTCGGGTGCCCGGGACCCCGAGCTTCGCCCGAAGCAGGGGATGGTCCTGATTTCACCAGTTTTCCTTTCCCATGTGTTGCCGAATATACGGCCTGGTGAGGGCCAGGCCATCGCGGCGGACCCGCTCAGGCCGGCACCGGCCGGTCCAGCCCCCGGTACTGCACCGCCTCGGCCACGTGGGCGGCCTCGATCCCCTCGGCGCCGGCGAGGTCGGCGATGGTCCGCGCCACCTTGAGGATGCGGTCGTGGGCCCGGGCCGACAGGCCGAGGCGCTCCAGGGCGGCGCGCAGGAGCCCGGCCGCCTCGCGGGGCAGGGGCCGGCAGTAGACGCGCACGTGGCGGGCGTCCATGTGGGCGTTGCAGAACACGCCGCTCTCCTCGCCGAAGCGCTCCTGCTGCACCTGCCGGGCCGCCTCGACGCGGCTCCGCACCTCGGCCGAGGGCTCCCCCGGCGGCCCCTCGGCCAGGTCGTCGAAGCCGACGGCGGGCACCTCCACGTGCAGGTCGATTCGGTCCAGCAGCGGCCCCGACAGCCGCGTGCGGTAGCGCTCCACGGCGCGGGGCGGGCACAGGCAGTCCTGGCGCGGGTGGCCGAGGTAGCCGCAGGGGCAGGGGTTCATGGAGGCCACGAGCATGAACCGCGCCGGGAAGGTCAGGGTGGCGGCGGCTCGGCCGATGGTGACCCGGCACTCCTCCATGGGCTGGCGCAGCGCCTCCACCGCCCGTCGCTGGAACTCCGGCAGCTCGTCGAGGAAGAGCACGCCGTGGTGGGATAGGGAGACCTCCCCCGGCCGCGGCGACGGTCCGCCGCCGATGAGGCCGGCGTCGCTGATCGTGTGGTGGGGCGCGCGGAAGGGCCGACGCGTCACCAAAGCCTGGCCCGGCGACAGGACCCCGGCCACCGAGTGGATGCGGGTCACGGCCAGGGCCTCCCGCACCGTCGGCGCCGACAGGATCGACGGCATGCGCCGGGCGAGCATCGTCTTGCCGGCGCCCGGAGGTCCGATGAGGACGGCGTTGTGCCCCCCGGCGGCGGCGACCTCGAGGGCGCGCTTGGCGTGCTCCTGGCCGCGCACGTCGGCGAAGTCGTGCTCGTCGAAGGCCTCCTCCTGCCGCAGGGCCGCCTCGGCGTCGACCACGCAGGGGCGGATGCGGACGCCGCCCTCCAGGACCTCCACCGCCTCCGAGAGGCTGCGCACCGGGTAGATCACCGGCCCGTCGGCCATGGCCGCCTCCCGCGCGTTCGCCGCCGGGACGATGGCGGCGTAGACGCCGCGCTCCCCGAGGCCGGTGGCCATCGACAGCAGGCCCCGCACCGGGCGCACCGAGCCGTCGAGGGAGAGCTCCCCGAGGAGGGCGAAGTCCTCCAGGGTGTCGGCCTTCACCTGTTCGGAGGCGACCAGCACCCCGGCGGCGATGGCCAGGTCGAAGGCCGAGCCCTCCTTGCGCAGGTCGGCCGGCGCCAGGTTCACCGTGACCCGCCGCCGCGGCCACTGGAACCCGGCGTTGCGCACCGCCGCCATGACCCGCTCGCGGCTCTCGCGCACCGCCGAGTCGGGCAGGCCCACGAGGGTGAAGGAGGGCAGCTTGCGGTCGGTGTCGACCTCGACGTGGACAAGGCGGGCGTCGACGCCCACGGTGGCGGCGGAGAGGACGGTGGCGGTCACGCCTCCGGGGGCTGCAATCCCCGTGCCGGGGGGAGGCCCCCCGGGGAGGCCAGGCACGGGGTGTGTGGCCCAGAGCCCAGGACCGGCGGGCGGCCGTGTGCAGCAGGCCACGGATGCGGCGCCGCGCACCCCGGCCGCCACGCCCGAGATGCGTCGTACAGAGAGAGCTGGCCGGTTGAGTGCACAACCGGCCAGCTCTACCCTCGCTTTCGCTGTCTCGGCGGGTGGGCGATTCAACCGCCTCCGCCTTCACGGCCGGCGTGGCTCTCACCACCTTCGCTACCTGGAGGACTGGAATTGCCGTTGCAGTCGAACACCTCCGGATCCCAGGCGTCGAAGGTCACGCCCGCCGCCAGCGGCTCGTCGTCGACCCGCAGCTCGGTGTTCGCACGGACACCCGGTGCCAGATCGCCGACCGGAGACGGCCCCATCGACGACCGTGCGCGTCCCTGCTTGAGGTTGAGCTCGATCTGAACGGAGCAGGCGGTCTGGGCGGTCACGTTCTCGACGGTGCCCGAGAAGGACCGCCCGACCGGGTCGTAGGACATGGCCACGCGCACGCCGTTGACGACGCCATCCCACGACTCGTCGAGGGCGAGGATCGGGCTCGATGGATCGCCTCCGGCGCCCTCGGGGCCTTCGGCATGGCCGCTGGTCTCATTGCTCTCGCCTGCCCCGCTCTCACCGCCTTCGCTGCCCTCGCGCCCTTCGGCATGGCCGCTGGCCTCGTTACCCTCGCCTCCCCGCCTTCGGGGCCTTCACTGCCTGCGTTGCCCCCATGCTCTCCGGCCGGCTCGCCCCGGCCTTCGGGGGCTTCCGGCCTTACTGGATTGTCGGCACAGGCGATCACTCCGAAGAGTGCGGGAACGAGCAACCGCGGCGATCAGGTTGCCCATGGTGAGTCTCATGACTTCTCCTCCGAGTGAGGTGAGTGGTGGACACCTCGTCGTTGCGCAATCTGCGTGCCACACGGGGGAGGCACCGAACCAGGGGGATCCTGGGCCGAATCCGGATCGGAGGCGGCAGGTTTCCGCCGGGGAGGGCAGGGATTCGCCGCGCCCTGCGCGCCCGCAGGATCACGTGCGGCGGCTTTTCCCGGGCGCCGTTGAACACTTGATGAGCAATGAGACGCCTGCGTTACGTTGGGTCCGCTGCCAGGTGTGGAGCGAGCCAGGCATCCACTCCACCTGATCAGGAGACTTCGATGTCGCTTACCCGGCCTCGCCCACGGAGAGGCTGTGCGTCCCTGTTCCCGACGGCAGCCCTCGGTATGACGCTGCTGGCCCTGGCCGGGCGGACCCACGCCCAGACCACCCCGGCCTGCGACCGCATTCCCCGGGTGCGCAGCGCGATCGTACAGCAGTTTCGGGCGCCCGGGAACATGGGCGGACCCGACTGCGACGCCATAACGGAGGAACAGCTGACAGAGTGGCTTTCCGGGCTCGACCTGGCTGGCCGCGGCCCTCCCTGGCAGGACCTGCAGACGTTGGAGCCCGGCGTCTTCGAGGGACTCGCGGCCCTGGAGTGGATCTACCTGCAGAACAACGACGTGACGACCTTGGAGGCCGGCGTCTTCGAGGGACTCACCGCCCTGAGTCTGATCAACCTGCAAAACAACCACCTGACGACGTTGGAGCCTGGCCTCTTCGAGGGGCTCACCGCCCTGAGTCTGATCAACCTGCAGAACAACGACCTGACGACGCTGAAGCCTGGCCTCTTCGAGGGGCTCACCGCCCTGGAAACCCTCTACCTGCAGAACAACGACTTGACGACCCTGGAGCCCAGCCTCTTTGAGGGGCTGAGCTCGCTGAAGACGCTCCGGCTGCATGACAATCACCTGACCATCTTGGAGGCTGGTCTCTTCGGGGAACTCACGGCCCTGGAAGAGCTCTACCTGCACGCCAACGACCTGACGACGCTGGAGCCCGGCGTCTTCGAGGGACTCACCGCCCTGGAATCCCTCCACCTGCAGAACAACGGCCTGACGACGTTGGAGCCTGGCCTCTTCGGGGGGCTGAGCTCACTGAAGACGCTCTGGCTGCATGACAATCACCTGACCACGTTGGAGGCGGGTCTCTTCGGGGAACTCACGGCCTTGGAAGAGCTCTACCTCCATTCCAACGACCTGATGACGTTGGAGACCGGCGTCTTCGAGGGACTCACCGCCCTGGAATCCCTCCACCTGCAGAACAACGACCTGACGGCGTTGGAGCCTGGCCTCTTTGACGGACTGGCCGAACTGGAAGAGCTCAGCCTGTCCCGCAACGACCTCACGAGGCTGGACGCCGGCCTCCTTGACGGCCTGACCTCCCTGAACTCGCTCAGCGTGGCTTACAACGACTTGGCGAGGTTGGACGCCGGCCTCTTTGACGGCCTGACCGCCCTGGCGACCATCGACCTCTATTCAAACGACTTGACGAGACTGGAGGCTGGCCTCTTTGACGGACTGACCGCTCTGGGTACTCTCGACCTGTCCTTCAACGACTTGACGAGACTGGACGCGGGCGTCTTTGAGGGACTGACCTCAATGAAGACGCTCAGGGTGGCTTACAACGACCTGATGATGTTGGAGGCGGGTCTCTTCGAGGGACTGACCGGACTGGAGGAGCTGTGGCTGCAGAACAACCGCGTCGACCCCCTCCCCATAGCCATCTCGCTGGAATGGATCGGGGAGAACGGGATCGAGGCCAGGGCGCACACGGCCGCGCCCTTTGACCTCATCCTGCCGCTGCGGGTGGCCAACGGCACGATCGTCGGCGGGGAAAGCCACATCACGATTCCAGCCGGGCGAGTGGCGGGCGATACCATCACGATCGCTGTCCCGGCCGGCACCCTGAAGCTGGTCACCGTTGACATCGGACCCTTGCCGGAGAAGCCCCGGGGCCATCGCGGATACACGCTCGTCAGATCCGCCGACTTGCCGCTGGAAGGACTCATGGACCTGGCCTCCACGGGCACGGTTGTGGAGGCGACCCTGCTTGGAGCTACGGTCGAGGGACTGACCGTCGAGTTGTCGCGTTCCATCTCGGGACGTCGGCGTGACTACGCCTGGAGCGGTGTCACCGACTCAGCGGGCCGGGTAACCCTGACCATCGTCAGCGGGGACGGCCGAGATGCAGGCGGCTACTACCAGGCCCGTGCCCGCAGCCCCGACGACGAGGTCGTGGGGTGGTGGCACAGCATTCCCCTCAACCGCAACCGCCGCCAGATCCTGGAGCTGAGCCTGGGCGGGGGCATGCGCGTGGTTGCCGCCGAACCGCAGCCGGGTGAAAAGAGAGTGACGTCAGGAGCGGTACCGGTCATCACGCGCCTGGACCCCAGCTATCCCAACCCCTTCAACGGCACCACCGCGATCCCCTACCAGCTGGCCGCCCCCGGCCCGGTGAACCTGGCGATCTACAACCTGCTCGGCCAGCCGGTGCGCACGCTGGTGGACGAGTTCCAGGATGCCGGGGTGTACCAGATCCGCTGGGACGCCCGCGACCAGCGGGGGGGCGAGGTGGCGGCGGGGGTCTATCTCTCTCGCCTGCGCTACCCCGGCGGTGTAGATGGGCGGCGGCTGCTCTGGCTCCCATAGGCCGGCTGGATCTGCGACCAGCACAAGTACTCTCCATACCCCCTGGAGTCCATGTCCCGGACCTTGACAGGCCGAGAAGGCCCGGCGGCAGGATCAGCCGCTGACGAACCAGCGGACGGGGCAGCGGTAGCGGCGGTCCTCGAAGGCGAGGGTGTAGGGATCGCAGCGGCGGTAGACGACGACGCCGTCGGTGCGCAGCACCAGCCACCCCGAGTCCCAGTTGCCGCTGAGGTAGACCATGGGGACCGCCGGGGCGACGCGGATCACGGGGTGGGAGCCGGCGATGAACAGGTCCCGTTCGGTGTAGTGGTAGCCGGACCCCGTCTGCACGAACAGCTCGTGGCCGAGGGCGGACTCCGACAGCTCCGAGCACAGCCCCCCGACGCCCACCTTGACCGCGCAGCCGTCGGCGAAGGCCTGCCCGAGGGCGGCCACCGACCCGGAGCGCACGGCACCATCCGCATCGTGGGCCAGCACCTCCCGCCAGCGGTCGTTCACGCAGTAGCGGAAGCTGTCGAAGTCGTACACGAAGTTGTGGCTCGGGGCGTTGGTGCCGCCGTCCCAGAAGTCGGCGGCGTGGTACTTCGGCATCTCCGGCCCCTCGGGGGAGGAGGCGCCCGGCGCCCCGGCGGCCTGCCCGTCGAGGTGGAGCCGCGCGATCGCCTGGGTACCGTCCTGGTTGTAGAGGAAGTAGGACATGGACGGCCGCGGCCCGAAGCCCTCGGGCAGGTCCACCGGCTGGCGCAGGCTCATGATCCCCGCGCACCAGCGGTCGTCCACCAGGTGGGTGACGGCGAACTCGGCGGCCTCCCGCACCAGCTCGGAGCAGTCCGACTCCACGTCGATGTGCTCGTCGTGGCGGAACTCGGTGAGGATGCGCAGGTCGGCGCCGCGCCGCACCGCGTCGGCGAGACGGTCCGGGCTGCCGCCGGTGATCCGGCGGGAGGCGTCGAGGGTGAGGGCTTCGTGCCAGTCGGTCATGGCGCTCACAAGCGAAGATAGCCGACGTTGTGGATTCCGTCTCTCTCGCCCTTGCCCTCCTGACCCTTCCTCCGGTCGGCGGCGGCCCTCGCCTTCAGCTGCCCCTCGTCCAGTCCCAGGCGAGCCTGCAGGGCCCCCATCTGCTCCGGGGTGCAGACGATCCGGCCGAGGTTGTGGACCTTGTGCAGCCGGTCGGCCAGTACCCGCGGGTCGATGTCGGCGGCGATCCGCAGGTCCCCACGCACGAGCAGGGTCGCCTTGCCGTCCAGCCACTCGAAACGGGAGGGGAGAAGCTCGTCCTTGCCCTCGCTCTCCTCCTCGATGTGCCACAGCTCGCCTTCGTAGAAAACGGCCCTCGCCTGGAGGAGGTTGCAGCGCTCGGTCAGCACCCCCTCGAGATGGGCCGGGGCGATGAGCAGCCGCGTCGGCTGAAGAGCGTCGACCGCTTCCTCCAGCGCCGCCGCATCGACCTCGGCCTCGACCTCGACCAGCCCCGTGCAGTAGAGCCGGCGCCCCGGCAGCGATCCCAGGGCGGCCATGTCGAGGCGAAGCCTCCCCTCCACCGCCTCGAACCCGGCGGGAACGGCGGTGGTTCTCGGCGACGGGCTGCGGCCGTGCAGCCGTGAGCGCAGCGCCGCCAGGTTCTCCTCCCGGCAGTGGAGCCGGCCCCCGATGTAGAGGGACGACACCTTGCTCCGCAGCAGCTCGTCGTCCAGCACCTCGGGAGCGCTGACACCGCCCAGGGCGACGATCTCGGAGCCCTCCCCCAGGTCCTCCAGGAAGCGGCCGTCCAGGGTGACCTTGTCGGCGAAGAAGCGGCCCCCTTCCACCCAGGGATAGGCGGTCAGCCGGCCCGTGACATCGCGCGCCTTCGCCCGGATGACGCCGGCCAGATGGTCCGGGCTGGTGACCTCGCCGACCACGGCCAGGCTCTCCAGGTTCCGTTCCAGGGACTCGCGGGGGACGTGCGGGTGCAGGAGGAGCTGGCCGGTGACGACCAGTCGGAGAGGCTCCTTCCCCTCGATCGATGTCCGGCTCCACGTCTCCGTACCCGTCATGACGGATGCGCCGGCGGGTACCTGCAGTGTACAGCCCACATTCCCAGCGCTCAGCCTCGTGACCCACCCGGCTGTCGCCGGCGAGTAGAGGATCATCCCCACGTTGCCGATGGCACCGATCCCGCTGAGGGCCTCTTCCTGCGCCTCGCGGATGTCCAGGATGCCGACATTGCCGATCGCCTTGCCCGCCGGGGGCTGCTCGGAGCTCATGGTCTCTTCTCCTTCGTCTTGTCCCGCCTCAGAGGAAGCGGTGCTTGTGGGCCCGCATGCGGCGGACCGCCCGGTGCAGACGCCAGCGCACGGTGCCGGGAGGCAGGTCCAGCTCGGCTGCGATCTCGACGCTGGAGAGGCCCTGCCGGTAGCGCATCTCCAGCAGCTCGCGGTCCTCGGCCGGCGCCAGGTCGAAGGGATCGACGCCGTCCACCTCCTCGGGGTCGACCGCCGCGGGGACCTCGCGCCCGTAGACCTCCAGGAGGGCGGCCCGACGCTGCCGCTCCGCGCGCCGGTCCAGGAACAGGCGCTTCAAGGTCCGCCTCAGCCAGGCGAGGCGCTGGTGACGGTTCAGCTGCGCCAGCAGCAGCCGGTGCCCCAGGGCCCGGACGAAGGTCTCCTGCACGAGGTCCTCGGCGGCGTCGGTGTCCCGCGTCAGGCGGAACGCCTGCCGCTGCAGGCTCTCCTCGTGCTCCTCGTAGAGGCCGTCGATCGTCATCCTGGGCGTCTGCTCTCACACCCTCTATGACGGACGGCGAGGGCCTCGCGTTGGGATTATCCTCGAGATCTGCCCTTGCCGCCCGCGCTTGTCGGACAAGGACCTCGTGGCGTTATTCGGAACGGACCGTCCTCAACCCGGCGAGGCTGCATCATGAAGAACGAGTTCACGGCGATCATCGAAGAGGAGGGGGACTGGTTCATCGCCTGGTGCCCGGAGATCCCCGGGGCCAACGGTCAGGGCCGAACCAGGGACGAAGTGCGCGCGAACCTGGCCGAGGCTATTGCGCTCATCCTCGAGGATCGACGGTCCCCGCCACACTGAGATACCCGATCGGCTGGCCTTGAAGATCTGTTGCGGCCTTTCGGTGCCCGAAGTCGGGATCCGATAGCCACGCCGTCAGTCGCTCACAACTCCACCCTGTCGATCGGTCCGAAGACCTCGGTCAGGACCCGCCCCACGGCCTCGCGCTCGTCGGGGGTGGCCTCGGTCCAGGTGCCGCCGAGGCGGTCCGAGGGCTGCAGGCCGTGCAGGAACAGGGCGGTCTTGATCGCCCGCAGCCAGCCGACCTCCACGGCCGCCGCCAGCCAGCGGTCCTCCCAGCGGGCCACCGCCCGCCAGGCGCCGTCGTAGTCGCCCCGGACGAGGGTGTCGTAGAAGGTCAGGGCCACGTCGGGCCGGAAGGGGGCGGCGGTGCACAGGTACCCGGTGGAGCCGAGCTGGTGGCCGAGGACGAAGTTGCGCATCTGGCCACCGCTGAGGACGGCGAACTCCTCGTCCCGCGTGGCCCGGCAGAGGTCGTAGTAGTCGTAGAAGGGGTGGTCGTCGTTCTTCAGGCCCACGACGCGGTCCCTCGCGGCCATCTCGGCCACCAGGTCCACCGGCAGCGACGGCCCGCCGCCGCTGTTCAGCCACAGGAGCAGGGGGATCGTCGAGCCCTCCCCGGCCTCGTCGAAGTAGGTGCGCAGCAGCTCCGCCTTGCGCTCCCCTGGGCCGGACAGGCCCCACGGGTTGATCTGCACCTTCACCGCGTCGGCGCCGACCTCCTGGGCATGGCGCAGGAAGGGGGCGCAGACCTTGGCCGGCCAGAAGGCGGAGGAGGTGACGAAGCAGGCGCGACCGGCGACGCTTTCGGCGACCACCGCCGTCAGGCGGTAGACGTCGTCGTCGGAGAGCCAGGCGTACTCGCTGCTGCCGTAGGTGAGCAGGAGCACGGGCACCCCTTGGGCGCACAGCCAGTCGGCGTAGCGGCCCATGGCCGGCAGGTCGACCTCGCCGGCGGCGGTGAAGCAGACGTTCAGCGGGACGACGGGTCCGCGCAGACGCTCGGCCACACTCGGTGCCATGATCTCGCTCCTGTGTCGGGTTCGGTTCGACCGGGTCCGCCCCGGAGGCGCGAGCCGGGAGATGCGTGACTCAGCGGCGCACCTGCGGTCCCGGATCCTGGCCGGCGCCCAGGGTCACGCGCCGATGCCGTCCCGGCACCTGTGCCCATGGCCCGGCCACGCATCAGCGGTCCCACTCCATCTGCGGCCAGAACTCCGCGCCCTGGCCCTCCTGGTCGTCGCCGAGGTCACGCCGCCACGAGGTCAGCTCCCGCCGGAGACCGGACAGCACCTCGGCCCGGGCCGGATCGCCGGACAGGTCCCGGGTCTCGAAGGGATCGTCCGCCAGGTCGAAGAGCTGGGTGTGCCGCCGCCCGGCGGCCGCCGTCTCGATGAGCTTGTTCCCGGCCGTGTCGCGGACCCCCCGCATGAAGTGGCGGTAGGCGAAGAGGACGTGGTCGCGCACGGCGGCGTTCCCGTCGGCCAGACAGGGCGCCAGGCTGGGGGCCTCCACCGAGCCCGGCGTCTCGACGCCGGTCAGCTCGCACAGGGTCGGGAAGATGTCGGTGAGGCAGGCCAGGGCCTGGCGCCGCTCCCCCTCGGGAACGCCGGGGCCGGCGAAGATCAGGGGCACGCCCACCGAGTGCTCGTAGAGGCTCTGCTTGCCCATGAGCCCGTGCTGGCCCACGGCCAGACCGTTGTCGCCGGCGAAGACGACCACGGTATCCTCCGCCAGGCCGGCGCGCTCGAGCTGATGGAGGACCCGTCCCACGTGGGCGTCGACGTGGCTGATCATGGCGTAGTACGCGGCCAGGTGCTCGCGGACCTCGTCCTCGCCCCGCGGGAACCCGGCCAGCAGCTCGTCCCGGACGCGCAGCTCGCCGTTGTCGAAGGGGTGCTCCGGCAGAAAGCTGGGCGGCAGCTCGACCTCGGAGGGCGGGTACATCTCGAGGAACTCGGGGGGCATGGTGCGCGGATCGTGGGGCGCCAGGAAGGAGAGGTAGGCGAAGAACGGGGCGTCCCCCGGGCGCCGGTCCCGCAGGAAGTGGATGACGGCGTCGCAGAACAGCTCGGTGGAGTGGACGCCGGGGCGCACGTGGTCCCCCCGGCGCCGCGAGACGGACTGGGCCCGGAAGTCGGTGGTCTGGGGCATGTGCCCCTCGTAGCGGCCCGAGGGATCGAACTGGAAGACCGGCACGTTCCAGTGGTCGCCCATGCCGCCGAAGTAGATCTCGGCACCGTGGGAGAAGGAGCGGACGAAGGGCTCCGTCGAGTTGTGCCACTTCCCGGTCCCGAAGGTGTCGTACCCGGCCCGCCGCAGGCTCTCGCCGAGCATGGCGTGATCCGGGGGGATCGTCTGCCCCTCGCCCTGGATGCGGTAGAGGGACCGCCCCGTGTGCAGCATGGCGCGGCTGGGCATGCACACGGCCTGCCGGGACCCGCCCATGATGCAGGCCTCGGTGAAGGTGGTGCCCGAGGCGCAGAGACGGTCGAGGTTGGGGGTGAGGACGGGACCGCCCAGGGCGCCGATCGTGTCGGAGCGCTGGTCGTCGGTGAAGAACAGGAGGATGTTGGGGCGGTCGGTCATGGCGAGTATGTTTCGGCTCCGCAACGAGGGGATGGACGGCGAAAGGTAGAGAGGCGATGGAACGCAGGCGATTCGGAAGCACCGACCTGGAGTTGAGCGTCATGGGCCTCGGCGGGCTGCTGGCCCGCTTCGAGGGCGCCGAGGGCCACCCGCCGCCGGAGGAGAAGCGCGCCATCTACCTGCGCGCCGCCGAGCTGGGGGTCAACCTCTTCGACATGGGCTACGGCGACGAGGTCCACATCCCCGACGAGCTGAAGGGGCCCGGCGGCGACCACCACTTCTCCCTCAAGGTGGGCGACCCCGACCCGGCGGCCCTGGCCGGGGTGGTGGAGGGCCACCTGAGCAACGTGCGCCGCGAGGCGATCGACATCCTGCGGGTCCATGGCCGCTCCTGGCTGACCAATCCCGCCGTGCGCGAAGCGACCGCCGCCCTCAAGGAGGCCGGCAAGGTGCGGGCCTTGTGCCTGATCCGCCACTACGAGTCCGACCAGGAAGCCTACGCCGCGCGCGGGCCCGAGCCTGAGGCCGAGGGCGACCTGGTGATCTACAACTACGTCCGCCGCACCCAGGAGCCCGGCCTGGCGCTCTCCCGCGAGGCGGGCAAGGGCGTGCTGATCATGAAGGCCCTCGGCGGCCAGTGGCTGCCCTGGGAAGCCCAGGTGCGCACCGACTGGTCCGCCGCCGACCGCGAGGAGGTGATCCGCCTGGCGCCGCGGGGAGAGCCGACGCGAGCCGACCTCGACCTGATCTACCCCATCGTCAACGGACCCTGGCACGAGCTCTGCGAGCCGGGCGAGGTGACCACGCCGACAAACCGCGCCATCCGCTGGGTCCAGCAGCACCCCGCCGTGACCTGCGTCCTCGTCGCCTTCGCCAGCGTCGCCGAGCTCGAGGAGGGCGTCGGCGCGGGAGTGGAGGTCGTCTGA
This sequence comes from Gemmatimonadaceae bacterium, assembly GCA_026706075.1. GTDB lineage: Bacteria > Latescibacterota > UBA2968 > UBA8231 > UBA8231 > UBA8231. Next base: position 17,582 of record JAPOZM010000087.1, read on the forward strand.
CGGCCGCTTCGAGTGGCTCTGGCCGGTGATGGGCACCGACGGAGCGCGCTCTCACGCCGTGCATCGCCTGCGCCGACTTCGACCGCGCGGGCCTCTCGTCCTCTGCCTCCTGTTGCACGCGGCCGTGACCGCGGCGGCCGGGTCCGCCGCACACGGACAACAGCCCGTGAATCGGCCCCGCGTGGGGCTGGCCCTCGGTGGAGGCGCCGCCCGGGGTTTCGCGCACGTGGGCGTGCTCGAGTGGCTCGAGGACCATCGGATCCCCGTCGATGCGATCGCGGGCACCAGCATGGGCGGGCTAGTGGGCGGCAGCTATGCCGCGGGGAAAACGGCCGCCGAGGTAGGGGCCATGGTGGCCGGCGTCGACTGGGACCGGGTCTTCGGCGGCGAGGTGGAGTACGGGCGCATGTCCTTCAGGCGCAAGGAGGACCTTCGCGGGTACCCGGTGCGGCACGAGCTCGGTCTGCGCGGCGGTCTGCGGCTGGTGCAGAGCCTCGACCCCGGCCACTATGTCGAGCTGCTGCTGAGCCGGTTGGCCCTGCCTCACGCCGCGCCCCTCGACTTCGACGATCTCCCCATCCCCTTTCGCGCCGTCGCCGCCGACCTGGAAGCGGGAACGGTCGTCGAGATCGGGAGCGGCTCGCTGGCCAGCGCCCTTCGCGCCACGATGGCGATCCCCGGTGTGTTCCAGCCGGTCGTGCGCGACGGCCTCCTGCTCGCCGACGGCGGTCTGCTCGACAACGTGCCCGCCGATGTCGTCGGCCGGATGGGCGTCGATGTCGTCATCGCCGTCGACGTCAGCATACCGCTCCAGGACCGTGAAGGGTTGCGGTCCTGGGTGGGGTTGGCCAGCCAGGCGGTCACATTGATGATGACCGAGCGCACGCGCCAGGTGCTGGGCGACCACGCCGACCACGTCATCGTGCCGCCATTGGAAGGCATGTCGCTCATCGACTGGAGGCGCTCCGACACCATCCGGGCCCTTGGATACCGCGCCGCAGCCGCGGCGGGCGAGGAGCTGGCCTATCTATCGCTCTCTCCGGCGGAGTGGGAACGGCATGTCGAGGAGCGTCGTCGCCGAGAAGCTGCCTCGACGGGCGTGCCGCGGTTTGTCCGCGTGGACGGCGTGAGTGGCCGGGAAGCCGAAGAGATCGCCCGGGCCCTCGAACCTGTGCTCGGAACCGAACTGGATCCCGACGAGCTTGAACTGCGGCTGACTCTGCTCGCGGGCCGTGGACGCCATGCGAGCTTCGGATACGACCTGGCGCGGGACGGCGATCGCACCGGGATCAGGGTTCGCGCTCGCCGCAAGGCTCACGGTCCTCCGTTTCTCGATCTCGTGACGGAGATAGAGTATCTCGGCAGTGACCTGGATCTGTCGGGTGGGACCCGCGTCACCGTCATGGATGCCGGTACCCGGGACGCCGAGTTGAGACTCGACCTGGCCCTCGAGCTCGGGTGGGAGGCGGATGCGCTGCTCGACTACTACCTGCCCGTCCACGGATCCCCCGTGTTCCTGGCGCCCCGCGTTGGCCTGTATGCACATCGGCAACGGGTGGCGGTCGAAGAGGACCTGGAGGCGGCGTACCGGACCCGGAGCGGCCTGGCCGGGTTCGACCTCGGCTTCGCCCTCGGTCCCAGGAGCGAGCTGCGGATCGGATACGAAGGGGCCTTCCTTCGCGCCCGGGTCGAGAGCACCGCCCCCACCCTGCGGGACCTGGACGGATGGGAGCACGGCGGACGAGCGAGGTGGGTGTACGACGGGCACGATCACTGGCTCGTGCCCGGCCGGGGGACGCGGATCGAGACCGAAGCGCGGTGGCTGGAGACCGCGCCCGGGCAGCCGTCCGGGTTCGTGCAGGCCCGGTTGACGAGCACCACATTCTTCCCGGTCGGGCCCCGTGGCCGGGTCTTTCTCATGCTGGCCGGCAGCACAGCTTTCGACGACCAGCTCTCCCCCATCTACCAGTCGACCCTGGGTGGGCCGTTCCGGCTCGGTGCATTCGACCGCGACCGGTTCCGGGGCGTGAGCAGCGGTCACGCCGGCAGCGGCTACCTTCACCAGGTCGGACGGTTGCCCGACCTGCTCGGCGGCGCGATCTACGGGGGCGCCTGGCTCGAATCCGGGCGGGTCCAGGGCCAGGCCGACCCCGGCACCGGTCTGTCGGCAGGGTTGCTGATCGACACGGTGCTGGGCGCCGTATCGATCAGCGGCAGCGTCGCCAGCGGCAGCCGGCGGCTCCATGTCGCCCTCGGCCGCCCGCCCTGGTAAGACTGCCACCCATGGAGGTCACCTGATGGCACGATTCGAGGGACTCTGGCCGGTGATGCTCACCGCCTTCCGCGACGACGGCTCCGTCGACGACGCGGGCGTCGACGCCCTCGTCGACTTCTACATCGACGGCGGCTCCAAGGGCCTCTTCGCCGTCTGCCAGTCGAGCGAGATGTACCGCCTCTCCGACGACGAGCGCCTGGCCCTGGCGTCGCGGGTGGTGGCCCGCGCCGGCGGCCGGGTGCCCGTGGTCGCCACCGGCACCTTCGGCGGACCCGTGGACCAACAGGCCGGCTTCGTGCGGCGCATGGCGCAGACCGGCGTCGACGCCGTGGTCGTGCTGACCAACCAGTTCTGCCCGCGGGAGGCCGGCGAGCCGGTGCTGCTGGCCGCGCTGGAGCAGCTTGTCGAGGCCACCGATCCGCTCCCCCTCGGCCTCTACGAGTGCCCCGAGCCCCACCACCGCGTGACCTCGCCGGGGTTCGTCGCCTGGGCGGCGGCCACCGGCCGCTTCCGCTACATGAAGGACACCTCGCGGGACCCCGCCCTCTTCGGTCCCAAGGCCGAGGCCGCCTCCGCCGACCCGGGGTTCGCCATGTTCAACGCCGCCGCCGCCTCGGCCCTGCCGTCGCTGCGGCTCGGCGCCGCCGGCCTGTCGCCGGTGGCCGCCAACGTCTACCCGGACCTGTTCGCCTGGCTGTGCGACAACCCCGGCCACGAGAAGGCGGCCTGGGTGCAGCACCGGATCACCCTGCTGGACTCGGTGATGAAGCTGAAGTATCCGCAGTCGGCGAAGCGCTACCTCGCCCGGAGGGGCCTGCCCGTGGGCCCGCGCACCCGCGTCGGCGAGTATCCCTGGGACGGGTACGACGAGCTGATCCACGACGCCCTGCACCGGACCGTTTGCGAGGTGCGGGCCGAGCTCGGCCTGGCCTGAGCCTCCTCAGCGCGCCTCCCCCCCGGGCTCCGGAGGCGGCTGCAGCTGGGCCAGAAACCCCTCCAGTTCCTCCCAGATCCCCTCGGGCAGCTCGGCGGCGGCGTGGCCGAGGCAGGACTCCACCTCCGCCGCCGTCCGCGGTCCCACCAGGGTGGTGTCGATGCGGGGCTCCCGCAGGCTGAACTGCACCGCCGCGGCGCCTACGTCGATTCCCCTCTCCGCGCACCAGGCGGCGATCCCCCGGGCCCGCTCCACGTCGGCGTGCTCCGGCCGCCACCGGCTCGCCTCCCGGTCCAGATCGGAGCCGGCGAGCAGACCGGCCTGGTAGGGGGAACCGTTGATCACGCCGACGCCGGCCGCGGCGGCCGCGGCCAGCAGCGGCGCCGCGGACCTCCGGATCAGGTGGTAGTCGTACGAGGGCAGGATGACGTCGGCGCGGCCGGACTCCAGGGCCCGCCGCAGGAAGCGGTGCGGGCGCACCCCCAGACCGATGGCGCGGATCTCTCCGGTGGCCTTCAGCTCCTCCAGGGCGTCGAAGGCGCCCCCGGGGCCGAGGATCGTGTCGAGGTGCTCGTCGGCGGCGGGGTCGTGCACCAGGACGACGTCGATGGCGCCGAGCAGCTCGCGGCTGCCCTCGAAGCACCAGCGCACGTCGTCGGCCCCGTAGGCGTAGCGGCGCTCGGGATGGGTGCCCACCTTGGTCGACACCGTGAGGCCGGCGCGCACCTCCGGGTCGAGGGCCGCCAGCCCGGCGGCCAGGTGGCGCTCGGAGAGGCCGTCGCCGTAGGCCGGCGAGGTGTCGAAGTAGCGCACCCCCAGCTCGACGGCGCGGCGCACCGCCTCGACGCCGGCCTCCTCGCACTGCGCCGGTGTCGCCTCCGGGTCGAGGAGCAGGCCGACGAAGCCGCCCACGCCGAGGTTGGTGACCTCGATGCCGGTGCGGCCCAGGGTCTTGCGGGTCAGCAGGGGTCAGTCCTGGTCGACGGAGGCGGCGACGATGTTGGAGACCCGGCGCAGCAGGGCGCCGCCGCCGACCATCTGGTTGGTCAGGCAGACGCAGATCAGCCCCGAGTCGGGGTCGGCCCAGGCGACGGTGCCGGTGGCGCCCACGTGGCCGAAGGTGCGCGCCGAGACCTGCTCGCCGAAGTAGGCCCACGACTTCGAGTCGCGCAGGGCCCACCCCAGGCCCCAGGGGGACTCGAGGTGGGGCGGGTTCTGGTCGCGGACCATGGCCGAGGCCGCGGCGCGGCTGAAGACGCGGGCGCCCCCGCAGTCCCCGCCGTTGAGCATGCACTGCAGCAGCACGGCGAGGTCGGGACCGGTGGAGTGCATGCCGCCCCAGGGGCAGCCGAAGTCGCGCCAGTACGGCGAGTTCGGACCGAAGCGGCGGCCGTCGGCGTCGAGCTCCATGGAGGTGCCGCACCAGACCGTATCATCGATGGCGTAGTCCCCCAGACCGAGGCAGCTGCGCCCCATGCCCAGGGGCTCGAAGATCTCCCGCCGCTCGAAGTCGCGCAGACGCTCGCCGGTGACCCGCTCGACGATCTCGGCGGCCAAGAGGATGCCCTTGCTCTGGTAGCGGAAGCCGGTGCGCGGCCGGAAGAGCAGCTTCGCGTGGACCGCCCCCTCGACGAACTCGGCCATGGTCGCGTGGCGCCGGCGCAGGAGAACGTTCTGCGGCAGCATGTCGGGCAGGCCGGAGACGTGGGAGAGGACGTCGCGCACTCGGATGCGGGCCTTGTCCCAGCCGCGGAACTCGGGGAGGTGGAGCCGCACCGGATCGTCGAGGGAGACCAGTCCCCGGTCGACGAGGAGCATCACGGCGCAGGCCGTGACCGGCTTGGTGATCGACGCCAGGAGGAAGGTGGAGTCGGGCTCCACCGGCGGGGCGCCCGGCTCCGGACGCAGGGTGCCGAAGCCGCGGGAGAGCACGAGGCGTCCGTGGCGGGCGACGGTGAGGCTGGCGGCGGTCACGCGGCCGGCGGCGACGCTGTCGGAGAGCAGGCCGGCGGCCCGGCCGAGGACATCGGCGGAGAGGGTGGTCATCTGCATCATCCCTTCGGGTTTTCCCGAAGAGATAGGGGCGCCAACCCGCGGGAACAACCCGGCAGCCGGTGGTGCGGTGCCTCAGGGCGGGGGCTTGTGGTCGCTCCCCCCGCAGGATTCGCGCACGATCAGGCGGGACTTGAGGACGGTCTCACGGCGCGTCTCCTCTCCCCGAAGCTGTCTCATCATCAGTTCCATCGCCGCCTCGGCCAGTTCCTCATGAGGGATCTCGATCGTCGTCAGCGCCGGTTTGAGATAGGCCGCCGCCCCGATATCCCCGCTCCCGATGACGGCTACATCCTCGGGAATGCGGAACCCCGCTTCCCGGAGCGCTCGACAGGCACAGAGGGCCGTGTAGTCGTTGCGGCACACGAGGGCGGTAAACCGGTCGCCGAGAGACCTCCCCAGACGGGAGGTGGGCATGGCCGGAAAGGTCTGTCCGGATATGCGGTGCGGAGTCAGGCGATGCTTGCGCATCGCCTGCCAGTACCCCTTGGCCTTGGCGGAGCCCGTATTGTCCCGGTCCCACCTCGCTCCGATGAACCCGACCTGCTGGTGGCCCAGCCGGATCAAGTGCTCCGTGGCCTCGTAGAATCCCGCCCTCTCGTCCAGCACGACACCACTCAGGTCCGGCATCGGGTGATGGAACGTCACCACCGGAACCCGTCCTCCCACGGCGCTCAGAATCCGCGCCCCCTCTCCCTCTTCTCCCCTCGTATGAATGAACAGACCGTCCACCCGCCGCGAGAGGAGCTGCTTGATCTGCCGAACGTCGGCGTTTCCGTGCTTCCCGGGAACACACATGGCAATCAGCACCTGGTACCGCTGTCTTTCAGCCGCTCTCAGAATGTGATCGGCCTGGGGGCCGAAGGGCTCCCGCGAGATCTCGTATGTGAGCAGCCCTATGGTGCTCGTCCGGCCCTTGACGATCCCCTGGGCGATCAGATTGGGATTGTAGTCCAGGTCGGCGGCTACTCTCTTCACCAGTTTCCTGGTCTTGGCCGCCACCAGTCCCGATACCTTCGGATCCTGGGAAAGAGCCCGCGAGACGGTGGAGTACGAGATCCCGGACTCCCGCGCGATATCCTTGATGGTAACCTGCCTCTTGCCCGTCTGCTTCGATTCCATTGGTCTCTGCCCGGAAGCCGGAACCTGCGCACCCGCCCTTGTCCCCAAGGGCTCAACTCAGCTCCAAGGAACTAGGGGCCCGCCTATGGATGTCAAGGAACCGCTTCCCCACCCTCGGCAGAGGGGGCCGTCGATGTCGGTGGATTTCCGCGGCACCTGCCCTCCCACCTCTTCACGGATGGATGGGTTCCATCGTTTGCAGAGGGAAGCTGTTTCCGTAGGACCGTCGGGCCTCTCTTCCCGTCTGTGATCCGCCCTGTGAACGGAGGGCATACGATCGTTTGCACTCCCGTGCCGGCGCCGGGGCTCTCGGAAACCCCTCACTTCCCGGTGGTCCGGCCGGTGCTATCGTTTGCACCTTTTTCCTTCCTCGCCGCCCTTTTCGTTGTGTGACCATTGCTCTCGGTACTGGTGACCTTGTGAGGAAAGGAGCCTTCCGACTCCACGAAGCGGACTGGAGAGGAAACTGCTCATGGCCTCTGCCGACGCGGACAGACACAGCCTCCTTCAGTCGATCCTGCCGCTCTCCCTGGTCGCTGTCGCGTTTTGCAACACCCCTCTGGTCTGTGCTCCAGCGGTCCCTGCCATTGCCTTGGCGCCTTTGCAGACATCAGAGCCTGCATCCTCTGCAACTTCCTTGAGACGTGTCCAGTCGTGGCGACGCTCATCCAGGGGCGCCCGTGAGCCGAACTCCCCGAACTCTCCTTGGCCATCTCACCTTCATGATGGATGGCACTCCCAAGCGTCCAGCCTTCGGCATGGCAACTGACCCCTAGCCCAAGATACCCGGCTCCCCTAACCCCCGCAATGAGCAGGACCATCCGGTCATTTCGGTGGACACCAGGAGACTGGAACTACACGATCCGGCCGACCGCGGACCACCGGACGCACCATCGGCTGGTGACAAGATCCCAAGGGAGTGCAACTGCCTGTCGGCACCCCTCGGTCCTGCCGGCGGGCTCCTGACGCAGGATCCTCCCCGCGGCTATATTCAGCCGGAGGGACAGTACCGACCCACCGACAGGAGTCGACCCTTGGAAGGACTGGATCAGCGGCTGGGCGAGCTGGAGCGCGACGGATTCCTCCTCCTGGAGGGCGTCCTCACGCCGCAGGAGTCGGACCACGTGCGGCGGCGCATCGACCACGCCCGCGCCCAGGGCTGGGAGGAGGGCCTGAACGAGGTCGGCAACATGTGGTTCGACACCCTCCTCGACCGAGAGCCGGAGAGCTTCGCCCCCCTGGTGGCGCACCCCGGCGTGCGCCCCGTCCTCGAAGGCATGATGGGGCCCCAGTGCCAGCTGCGCAGCTTCCGGGCCCACATCAATCCCGGGGCCTACCTGCAGGAGTGGCACATGGACTTCTACGGGTACTGGCACGAGCGGCGGCGGCTCCACGGCGCGCGGCTGGCGGTGCCGCCGGCGGGTGTGAACACCACCTTCTACTTCCAGGACAACGCCCCCGGCGAGGGGCACCTGAAGTTCATCAAGGACGGCCACCTTTCGGAGCCGCCGCACCTGGAGCCGATGGACAGGCCGAGGTTCGAGGCGTGGTGCGAGGCGCAGCAACACGTCGTCCTCTACCCGAAGGCAGGCGACTGCGTCGTCTTCCTGAGCCATATCCCCCACCAGGGCGCCAAGGAGCGCGACGACATGGAGCGCTCCAACGTGGTCTGCCACTACCAGGTGACGCCGATGCACGAGGCCGCCTGGTTCGTGTCGCGGCCCCGGGGCTACCTGGGCACCTTCCCCCTGGCCCGCACCTGAAGGAACGAATCATGCGAATCCCCTCGACCCTTCCGACCGCCCTCGCCGCCGCCTTCGCCGCGACGGCCCTGATCGCCGGCTGCGGCTCCGAGCCGGTGGAGGACCCGCCCGCCGCCGAGGCACCGGCCGCCGACGCGTATGACCCCGGCCGCTTCGACGAGCGTCCCGCCGGCGTGGTCCGCGCCTACCTGCAGGCCCAGGACGCCCTCGCCCACGACCGCTTCGAGGAGGCCGCCGCCGCCCTGACGGCCCTGGCCGTGCACGCCACCGACGACCTGCGCCCCCTGGCCGAGTCGGCGGCGCAGGCCGCGGACCTCGCCGGCGCCCGCCTCGCCTTCCGGGACCTGTCGGCGAAGCTGATCGAGTCGCCCCTGCCCGAGGGGCTGGGCGTGGCCTTCTGCCCCATGGCCTTCGACAACGAAGGCGGACGCTGGATCCAGGCGGAGGGCGAGATCATGAACCCCTACTACGGTGCCGCCATGCTCCGCTGCGGCGTCTTCGAGGGCCCCGACGAAAGCGGCTGAGCCCGTGCGCATCGCCTACGGCACCTACGCCACGCCGGACATGCCCCTCGAAGAGGCGGCGACGCTGCTGGCGGAGATCGGCTACGACGGCGTGGAGGTCTGCGTCAGCCCCCGGCACGCCGCCTCCATGCCGGAGGAGATGGACGCCGCCCGGCGCCTGCGGCTGCGCGGCCTGCTCCAGCGGCTGGGCCTCGGCATCCCGGCGGTGTTCACCGCCGGCCACCTGCTGGCCGAGGACGAGGACGGCCACCGCCGCACGCAGGAGCACGTGAGGCGCTGCGCCGGGCTCGCCCGGGATCTGGGCGCGGAGAGCCCCGTGGTGGCCCTCGGCATCGGCGGCCGGAGCGACCAGTGGGAAGATGTCAAGGGCCGCATCGTCGATCAGCTCGGGGACTACGGGCGGCTGGCGCGGGAAGAGGGGTTCCTGGTCGCCGCCGAGGCCCACTGCGGCGCCGCCGTGGACCGCTCGGAGCGCGCCCTGTGGGCACTCGGGAGCGTCGGCAGTCCGGCGGTGCGCCTGCACTTCGACATCGTCCACTTCTACCTGGCCGGCGAGGACGAGACCGGGGCCGTGGAGCGCCTGCTGCCGATCACCGGCCACACCCACGTCACCGACGCCCGCCGCCATGCAGACGGCGGCTTCGACCTGCTCCTGCTCGGGCAGGGGGACCTCGACGCCGCCGCCTACGTGAAGGCCATGGCCGCGGGGGGCTGGGAGAGCTTCCTCACCCTGGAGGTGAGCGGCCGCATCTGGGGCCGCGACGACTACGACGCGGCGACGGCGGCCCGGATCAGCTACGACTCGATGACCCGGGCTTTCGCGGAGGCCGGCGTCGAGCGGGGATGAGCCTCTTCTCGGTCGGCGAAGAGGCGGTGGCCCTGCCTTCCGGCGCCTCCGCCCTCAGCCGCCGCACCGACGTCCGCTTCCGGGGCAGGCACCTCTTCTCCCTGAGCCAGGGCCCCTTCCGCGCCTACCTCTTTCCCGTGTACACCCCCTCCGGCGTGCCCGTCACTTCCGAGAGCCCCGTCGACCACCCCCACCACAACTCTTTGTGGATCGCCGCTGACCGCGTCGTGGCGGATCTGCCCTTCGCCGGCGGCGAGGACGAGCCGGGGACCTACAACTTCTACGTGAACGACACCTTCCAGGGGCGGGCCCCGGGGCGCATCGAGGCCGTCGGCCTGGAACACGAGGAGCGCGGCGAGGGGCGCCTGCGGCTCACCCAGCGGCTGCGGTGGCGCGGACCCCGCGAGTGGGGGGCGCCCGAGGGACGGGTGCTGGCCGCCGAGGAGCGTGTCCTCGACGTGCGCCCCCTCGACGGGGCCAACGTCCTCGACCTGCGCTCGCGCCTGAGCCCCACCGAGTGGAACCTGGAGATCGGCCCCACCCGCCACGCCTGGTTCGGGGTGCGCCTGGCCGAGGGCCTGCGCCCGAGCCACGGAGGGCAGGTGACGGACGCGGAGGGCCGCCGGGGCCCCGGTCCCGTCAGCGGGACCGTCTCCGACTGGGTGGACTGCTCCGGTCCGGCCGGCGGGGGACGGACCGCCGGCGTGGCCCTCATGCCCCACCGGGACACGGCGGGCCACCCCTGGTACGTCACCGACTGGGGCACGATGACGGTGAACCCCTGCGCCGGCGCGGCCGTGGTGGCTAAGCACGGCTCAGCATTCGCATCCGGCCTGCGCCTGGTCGTCCACGACGGCGCCGCGGAGGCCGCCGACCTGCCGGGACACCACCGGCGAATCAAGGAGGAGGTGGAGGAAGATGACTGAGCGGATCGCCCGCTTCGAGCACGACGGCCGCGAGGGCTACGGCGCCCTCTCCGGCGACGACACCCTGGACCTGCTGGAAGATCCCGGCTACGACGGACCGCGACGCACGGGCGAACAGGTCGCCCTCGCCGACGTTTGCCTGCTGGCGCCGGTGGCGGACCCGCGCCTCATCGGCGTCGGCCTCAACTACGCCGAGCACGCCGCCGAGAGCGGCCTCCCGGCGCCCGACCAGCCGATGCTCTTCCACCTGCCGACGACGGCGGTCTGCAGCCCCGGCGACGACATCGTCTACCCGAGGCAGGGGAGCGTCGTCCACTACGAGGGCGAGCTGGCCGTCGTCATCGGCACCCCCGCCCGGCGCGTCTCCGCCGAGCGGGCCCTCGACCACGTCTTCGGCTACACCATCGGCAACGACGTGAGCGAGCGCGTCATCCAGAAGGCGGAGATGGCCAACGGCTGCCTGCTCATCAGCAAGGGCTTCGACACCTTCAAGCCCCTCGGCCCCTGGATCGCCACCGGCCTCGACCCCTCGGACCTGCAGCTGACGACGCGCCTCAACGGGCGGGTCGTGCAGTCGACGTCGACGGCGGACCTCATCTTCACGGTGGGCGAGCTGATCGAGTACATCAGCGCCGCCGTCACCCTGCTGCCCGGCGACGTGATCATGACCGGCACCCCATCCGGCGTCGGCGAGGTGCAGCCCGGCGACGTGGTGGAGATCGAGATCGAGGGAATCGGCGTGCTGCGGAACCCGGTGGCGGCGGAAGAGACCGCCTGATCCCCTGCCGGCCTCGGGGAGAATTCAACACCACGAATCGCGGAACGTCCTTACACTTGTCGTGTACTTTCGCGACAGGTCGAGCATTCAGGACGCGCCGGCAGCACCCGGCGTGGACGAACAGGAGGACAGGTGATGGACCGCATGAAGAGGGCCGACACTCAGCGCACGCGTATCACGGGCACATTGCTCCTTGCGGCCTGGATGGCCGCCGGGCCGGCGGCCGCCGCCGGGCCGCAGCTCGAGGGCCGGGTGCGGCTGCCCTCCGGCGAACCCGCCGCGGGGGCGCAGGTGCGGCTCTTCGATCTGACCGATCTGAGAGCCGCTCCCCTGGCGGCGGCCACGGATGCGTCCGGCCGTTTCCGGCTGTCTCTGCAGGCCTCGCCCACGGCGCTTTCCGTACCAGACCACTACGGCCTGGGGGCGAACTTTCCCAATCCCTTCAACCCTTCCACGGTCATCCCCTACCAGGTGCCGGCTTCGACCCATGTGAGGCTGGAGGTCTTCAACGTCCTCGGACAGCAGGTGGCGACGCTGGTCGACGCGGTGCGGCCCCCCGGCTACCACACGGTCCGCTGGGACGCCACCGATGCCGCCGGGCGCGCCGTGGCCGCCGGGGTCTATCTCTACCGCATGCAGGGCGGCGGTGTCAGCCTGACGGAGCGCATGGTGCTGGTCGACGGACAGGCGGGCATTCCTTCCGCCTCGGCCGAGCAGAGCGCCCTCGCGGGGGGAGAGGGGTCGCCGGTCTACGGCCTGACCGTCTCCGGCCCCGGACTGGTCCCCCACGTCGACCCCGCCTTTGCGGTGTCGCACGCCGCGGGTCCGGTCGAGCTGGTGGTGCAAGCCTCGAGGCAGGCCCCGGGCGCCAGGGCCGCCACGACGGAGACCAGGGGACTGCTGGGCGACGTGGACAACAACCGCCGCGTCGACCTCGCCGACGCCCTGCTCGTGCTTGTGTACAGCAGCGACCCATCGACGGTGATGCCCAACGACGGCGACGTCTCCCTGGGCGACGTCAACGGGGACGGCAGGGTCGACCTCGCCGACGCCTGGCTGATCGCCACCTACAGCATCGACCCGACGGACCCGCGGCTGCCGCCCGGGATCGGTGGCTTGGTGGGCTCCGCGACGGCCAGCGGACTGTTGAAGATCTACTGGACGGATCGGGGCACCGACAAGATCCAGCGCGCCAACCTCGACGGCTCCGAGGTCGAGGACGTGGTCACCGGGCTGACCGATCCCGCCGGACTGGTGGTGGACGCGGCCGGGGGCAAGATCTACTGGACGGACTGGGGCACCGACAAGATCCAGCGCGCCAACCTCGACGGCTCCCAGGTCGAAGACGTGCTCACCGAGTTGGGCGATCCCTATGCGCTGGCCCTGGACGCGGGCGGGGGCAGGATCTACTGGACCGAGTGGGACCCGGACAAGATCCGGCGCGCCAACCTCGACGGGTCCCAGGTCGAGGATCTGGTCACCGGGTTGACCGATCCCGCCGGACTCGCACTCGACCTGGCCGGAGAGAGGATCTACTGGACGGACTGGGGCTCCGACAAGATCCAGCGCTCCAAGCTGAACGGCTCACAGGTCGAGGACCTGGTCACCGAGCTGACCGATCCCGCCGGACTCGCGCTCGACCTGGGCGAGGGCAAGATCTACTGGACGGACTGGGGCTCCGACAAGATCCAGCGCGCCAATCTGGACGGCTCCCAGGTCGAGGATCTGGTCACCGAGGTGGCCTCTCCGTGGAGCCTGGCCCTGGACGTGGCCGGGAGGAAGGTGTACTGGTCCGATGACGGTACCGACAAGATCCAGCGCGCCAACCTCGACGGCTCCCAGGTCGAGGACCTCGTCGACCAGGGCCTCGACGCTCCGCGCGGGATCGCCCTGGGCGGAACCCGGGCCAGGATGTACTGGGCGGACTGGACGACGAACAAGATTCAACGCGGGCATCTCGACGGCTCCGGCGTCGAAGACCTGGTCGACACCGCCCTGGTCAGCCCCTACGGCATGGCGGTGGACAAGGCCGGGGGCAAGGTGTACTGGACCGACTTCGGAACCGACAGGATCCAGCGTGCCAATCTGGATGGCTCCGAGGTCGAGGACCTGATCACCGAGGGACTGACCTTCCCCGGAGGCATCGCCCTGGATGTCGCCCGCGGTCAGATGTACTGGACCGACCGGGGGAGCGACAAGATCCAACGGGCCCAGTTCGACGGCTCCGAGGTGGAAGACCTGATCACCTCCGGCTTGCGCTCCCCCGACGGCCTGGCCCTGGACGTGGCCGGCGGCAAGATGTACTGGAGCGACTTCGGCACCGACCGGATCCAGCGAGCCAACCTCGACGGCTCCGGGATCGAGGATCTCGTCACCGGGCTGACCAGTCCGGCGGGGCTGGCCCTGGACGTGGCCGGCGGCAAGATGTACTGGAGCGACTTCGGCACCGACCGGATCCAGCGAGCCAACCTCGACGGCTCCGAGGTCGAAGACCTCGTCACCACGGGACTGCGCATGCCTCGGGGGGTGGCGGTGGACGGCGCGGAGAGCAAGATCTACTGGGCGGATCCGGTCACCGACAAGATCCAGCGCGCCAACCTCGACGGCTCCCAGGTCGAAGACCTCGTCACCGACCTGGAGGGGCCCGTCTGGATTGCCCTCGACAGGCCCGCCGCCCTGGCCGATCACGGCGACACCCGCTCGTCGGCGACGCTGGTGGCTCCGGGCAGCGCGACACAGGGCGAGTTGGAACCCAATGATGTCGACTACTTCCGCCTCGAGGTCAGCCGGGTGGGGATCCTGACCGCCTGGGCCACGGGCGATCAGGACACCCACGGCTCCATCGAGGACAGCACGGGCACCGTCGTCGCGAGCAACGACGACTCGGGAGGAGGTCCCAACTTCCGCGTGACCGCTGTCGTGGATTCGGGCACCTACTACATCCGTGTCCGGGGCTTCGCCAATGCCGAGACCGGTCCCTACACCCTGCATGTGGCTACGGACCCGCACGGCGACAGCCGGGATGAGGCGACTCCCGTATCGGTGGGAAGCTCGACTCTGGGCGCCCTGGAACCTGGTGACGTCGACTACTTCCGGATCGACCTCGACTCGGCGTACACCGTGGTCGCCTCTACGGCCGGCGACCTCGACACCTTCGGCTACATCGTGGATAGTGCAGGCACGGTCCTGGCCAGAAACGACGATGCCGGAGAGGGGTCGAACTTCCGCGTGAGGGCCTCCCTTCAGGCCGGAACCTACTACATCCGGGTCGAAGGCCTGAATCAGGACGAAACCGGCCCCTATACCCTGCATGTGAGGTAGAGGGGCCTCAGGAGCCGGCCACCTCGGCCACCACCGGGGCGTGGTCGGAGGGCTTGGTCCACCTCCGGGGCTCCCGGTCGATGCGGCAGGCGATGCAGGTGGCGCGCAGGGCCTCCGAGAGGAGGATGTGGTCGATGCGGAGGCCCCGGTTGCGGCGGAAGGCTCCCATGCGGTAGTCCCACCAGGAGTAGGTCCCCTCCTCCTGCGGGAAGAGCCGGAAGGCGTCGCTGAGACCGGCCGCCAGCAGCCGCGTGAAGGCCTCGCGCTCGGCGTTGGAGAACAGCACCGAGTCGGCCCACAAAGCGGAATCATGCACGTCCCGGTCCTCGGGGGCGACGTTGAAGTCGCCCACCACCACCAGGCGATCGTGGCGGCGCAGCTCCTCCTCCACGTACTCCCGGCAGCGGCCCAGCCACTCCAGCTTGTAGGCGTACTTGTCGGAGCCCACGCTCTGGCCGTTGGGCACGTACAGGTTCAGGAAGCGAAGCCCCCCCACCGTGGCCCCGAGCACCCGCCGCTGCGGATCGTCCATGCCGGGCAGGTCGGTCACCACGTCGGCCGCGGGCTCTCGGCTCAGGAGGGCGACGCCGTTGTAGGCCTTCTGGCCGCTGATGGCGGCGTGGTACCCGGCCTCCTCCAGCTCCGCCGAGGGAAAGACCTCGTCCACGACCTTGGTCTCCTGCAGGCCCATCAGGTCCGGCGCCTCGGCCTCCAGCCACTGGAGCAGCTGGGGCAGGCGCACCTTGATGGAGTTCACGTTCCAGGTGGCGATCTTCACAGGGCCTCCTCGACCTCGGTTCGCGCCGGCATGGAGTCCTGCACGCCGGGCCGGGTCACGGCCAGGGCTCCGCCGGCGCAAGCGAAAGTGACGGCGTCGCGCAGGCTCCGGCCCTCGGCCAGGGCCACCGCGAGAGCGCCGTGGAAGGCGTCTCCCGCGGAGGTGGTGTCCACGGCTTCGACGGCGAAGGGCGGGACGAACCCCTCCTCATCGGCGGTCCGGTAGCAGGCACCCAGCTCCGCCATCTTGATCACCGCGGCCGGAGCCCCCCGCTCCATCAGCAGACCCGCGGCCCGGGAGGCGGACTCCACGTCGTCGACGGCGACGCCCACCAGGTGCTCCGCCTCCGTCTGGTTCGGCGCGATGATGTCGAAGGCCGCGAAGGCCTCCGCCGGTATGTCGGCCGCCGGCGCCGGGTCGAGGATGACCCGGACCCCCCGGTCCCTGGCCGCTCTCGCCGCCCTCACCGACACATCGAAGGGGATCTCCATCTGCAGCAGCAGCACGTCGGTCTCGGGGAGGGCGGCCTCCACGGCCCGCAACTGCTCCTCACCGCAGCGCAGGTTGGCCCCGTACGTCGCCAGGACCCGGTTCTGGCCGCGGCCGTCAACGAGGATGACGCCCACCCCGGAAGCCGCTTCCCCATCGACAGCGACGTCCGCGGTGTCGACCCCGTGGGAGCGCAGGGACTCGAGGAGGGCGGGGCCGAAGAGGTCGCCGCCGACGCGCCCCACCATGCGGACGCGCGCACCCAGCCGCGACGCGGCCACCGCCTGGGTCGCCCCCTTGCCGCCGGGGGAGCTGTAGAAGCGCTCGCCGCGCAGGGTCTGCCCCGGGGCCGGAAGAGCTTCGGCGCGGGTGATCAGGCCCATGTTGATGCCGCCGAGGACCAGGACCCGCGGCGGGGCGGTCGGGGCGGTCACCGGAAGTGTCCCGGGAAGGAGTCGCGCCGCAGGCTCATCGCGGCAGGGCCTGCTCCAGCGCCGCTCCGAGCAGCCCCCGCTCCCTGACCACGGCGAGGGCCTCCTCGACGACGCCCAGGGCCTCGTCCACGTCGGCGGGGCCGTGGGAGAAGTTGACGTAGAACAAGCTGTAGGGGATGACGCCGCGGCGCAGACACTCCTCCTCGAAGGCGAGCCGGGCCTCCGGTGACGGCAGGTCCAGGTGCCCGGCCGGCGGCAGGCCGCGGAAGCGGGCGTCCACCCCCAGGCGGTCGGCGATCCGCTCCAGGCCGGCGTGCAGCTGCCGGCCCCGCTCCCACAGGACCCCGATCACGTCGTGCTGTTCGTACACGTCGAGGACGGCCCGCGCCGCCGCCAGACCGAGGGTGTCGCCGCCGAAAGTGGAGGAGACGACCACGTCGGCGACGCTCTCCATCAGGTCCCGCCGTCCCAGGTAGCAGGAGAGGGGCACGCCGTTGGAGAGACCCTTGGCGAAGACCGCCAGGTCCGGGGTGACGCCGAAGTACTCCTGGGCCCCGGCCCGGCGCAGGCGGAAGCCGGTGACGATCTCGTCGAAGACGAGCAGGGCGCCGTGGCGCTCGGTGAGAGCCCTCAGGGCCGGCAGGAAGTCGCGGCCGGCCTCGATGTCGGCGTACCCGCAGGCGACGCTGACGGCGGCGACGCGATCCCCGCCCAGCTCGTCGAAGGCGGCCTCGAAGGCGTCGGCCCGCCCCCAGGGCAGGTCGCGGTAGAGGTTGGCCATGGCCGCCGGCACGCCCGCCCGGCCCATGGAGTTGACCCAGCCGTGGTAGCCGCAGGCGAGGATGAGGTCGCGGCCGGTGCAGGCCCGCGCCAGGCGGTGGGCGGCGGCCATCGCCTCGCCCCCCGTCTTCAGGAAGCGGACGCTCTCGGCGCAGGGGACGACCTCCACCAGGCGCTCGGCGACCTCGACCTCCAGGGGGTGGGCGTAGCTGAAGACGCTGCCGTCGCCGATCTGCTGGCGTACGGCCTCGACCACCGCCGGGTGGGCGTACCCGAGGCTGATGGGGCCGAGGCCGCAGCGGAAGTCGATGTACTCGTTGCCGTCCACGTCCCAGAGACGGCAGCCGGCGCCGCGCTCGATGAAGCAGGGCTCGACGCCGCGCAGCGCCTCCCGCGGCGCCTTGCTGTGGGTCTGCGTCCCCAGGGGGATGACCTCGGCGGCGCGGTCGTAGAGGGCCCAGGAAGCGTCGACGGAGCGGCTCATGGGCGGATAGAGTCGCCCACAGGCCGGCGAGGATCAAGCTGTAGGCGCATATATCCTTGTTTTTTTGAACTCTGACTTTAGATTATCAAGGACAATGATTGCTCGTCGAGCAGTTAATCTGACCAGAACCGCCTTGAAACGCCAGGCGGCGGTTGCCCTGATCGGGCCGCGGCAAGTCGGCAAGACCACCCTCGCCCTCGCGATTGCGGAGCAGACGGAGGCCCTCTACCTCGATCTGGAAGCCGGCGCCGACCGGGCCAAGCTCGCCGATCCGGCCCTGTTCCTCTCCGAGTACGAGGATCGCCTCGTCATTCTCGACGAGATCCACCGCGCGCCCGAGTTGTTTCAGGAGCTGCGAGGCCTGATCGACCGGGGCCGGCGGGCAGGCAAGGCCATGGGGCGCTTCCTGATCCTGGGATCGGCCTCCATGGACCTGCTCAGGCAGTCGGGGGAGAGCCTGGCCGGGCGCATCGAGTACGTGCCGCTCAACCCGCTCGACGTGCTCGACGTCACCGCTGCGACGGCGCCGATGGCGGCCCTCTGGGTGCGCGGAGGGCTTCCCGACAGCCTGCTGGCGGCCAGCGATACCGACAGCCTCGCCTTCCGCCGTGACTTCATTCGCACATATCTGCAGCGAGACGTAGCCGAGTTCACCCAGCGGCGCCTGCCGGCCGAGACCCTGGAGCGATTGTGGACGATGCTCGCCCACGGACAGGGCGGGCTCCTGAACGCATCCAGGCTGGCCGCCAGCCTGGGCGTGAGCAGTCCGACGGTGACAGGGTACATCGATCTGCTGGTCAACCTGCTGCTGGTACGGCGGCTGCGGCCCTTCCACGCCAACGTCCGCAAGCGGCTGGTCAAGTCGCCCAAGGTCTACGTCCGGGACAGCGGACTGGTCCACGCCCTGCTCGGCATCGAGAGCCACAACGCCCTCGCCGGCCATCCCGTGGCCGGCGCCAGCTGGGAGGGGTTCGTGATCGAGAACCTGCTGGCCGCGGTACCCCCCGGTACGGCGGCGAGCTTCTTTCGGACCCAGGCCGGTGCCGAGATCGACCTGGTGCTCGAGCTGCCGGGCCGGCGCAAGCCCTGGGCCATCGAGGTCAAGCTCGGCCTGACCCCCAGTTCGAGCCGCGGCTTCCTCCATGCCCGCGGCGATATCGAACCGGAGCGGGCCTTCATCGTCTATTCCGGGGACGAGCGCTATCCGCTGTCGGAGGACGTGGAGGCGATCGGCCTGCGGGAGATGGCCGCGGCTCTCCAGGAGTCCGGATAGCGCCGCAGGCCATGGCGGACTCCACCTGCGACGGCATCATCCTCGGGGCCGGCCACAACGGCCTGATCCTGCAGGCCCATCTCTGCCGCGCCGGCCTGCACGTGGTCTGCCTCGAGCGGGACTCGGTGGCCGGCGGCGGCCTGCGCACCGAGGAGTGGCCGGCGGGCTCCGGCTTCCTGCACAACACCCACTCCTTCTACCACCGCGGCGTGACCCGGATGCCGTGGTACGCCGGCCTCGGGCTGGAGCGGCGCGGCGCCCGCTACCTGGAGCCCGACCTGAACGTGGCCCTGCTGCTGCCCGACGGGCGGTCCCTGGCCTGGTGGACCGACTTCGAGCGCACCGCCGAGTCCTTCGCCCGCTTCAGCCGCCGCGACGCCGAGGCCCTGCGCCGCTGGCGAGACGCCTTCCGGCCGGTGGTGACCCGCATCCTCGAGCCCGAGGCGCAGGCGCCGCCCCTGCCGCCCCGGGAGCGCCGGCGCCGCCTGGAGGCGACCGCCGAGGGCCGCCTGCTGCTGGAGACGAGCACCCTCTCGCCGCGGGAGTTCGTGCTGCGCGAGTTCGAGAGCCCCGTCGTCCAGGCCGGACTCCTGTTCTTCAACGGCCTGCGCGAGGTCGACCCCACGGCCCGGGGCTTCGGCCACCACGTCCCGGCCCTGCTGGCCGCCCGCGGCAAGGCGCAGATGTGCGCCGGCGGCTCGGCGCGGCTGGCCGAAGCCCTGGCGGGGGCGGTCACCGAGGCCGGCGGCGAGGTGCGCACCGGCGTCGAGCCGGCGCGGATCCTGGTCGAGCCCGCCGCCGGGGACGGCCCGGGGCGTGCCGCCGGGGTCGTCACCACCGCGGGGGAGCGGATCGGCGCCCGCCACTTCGTCGCCTCCAGCCTCAACCCGCAGCAGACCTTCCTCGACCTCATCGATCCCGAGCACCTGCCCGCCGCCTGGCGCGACCGGGCCGCCGCCTTCCGCTACAACCTGCTGGCCCCCCTCTTCGGCCTCTACCTCAACCTCGACGAGCCGCCCGCGTACTCGGCAGCCCTCGGCGATCCCACGCTCGCCGACGCCTTCATGGTCATCCTCGGCCTGCGGTCCGTGGCCGACCTCGACGACATGGTCTCCGCCCACGAGCAGGGCCGCCTGCCGCCGATGGTGACCTGGGGGTCCTGCCCCAGCCGGTTCGATCCCTCCCAGGCGCCGGACGGCGCCCACACCGCCTTCATGTGGCAGAAGGCGCCCTTCCGCCTGCGAGGCAGCCCGGGCCACTGGGAAGCGGAGGCCGAGACCCACGGACGCCGCATCCTCGACGCCTGGTCCCGCTTCGCCCCGAACCTGCCCGACATCGTGCGCGGCTCCATGGTCCGGCCCGTGCACGAGATCCCCCGGCGCCTGCCGAACATGCGCGGCGGCGACCTGCTGATCGGCTCCCTCGGCCACGGCCAGAGCGGCTACGGCCGGCCCTTCCCGGGCGCCGGCCACTACCGGGGATACCTGGACGGCCTCTACCTGTGCGGCTCCTCCTGCCATCCCTCGGGCAACATCACCGGGCTGCCGGGGTACAACGCCTGGCAGGTGATCGCCGCCGACCTGGGCCTCGATTGACGGGCCCGCCGCTCTCCGCCTAGGGTAGCCGCATGGCGGCCCTGACCTGCGAGTCCCTCTCCAAGACCTACCGCGTGCCCGAGCGAGACCCCGGCCTGTGGAACGCGGCGCGCAGCCTCGTGCGGCGGCGCCACCGGGAGGTCGAGGCGGTGCGCGAGCTCTCCTTCTCCGTCGAGCCGGGGGAGATCGTCGGCTTCCTGGGGCCCAACGGCGCCGGCAAGACGACGGCCCTGAAGATGCTCTCCGGCCTGCTGAACCCGACCTCGGGGCGGGCCCGGGTCCTCGGCTTCGAGCCCTTCCGCCGGCAGCGCGAGTTCCTGCGCCAGATCACCCTGGTCATGGGCAACCGCAACCAGCTCGTGTGGGACCTGCCGGTGGCCGACTCCTTCGAGCGCAACCGCGCCATCTACCGGCTGGAGGCGGGCGACTTCCGCCGCACCGTGGAGGAGCTCACCGAGCTGCTGGAACTGGAGGAGCTGCTGCGCAAGCCGGTGCGCAACCTCTCCCTCGGCGAGCGCATGAAGTGCGAGATCGCCGTCGCCCTGCTCCACCGGCCGAGGATCCTCTTCCTCGACGAGCCCACCCTCGGTCTCGACGTGACCATGCAGCGCCGTATCCGCTCCTTCGTGGCCGGGCACAACCGCGCCTCGGGGGCGACGGTGCTGCTCACCAGCCACTACATGGCCGACGTGGAGGCCCTGTGCGAGCGCGTCGTCGTCATCCACCACGGGCAGCTGCTCTTCGACGGCGCCCTCTCCGAGCTGGTGCGGCGGTTCTCGCCCCACAAGACGATCGTCGTCGAACTGGAGCGCGAGGACCCGGGCCTGGCGGCCTTCGGGGACGGGGTGCGCGTCGACGGCAGCCGGGCGACCCTGTCGGTGCCCAAGGCGGAGGCGGCCCAGGTGACGGCGCGGCTGCTGGCGGAGCTGCCCGTGGCCGACCTGACCGTGGCCGAGCCGCCGATCGAGGAGGTCATCGAGCAGGTCTTCCGCCAGCGGGCCGACGCGCCGGGACCGGCCCCTTGATCGCCGCCCTCGCGGACGTCTACCGGACCCTCTTCGGTCTCGAGCTGGCGGCCCTGTTCCAGTACCGCGCCGCCATGGTCATCTGGCTCCTGGGCCTGATGCTGCAGCCCCTCGTCCACCTCGTGGTGTGGCTCACGGTGGCCGCCTCGAAGGGAGGCCGGGTGGGCGACTTCGACTCGGGCGCCCTGGCCGGCTACTTCCTCGCCGTCATGCTCGTCAATCACGTCACCTTCACCTGGCACATGTTCGAGATGGGCTGGCGGGTGCGCTCCGGGTTCTACAACCCGATCCTCGTGCAGCCCCTGCACCCCTGGCACCGGGACGTGCTGCAGAACGCGGCCTACAAGGTCCTCACCCTCGCCGTGGTGGGTCCCGCGGTAGCGCTGCTGGCCTGGTACTTCGAGCCCCGTTTCGACCCGCCCCTGTGGGCGGCGCTGGCCTTCGCGCCGGTGCTGGCCCTGGCCTTCCTGCTGCGCTTCCTCTTCGAGTGGGCCCTGGGGCTGCTCGCCTTCTGGATCACCGACACCTCGGGCCTGAACGCCCTCTACTGGGGACTCGGCATGGTCCTCATGGGCGGCCTGGCCCCCCTGTCCCTGCTGCCCGACTGGCTGGAGGCGGCGGCCTCGTACTCCCCCTTCCGCTGGATGCTCGCCTTCCCCGTGGAGCTGATCCTCGGCCGGCTGACGCCGGACCAGACGGTGAACGGAGTCCTGGCCCAGGGGGCCTGGCTGACCGCCGGCGCCGCCGCCATCCACTTCGGCTGGAGCCGGGCCTCGGCCCGCTACGGCGCCGTGGGGAACTGAGGGTGCGCACCCCCCTGCGTCTGCTGGCCACTTTCTTCCGCCTCGGGGCGATGAACGAGCTGCAGTACCGCACCAATTTCTGGTTGCAGCTGGGCCGCACGGGGATCGACCTCGGCGCCGCCCTCTTCGCGGTCTACGTCGTCTACAGCCACACGGACCATCTGAACGGCTGGCAGGCGGGCGAGCTGATCGCCCTTCTGGGGGTGTGGACTCTCATGTCGGGGCTGGTGGGCCTGATGGTGCAGCCGGGTATGGAACGCCTGGTGGAGGACGTGCGCGAGGGCACCCTGGACTTCACCCTCACCAAGCCGGAGGAGGCCCAGGTGCTGGTCAGCATCGGCCAGGTGCGCGTCTGGCGGCTGGTGGACGTGGCCGTCGGCGCCGCCGTGATCGCCGGGGCCCTGGCCTGGCTGGGGCGGCGGACGGGGCTCGAAGAGGCGGCGGTCTTCGCCCTGACCCTGTGCTCGGGGGGCGTCATCATCTACAGCTTCTGGCTCATGCTGTCGACGGTCTCCTTCTGGTTCGTCCGCGTCGGCAACATCCTCATGGTCTTCCACAGCCTCTACCGGGCGGCCAAGTGGCCGGTGACCATCTACCCGGGGTGGATGCGGATGGTGCTCACCTTCGTCGTGCCCGTGGCCTTCGCCGTCACCGTGCCGGCCGGGGCCCTGGTGGGCCGCCTTCCGGGCGAGTGGCTCGCGGGCACCGTGGCCCTGGCCGCGGCGATGCTGGTGCTGTCGCGGCTGTTCTGGCAGGCTGGCCTGAGGCGTTACTCGGGGGCCTCGGCCTGAGCCCGTTGAGCCCATAGTGCAGAGGAGCCGACCCGAATGCTGAAGAGAGCCCTCGCCGTCTCGCTGCTGATCGCAGGCCCGTCCCTGGCGCAGCAGAATCCGCCGGGCCTGGACTGGCGCCAGATCCGGACGGAGCGGTTCAAGGTCATCTTCCCCGCGGAGATCACCGCCGAGGCGCAGCGGGTGGCCAACACGCTGGAACACATTTACGGCCCGGTCTCCAGAACCCTCGGAGGGCGGGAGAAGCCGGTGGACGTGGTGCTGGCCAACCAGACGGCCCGGGCCAACGGTTTCGTCTCCCTGGCCCCACGGCGCAGCGTGTGGTTCAGCACCCCGCCCCAGGACGCGGGGAGGCTCAGCGGCGAGTGGTACCAGCTTCTGGCGGTCCACGAGATGCGCCACGTGGTGCAGTTCGACCGCATGCGCCGGGGCCTGGTCCGCGTGGGGTGGCTCCTGGGTGGCGAGCTGGGCCAGGCCATGGCCAGCTATCTGCTCTTCCCCCCGTGGTTCTGGGAGGGGGACGCGGTAGGCATCGAGACGGTCCTGAGCGAGACCGGGCGCGGGCGCATGCCCCGGTTCGGCCTCCACATCCGGGCCCTGCTCCTGTCGGGGAAGCGATACTCCTACTACAAGGCCCATCACCGCTCTTACCGCGACTGGTACCCGGGCCACTACCAGCTCGGGTACTATCTGACCACCTACGTCCGGCGGCACCACGGCGCCGAGGTGTGGGACAAGGTGCTGGGAAGCACCACCCGCTGGGGGCTGTTCCTCCCCGTCACCCTCCCCTGGTCCTTCAGCTTCGCCCTCAGGCAGCACACGGGAGCCAGCGCCGCCCGGACCTACGAGCGGGCCATGGACGAGCTGACCGGCCTGTGGCAGGCCCGGCAGGAGAACCTGCCCACGACGCCGCTACGAGTACTCGCCGGGCAGGACGACCGGGGCGTCTGGACCAACTACCGGTTCCCGCAACCGCTGGCCGACGGCAGCGTGCTGGCGGGCAAGAGAGGTCTCGCCGATCCACCGACCCTGGTGCGGCTCCACCCCGACGGCCGGGAGGAGCGGGTGCGCTTCTACCAGTCCCTCGGCGGCCTCCGCGCGGCCGGCGGCATCGCGGCCTGGAACCGACCCACCCCGGACCGGCGCTGGGGCTTTCGCGACTGGTCCGACGTGATGGTGCTGGACATCGACAGCGGCCACATGCGCCAGCTCACCCACAGGGGCACGCTGTTCGCCCCGGCTCCTTCTCCCGACGGAGCGCGCATCGCCGCCGTCGAGTTCGGCCCGGACCGGCGCTGCCACCTCGTGCTGCTGGAGACCGGCGGCGGCGCCGAGGTCGCCCGCTTCCCCTCCCCGGAGGGGGTCTTCTGGCGCACGCCGGCGTGGTCGGAGGACGGACGCCAGATCGCCGTTCTGCGGCAGGACGAGGGCGGCAACACGCTCGAGCTCATCGACGCGGAGAGCGGCCCGGGGGAGATCGTGCTGCCCCGCACCCACGCCGACATCGGCTGGCCGGTGTTCTGGGATTCCTACCTGTTGTTCGACTCACCCCGCGGGGGCATCGACAACATCCACGCCGTCCACCTGCCGAGCGGCGCGCAGTTCCGGGTGACCTCGCGGCCCCTGGCGGCGACTCACGCGGCGGTGGCGGGCGACTCGCTCCTCTTCCAGGAATACACCGTCGACGGCTACCGCATCGCCGCCATGCCCCTGGACCCGGCGTCCTGGACGCCGGTCGAGGAGGTGGAGGACCGCCGGGTGAGCTACTTCGAACCATTGATCGAGCAGGAGCAGGGCGGACCCGTGCTGGCGGATATCCCGCGGCGGGTGTATCCGGTGAGCGAATACCGGCCGCTGGGCCACCTGCTCAACGTCCACAGCTGGGCCTTCAGTCCCGTGCCGCCGGACTACGCGCTCAGTCTCACCTCCAGCGATCTGCTCGGTCTCAGCAGCACGAGCGCGGGGGTCGAATACAACAGCAACGAGGACGCCTTCAGCGTCCTCGGCGGGTTCAGCCTGGCGGCGTGGTACCCGGTGCTCAGCCTCGGCGGGCGCTGGGGGGAACGGACCGGGGACTACGTGATCCGAACGCGGGAAGCGAGAGGCGACAGCCTCGAGGTCAGGCAGAAGGAGGAGACGGACAGGTGGAGCGAGAAGAGCCTGAGCGCCGGCGTCGGGATTCCTCTGACTCTCTCCCGCGGCCCCTGGCGCTCTTCCCTCCATCTGAGCGCAGTGGCAGAGTGGACCGACATCTCCGGCCGGGACGACCTCAACCGGCCCGGAGACGACCTCTGGTGGCCCGATACGGAGAGCGCGAACCAGGAAGCGAGGGACGTGGTCACGAGGAACCACAACGGACGCTTCACGCCGCTGACCTACCGGCTGGCCTTCGCGAGGTCCCGCCGGTCGGCACCGCGCGACCTGACCCCGCCCTGGGGTCAGAGCCTGCAGCTGACCTGGCGCCACACGCCCCTGGCGGGCGACTATGCCGGCACGCTCCTGTCGGGACGGCTGGGGCTGCGCTTCCCCGGCCTGGCGGCCCACCACGGCCTGCATCTGACGGGCGCATACGAATGGCAGGACCCCGGCTCGGCGGACGGCCTTCCGTACCGCTTCGCCAGCGAGCAGCCATTTGTCTGCGGCTACGGCTACCGCTTCCACCGCCGACTCCTTCAGGGGACGGTCGACTATGCGCTGCCCCTGCTCTACCCGGACTGGAACCTGGGCGCCCTGGTGTTCTTCCAGCGCGCCAGGCTCGGCTTGTTCTACGACTACCGCCGCGGCGCCCGGCCGGCGCGGACCTACCAGTCGACGGGCGCCGAGCTGACGGCCGACTTCTACCCCTTCTCCCTGCAGATCCCGCTGAACATGGGCCTGCGTTACGTCTACCGCCCGGACGAAGGCGATTCGCGCTTCGAGATGGTGGTCGGCATCTGATGCACGAGAGCGACCTCTGGGTCCACCGCCGGGACGGCTACTTCGTCTACCGAATCCCGGCGCTGGTCACGACCGCGGCCGGCACCGTCCTCGCCTTCTGCGAGGGCCGCCGCCACACCGGCCGCGACCACGACGAGATCGACATCCTGGTGCGCCGCAGCTTCGACGCCGGCCTCACCTGGGAATCCCAGCGCATCGCCGTCAGTGACGGCACCCACACCTGCGGCAACCCCTGCCCCATCGTCGACGAGACCACCGGCGTCGTGTGGCTCTTGTTCTGCAGGAACAACCAGGAAGTGTTCTGCACCCGCAGCGACGACGACGGCGCCCGCTGGGCGGAGCCCCGGGAGATCACGGCCACCGCGAAGGATCCCATGTGGGCCTTCGTCGGCACCGGCCCCTGCCACGGCATCCAGCTGAGCAGCGGCCGGCTGCTGGCGCCGTCCTGGTGCGACGAGTCCCCGGGCCCCGTGCGCTGGCGGCCCCGGCCCTCGTGGGGAGTGATCCAGTCGTCCTGCGCCATCTACAGCGACGACCACGGACAAAGCTGGACGCGGGGGGAGATGCTGACCCGCGACGCCTCGGACGAGTGCGCCGCGGTGGAGACGGCCGACGGCGCCGTCTACCTGAACGCCCGCAGCCGCGGCGGCCGGCAACAGCGCGCCTGCGCTTGGAGCCGCGACGGCGGCCACACCTGGACCGGCGTGGAGTACGACCCCGGCCAGCCCGAGCCCTCCTGCCAGGGGAGCCTGGTGCGCCTGTCGAAGGATCGCGTCCTGCTGGCCCATCCCTCGGATCCGGGGGAGCGGCGTCGCCTCACCCTGCGGATGAGCTTGGACGAGTGCCGGAGCTGGCCGGTCTCCCGGGTGATCGCCGAGGGCCGCGCCGCCTACTCGGATCTGGCCGTGGCCGGCGGGATGATCCTGTGCCTCTACGAGGGGGAGCGGGGCCTGGTGCTGGAGCGGCTG
The DNA here is from genome assembly GCA_026706075.1 of Gemmatimonadaceae bacterium. Lineage (GTDB taxonomy): Bacteria > Latescibacterota > UBA2968 > UBA8231 > UBA8231 > UBA8231. Next base: position 44,481 of record JAPOZM010000087.1, read on the forward strand.
GACCCGGACTGGCTCACCGGCGGGGAAGATGGATGACGCGCCGGGACTTCAGCGGAGAAGGGTGAGCTTCCGCGTGATGGTCTCTTCGGAGGTGGTGAGTCGGCAGAGGTAGTTGCCGCTCCCCGAGGGCTGGCCCCGGCTGTCGCGCCCGTCCCACGAGACCTGGTAGAAGCCAGCGGATTGCACTCCATCCACCAGCGTGCGAATCCGTTGGCCCAGGACACTGTAGATCGCCATCCGCACAGGTCCGCCGTCCGCGAGCGAATAGGTGATCCGAGTGCCTGCGTTGAAGGGATTCGGGTGGTTGGGCGCCAGATCCGTGACCAACGGCAATCCATCGATATCCTCGATAGATGTCCCACAGATGGGGACCCGGACAGCGGCATCGAGCACTGCCAGCTCCGGAGGCAAGCACTCGTCGATCCCCTGGCCGGAGAAAGAGAAGCCTGTCAGATTCGAGAGTTGAGCAAACTCCGGAGGAATGGACCCCATCAGCCTATTGCGAGACAGAGTCAGACTCTCCAGGTTGGTGAGTTGCGCGAGTTCCGGAGGAATGGACCCCGTCAGTTCATTGTCATGGAGGAACAGCTCCCTGAGATTCGTCATCTTGCCCAGCTCGGGAGGTATCGGGCCGGCCAGCCGGTTTGATCTCAGATCCAACTCCACGAGGCTCTTCAGGTTGCCCAGTTCGGGCGGAATTGGTCCAGTCAGACTGTTGGATGGAAGCCTGAGCCTCCTCAGGTTTGGGATCCCGTCCAGTTCGGGCGGAATCGGACCGGTCAGATGGTTGGAAGAGAGGTCGAGAACGACGAGTTCGGGCAGTTGTCCCAACTCAGGAGGAATCTGTCCAGTCAGATTGTTGGAGTGAAGCCTTAGGCTCTTCAGGCTTGCGGCTTCACCCAGCTCGGGAGGAATGGGGCCGGCCAGAGGGTTCTCATGGATATTCAAGACCTCGAGTGTGGTGAGTTTCCCCAACTCCGGTGGGATGATCCCTGTAAGGCGAGTCATCCCGATTCTCAGCTCTCTAAGCGCAGTCAATTGACCAAGTTCCGGCGGAATGACTCCATTCAGTGGCTCGTCATACAGCAACAGTCTCTCTACCTGGGAGTCCTTGAGGTAGACACCCTCCCACCATCTGATGTGTTTGTCCCCCGTCCAGTTCAAACGGTAGTCACCACCCAGGATCTCCCGCAGCGCCAAGAGCGTCCTGCAATCCCCTACCAACTCCGGGTTGTCCTCCGGATTGTCCACGGCAATCCCGTTCTCGCACGGATTGGCGATTTCAGGGCAGATCGGACCATCGAACAGCCGGGACAGCCCCGCAGGAATGCACCCCACCAACACATCGGGGTCAAGCAGGAGTCGACGGAGGTTGCCCAGTTGGCCCAACTCTCGTGGAAGGGGACCGATGATGTCGTTTTCGAGCAGGATGAGCCACCCCAGGTTCGACAGATTTCCCAGTTCTGGCGGAATGCGGCCGGTTAGTGAGTTGTTGCTCAGATCCAACGTCCAGAGCTCACCCAGTTGTCCCAACTCAGGTGGAATCGACCCCGTAAGCTGATTGTCGTTGAGATACAGGCTCTTCAGTCCGCTCAAATTGCCCAACTCCGGGGGGATTGGGCCCGACAACTGATTGCCAGTTAGGTACAAGTCCGACAATCCGCGCAAACGGCCCAACTCTGGAGGGATGGGTCCCGATAGTTCGTTGTGGTCGAGAAACAGGAAGCCGAGATTGGAGAGATCGCCTATCTCGGAAGGAATCGATCCTGTCAAGCCAGCGTTCTGGATACGCAGGCTTCCCAGTTGGTGCAGCCTGCCGATTTCAGGTGGAATCGGCCCTGTCCAGCTATTGCCCTGCTCGTTCCAATTGCCAAGGTTCAGTTCGACAAGACTCCTCAGGTTACTGAACAATTCGGGCGGTATTGGGCCCGTCAGACTGTTGTCATTGAGGTGCAACCGCTCCAGCTGCCTCAGGTTGAATAGTGAGGGGGGTATCTGGCCCGTCAGGTTGGTTCCTGAGATACTCAAGCCCACCAGCTGAGTCAGCTTTCCTAGCTCCGGAGGAATAGGACCCGTCAGAAGGGGACCCGTCAGATTGTTGCTCTTGACCGTCAGGTCCCCGCCAAGGCCCAGATACATCAACTGGGTCAACTCCCCCAGCTCGGCAGGAACAGGACCCGTCAGCCGTCCGTACAGGGCCAGATTGCGAAGATTGGTCAGGTTAGCCAACTCGGACGGGATTTCACCTTCCAGCTGGCCGTGCGCCAGCACCAAGTCTGTAAGTGCAGTCAATCTGCCCAACTCTGATGGAAGGTGGCCCTGCAAGGTCACTTTATGGTTGTGGTACGCCGAGTGGAGCTCCAGTTTCCTTACTCGATACTCCTCAACACCGACGCCGAGCCACTCGACAACCGGGTTGTCCACGGTCCATGAGTCCTCTGCGCCCCTGCCGTTGAAGGTGATCTGAAGGTTGAGCTGATCCCGTACAGCCAACAGAGCCTCGCAGTCATTCACCAGGGCGGGGTGGTTCTCTGGTTCCGGGATGACGATGCCGTTGGTACAGGGAGACGACGCGGAGACGTCTGTTGCAGGGCCCACGATGATCAGGCCTGCAAGAACAAGGGCTTGCTTCCTCATGGGGAACCCTCCTGCGGATCGTCTCTCAACGGATCCTCTGAGGCGCGAAGAGCACCGGAATGAACCGCCCCGGAAAAGCCTTTGACAAATCCGGCCACCCTCCCTACACTCCCCGCCGACATAACGGCGCAGGTGTCCGCCGCCTCCCCGGGCGGCGGAAGAATAGGGAAGGCAGTGAGAATCTGCCGCGGTCCCGCCACTGTGACCGGTAGACGGCGCAACCGCCGTCGCGTCCCCGGCATCAGCCACTGATCCCCACGCGGATCGGGAAGGAGCCGGAAGGCGCACACCGGAAAGCCAGGAGACCTGCCTGCGACCGAGGTGAACGACTCCTTCGGTAGAAAGGTGGTCACCGGTGCCCGGACACGGCGCCCCGACCCGCTCTCGAACGAGGGCGGGTTTTTTGATTTCCCTCCTGGGCGTCCTGGCCCTGCAGCCCCCGCCTCTGGAGGCCGGCGTCCTCGAAGGCCGGCTCTTCGACGCTGACGCGGGGGAGCCCGTGGCCGGCGCCCTCCTGACCCTGCGCTCCCCCTCCGGCGCGGTCCGTTCCGCCCGTAGCGACACGGCCGGCGCTTTCCGCCTCAAGGACCTGCCGGCCGGCGCCTGGGACGTGAGCGTGCAGCGGCTGGGCTACCGGCCGCACCGGGCCCGCCTGCGGACCGGCGACGGCCTCGCCTCCGTCGAGTGGCGCCTGGATCCACTCCCCCTGCTCATGGACGAGATGGTGGTCCGCGCCCGGCGCCACCCCGGGGGCGAGCCGGTGGCCGCTTTCGTCGAAACCATCTCCCTCGACAGGCGCGCCCCCGGGGCTGACCTGGCCCAGACCCTCGACCGCGCCACCGGCGTCAACGTGCGCCGCTACGGCGGGCTCGGCAGCTTCAGCACCCTCTCCATCCGCGGCTCCACCTCGGAGCAGGTGCAGGTCTTCCTCGACGGGGTGCCCCTCAACCGGGCCTCGGGCGGCGGCGTCGACCTGGGCGGCCTGCCCATCGGCGGCCTGAGCAGCGTCGAGATCTACCGGGGGGCGGTGCCGGCCCGCTTCGGCGGCAACAGCCTCGGCGGCGTCGTCCACCTGCGCACCCGCCCCTTGGGCAGCGAGGCCCGCACCCGGATGCGCACGGCCAGCGGCTCCTTCGGCACCCGCCAGGTCGGGGCGTCCGTCGGCGGCCCCTGGAGGGAGTGGGAGTACCTGGGCCTGGTCGACTACAGCGCCAGCCGCAACGACTTCCGCTTTCTCGACGACAACGGCACCGAGTACAACGCCGGCGACGACGGCTGGGCGCGGCGGCTCAACAGCGACTTCCGCGGCCTGCGGGCCCTGGCCAAGGTCGGGCGCAACCTGGGGGCCGGCCGCCTGCAGGTCCACAACACCCTGGACCTGATCCGCAAGGGCATTCCCGGCCTCGGCAGCAACCAGTCCCTGCACACCCGCTACGACACCTGGCGGCACATCGCCGAGGCTTCCCTCTTCGGGGCCCTGGGCCCCCGCAGCGCCGGCTACCGGCTGCAGGCCCACCACTCCCTGACGCGCGACGAGTACCGGGACCGCCTCGGGGAGGTGGGCGTCGGCCGCCAGCACGACCGCAACCTCACCCGGAGCCTGGGCCTGCGGGGCGAGGTGAACGTCCTCCTGCCCGGACACTCCCTGGTCACCGCCTTCGCCGCGGCCCGGGGCGAGAGCTTCTCACCCGACGACCTGCTGCGGTCCGAGAGCCGGCTCCTGCGCAGCCGCCGGCGGGCCCTGGCCGCCGGCACCGAGGTGGAGGTGCCCCTCGGGGCGCGGCTGACCCTCAACGCCGGCACCCAGGCCGAGGGGCTGGACGACCGCTTCTTCGACCGCAAGAGCTTCGCCCCCAGCGACGTGCTGCCGAGCCGCGAGAACCGCGAGCTCCTGTGGGGCTGGCGCCTGGGGGGGAAGCTGGACCTCGGCGGCGGCCTGGCCCTCAAGGCCCACGGCGGCCGCTACCGGCGGGCCCCGAGCTTCTTCGAGCTCTTCGGCGACCGCGGCGCCGTGATCGGCAACACCCGCCTCGTCAGCGAGGAGGGGCGCAACCGCGACCTGGGCCTGGTCTACCGCCGCCGGGGGGACGGCGCGGGCCTGGAGCTGGCCGAGGCCGTGTACTACCGCAACCGCGTCGACGACCTGATCCGCTTCGTGCAGAACTCGCAGCGCGTCTCCCGGCCCCACAACCTGGGGCGGGCCCTGCTGCGCGGCGTCGAGACGCGGCTCCAGGCGCGGTTGCGGCCGTGGCTGTCGGTCCGCGGCCACTACGCGTACCAGCGCGCCGAGAACCGCACCCCCTTCTCCTTCGAGCGCGGCAACGACCTGCCCAACGCGCCGCGCCACCGGCTCCACGGGCGCGCCTCCCTCGACCTGGGCGGGGTCGGGCTCCACGGCGAGGTCAGCCGCGAGAGCCGCCACTTCCTCGACCGCGCCAACCTGCGGGCCGTGCCCGTGCGCGCCCTCTACAACCTCGGAGGCAGCCTGCCGCTGGCGCAGGGCCTCTCCCTCTCGTGGGAGCTGCGCAACCTGACGGACGACCGGGTGGCCGACCTGTGGGGCTATCCGCTCCCGGGCCGGTTCTACGGACTCTCCATGCACTATGCCACGAACCCCTAACCCGAAAGGCAGGACCTTCGTGTATCGGTTTTCCCTCGCCGCCGCCGCTCTCCTGCTGACGGCGGTCCCGTCGTCGGCGCAGAGCGGTCTCTTCGTCATCACCACCGACTTCTCCACCGGCAGCACCGCCTTCCTGGCTCCCGGCGCCGCCGAGGCCGAGGTCAACCTGCTGGGCGTGCACTCCGACGCCGTGGGGCACTACCACGACGGCCGCGTCTACGTCGTCAACCGCCTGGGCCAGGACAACATCCTGGTTCTGGACGAGACCGACCTGCGCTCGCCCCTGACCCAGTTCTCGGTGGGCAACGGCTCCAACCCTCACGACATCGAGGTCGTGGCGCCCGCCAAGGCCTACGTGACGCTCTACGAGACGGCCTCCCTGCTGATCGTCGATCCCCGGGACGGGGCGCAGCTCGGGGAGATCGACCTGGGCGCCTTCGCCGACGGCGACGGCCTGCCCGAGGTGTCGCAGATCGCCCGCGTCGGCGGACGCCTCTACCTGAGCTGCCAGCGCCTCGACCGCAACGGCGGCTGGGGTCCGGTGGACGTGAGCTACCTCATCGTCGTCGACCTGGCCACCGACACCCTCGTGGACATGGACCCGGACACCGAAGGGGTGCAGGGCATTGGCCTGAGCGCCGCCAATCCCAACAGCCTAGCCGTCGCCGGCGACCGCATCGCCGTGGGGGTGGTGGTCAACTTCGGCGACCGCTCCGGAGGGGTGGAGATCGTCGACACGGCCGCCGGCCGCAGCCTCGGCCTGGCCGTGAGCGAGGAGGATCTGGGCGGCGACATCACCTCCATGGTCCTCGTCGACGGGAAGCGCGGCTATGCGGTGGTGGCGGACGAGAACTTCGCCAACAGCGTGCGGCCCTTCGATCTCGACAGCGGCTCCGTGGGCGAGCCCCTGGAGAGCATCAGCGGCGGCTTCGTCCCCAACCTGGCCGTGGACGGAGGCCGCCTGATCGTCGCCGACCGCGGCAGCTGGGACGACCCGGACGCCGCCGGGCTCAAGCTCTACGACGCGGCCACCGGCGCCTTCCTGGGCGGCCCCGTCAGCACCGGCCTGCCGCCGATGCACGTCGTCGTCCTCAGCGACGCGGCTCCCACGGCCGTGGAGGAGGTCGCCGGCAGCGGCCGGCCGCAGGGGTTCGCTCTCGAGGCGGCCTGGCCCAATCCGTTCAACGCCTCCGTGCACATCCCCTTTGCCCTCAGCCTGGCCGACACCCCGGTGGAACTGACCGTCCGCGACCTGCTGGGCCGCACCGTCCGCACCCTGGCCGTCGGTCCGGCGGCGGCCGGGCGGCACGTCTGGAGCTGGGACGGCCGCGACGACGCCGGGGAGCCGGTGGGCAACGGCGCCTACCTGGTGCACCTGCGCGCCGGCGGCCGCCAGGCGGCGGGCAAGGTGATGCTGATCAAGTAGAGGGAGGAAGGACCGCCATGGTAACTCTATCGAAGCTCTACACGAAGACGGGCGACGGCGGCCTGACGCGGCTCGGCGACATGTCGCAGGTGCCCAAGACGAGCCCCCGCATCGACGCCTACGGCTGCGTGGACGAGCTGAACGCGGCGATCGGCCTGGCCCGGTGCAACGGCGCCGGGCCCGACGAGGTCCTCGCCCGGGTGCAGAACGACCTCTTCGACCTGGGGGCCGACCTGTGCGTGCCCCAGGCCGAAGGGGAGGAGGAGCGCCTGCGCCTGCAGCCGGACCAGGTCCTCTACCTGGAGAGCCAGATCGACGAGCTCACCCGCGATCTGGCTCCCCTGCGCAGCTTCGTCCTGCCCGGGGGACGGCCGGCGGCGGCGTGGCTCCACCTGGCGCGGACGGTCTGCCGGAGGGCCGAGCGCGCCGCCTGGCAGCTTGCGGACCAGGAGCCGGTGGGAGAGCCGGCCCTGCGTTATCTCAACCGGCTCTCCGACCTGCTCTTCGCCATGGCCCGCGCCGCCAACGACGGCGGCGAGGCGGACGTCCTGTGGGAGCCGGGGGCGGGCGCCGCCGGGGAGCGGGAGGATGCGTAGGGCATGTCTCTGGGCCTGGATCCTCCTCGCCGCCCCGGCGCCGGGGCGGGCGGAGTGCGTCGAGACCTGGGACCCGGAGGCGGACTACTTCCCCCACAAGGCGAACCTGCTCCACGCCGAGAGCTTCTCCATCGAGTACTTCGGCCACTACAAGCTGGTCACCGTGCACTCCCCCTGGCCCGGCGCCGACGAGCCCGTGCGCTACCTGCTGGTGCAGTGCGGCACTCCCGACCCCGGGGGGCATGAGGGCGCCCGGAGGATCGCCATACCCGTCCGGCGGTTCGCGGCCCTCTCCACGACGCAGCTGCCCCACCTCGAGCTGCTGGACCTCCTGGAGAGCCTGGTGGCCGTCAGCGACATCGAGATGGTGCACTCGCCCGGCGTCCGCGAACGCTTCGAGGCCGGCCGGGTCTCCGAGATCGGCCACGGCGCCGGGGTGAATCTCGAGGTGGTGCTGGAGTTGGAGACCGACCTGGTCATGACCGCGGCCTCGGCCCGGTCCCCGTACAACGCCCACCCGGTGCTGGAGCAGGCCGGTGTGGCCGTGGCGATCAACGCCGAATACACCGAGCCCTCCCTTCTGGGCCGCAGCGAGTGGCTGAAGTTCACCGCCGCCTTCTTCAACGCCGAGGCTCTGGCCGAGGAGCGCTTCGCCGAGATCGAGACCCGGTACGGGGGCTACGCTGAACTGGTGCGGGACGTACCCGCCGACGAGCGCCCCTCCGTCTTCGGCGGCTCCCTCTGGCGCGACACCTGGCACGTGGCCGGCGGCCGCAGCTACCCGGCGCAGCTCATCGCCGACGCCGGGGGCCGCTACCTGTGGGCCGGGAACGACTCCCGGGAGAGCCTGCCCCTCGACTTCGAGGCGGTCTACGAGAAGGCCCACGCCGCCGACTTCTGGCTGACCATGCGCAACGAGTGGCTCTCCCTGGCCGACGTTCGCGCGGCCGACGAGCGCTACGCCGCCTTCGCCGCCTTCGACAGGGGCGGGGTCTACAACGCCAACGCCCGGCTCAACGAGCACGGCGGCAACGACTTCTGGGAGAGGGGCATCTCCGAGCCCGACCTGGTCCTGGCCGACTTCATCCGCATCCTGCACCCCGACCTCCTGCCCGACCACGGCCTGCACTTCTACCGGAGGCTGGAGTGAGACCCGGGCCCGCCCCGTCCGTTGCCGCGGCCGACGCTCCCCATGGCCCCTCAGCGTCAGGTCCCGTCTTCCGCCGCGTCCCGGACCGCCGCTTCCATGGCGGCAATCTCCGCGTCGTCCAGCTCGGGGAACCGCTTCCGTTTCGCCGCAGAAAGCCGGCCGCTCTGCATGCAGAGGCGCACGAACAGGGAAGCCCGGCGATCCGGCATGTCGACGATCTCGCGCACGGCTTCGAAGGCGCGGTCGAAGACGGTGACGAATTCGAGTTCCTCCTTGAGATCGCGCCGGACCGTGTCGGCCACGCGGTCGTACAGGTACTCCGCGAAGGCGGTGGCGTCGAAATAGCGGTAGAGATCTGCCGTCTCGTTGCCGACGGCGATTTCCCGCCCTGCCGTCCAGTCCCACTGGATGAATTCGAGAATCGGCCGCGAGAAGGTGTCGAGCACCTCTTCGTAGCTGCGCTGATCGCGGAGAATGGCCGCGGAGACGGGAAAGACGACCCCGGGCGGACTGTACCCCCGCCTGGCGAGAACGTGATGTACCAGGAAACGGTGGATTCGGCCGTTCCCGTCCTCGAAGGGGTGGATGAAGACGAAGGCGAAGGCGCAGACCGCGGCCGCCGCCACGGGCTCGACCCCGCCCTCGACAACGCGCCGGGTCAGTCTCGTCCAGGCCTGCATGAGGTCGGCCAGGTCTTCGGGGCGCGGGCAGATGAAGTGCACCTCCTCGCGGTACTCCCCCGCGGTCGAGCCGACAAAGTTCTGGAGGCCGCGCCAGCCGCTGGCCGCGTACCGGGGGTCGACGATCGCCCCCTGCAGGCGAACCAGGGCGTCCACGTCGGCCGGATCGAAGTCCGCCGCCCCCTTGAGCGCGGCGACGAAGCGCTCGGTGCGCCCGGCGCCCGGGGTCTCTCCTTCGATGGCGAAGGAGGAGCGCGTCTCCTTGGTGTAGAGGTAGTTGACGGCCCGGGCGAGGATGACCGGGTCGCAGCTTTCGACGAGCGCGCGCCCCTCCCCGCCCACCTGCATGCCGATCTGCTCCGTCAGCCTCGGCGTGCGGCGGACCGTGGGGCAGAGACCGGGACCTCCGAGAAGGTTGTCGGCCACGCGGTGGCGCGGGGAATTGCGGCGTTCGGAGACGATGTGCCTGGCGGGATCGAGGGCCATGACGTAGTTGCCGGCGCGGACGTCCTCCAGGTCCAGGGTCCGGCCGGTGAAGGTCTCGTAGAAGAACCAGGCGCGCCGGCTGAAGGCGCCCGTGGGTTCCCTCCTTGCCCAGGCCTCCAGCTCGGCCGGCTCGACAGCCTGGAGGGCGGCGACCAGCACCCCGAGATCGACGGGCTCATGGCGCAGGGCGAAACGGAGATGGGCCGCGATGGAGCCGTCCGTGGCGTACTGTCGCGGATACCGCTCCACGATTCGCAAGCCTCGCACCTCGGTCCGCCGCGCTCCTGCTCCGACGTAGCTCTCTACCGCCGGCTCGGGGACTGGCAGGTTCAGCTCACTCCTCAGCCATGCCTGGCCGATCGGGTTCCATTTTTCCTTACCCACGAGAATCTCCATCCGAAAACGCTTATGTCCGTGGAAACGGGATTAGAGTAAGCCTTGGACATTCCATTATCAATAATTTCGTAGTCGCGGGGTTTCGCCACCCAAAACCGTTATCGTCGTGCACAAAGGGTTACAATAGGACGTGAGTGTTCAATTTCCACTAGAAGTCCGGCCGTCGGCACGGCTCTGAACCGACCCGTGCCCGCCTCTTCCGACGCCGCGGCCGACAGCCCTCCCTGGCCCCGCCTGGGCGCCCGCCGGGGGCTCTTCCCGGCCCTGGCGGCGGCCCTTCTCGGCCTGCTGGCCCTCAGCCTCGGCTTCGGGTCGGTCTCCATCCCCCTCGACGCGGTGATCGCCATCCTCTGGGACGGGAGCGGCCAGAAGGAGAGCTGGACCCACATCGTCCACGCCATCCGCCTGCCCCGGGCCCTCACGGCGGTCCTGGCCGGAGCCGCCCTGAGCGCCGGCGGCCTGCAGATGCAGACCCTCTTCCGCAACCCCCTGGCCGACCCCTTCATCCTCGGCATCAGCGCCGGCGCCAGCCTCGGGGTGGCCCTGGTCGTCCTGGGCACGGGCGTCACCGGATCCGGGCTGCTGGCCGGCCTCGGGTACCTGGGCCAGGCCGGGGTAGTGGCCGCCGCCGTGGCCGGGGCGGCCCTGGTCCTCGGCCTGGTGATGCTGGTGGGGCGGCGCGTGGAGCACGCCATGACCCTGCTCATCCTCGGCCTCATGTTCGGCTACCTCACCGCCGCCCTGGTGAGCGTCCTCCTCTACTTCAGCATCCCCGAGCAGGTGCAGACCTACGTGCTGTGGACCTTCGGCAGCTTCGGCGCCGTCACCTGGGGCCAGCTCGCCGTGCTGGCGCCGGTGGTGCTCGCCGGGCTGGCGATCGCCGGCCTGCTGGTGAAGCCCCTCAACGCCCTCCTCCTCGGCGAGACCTATGCCCGCAGCATGGGCCTGGACGCGCGCCGGGCGCGGCTGTGGATCATCGCCAGCGCCGCCCTGCTGGCCGGGGCGGTCACCGCCTACTGCGGCCCCATCGGCTTCCTGGGGGTGGCGGTGCCCCACCTGTGCCGCGCCCTCTTCAACACCTCCGACCACCGGGTGCTGCTGCCGGCCGCGCTGCTGCTGGGCGGGATGCTGGCCCTCGGCGCCGACCTGGTGGCCCGCCTTCCCGGCAGCGAGGCCACCCTGCCCCTCAACGCGGTGACCGCCCTCATCGGCGCCCCGGTGGTCACCTGGATCATCCTGCGCCGCCGCACCCTGCGGCAGGCCTTCGCCGCCTGAACGCCGTGGCCGCCCCCATCCTGCAGGCCCGCGGTCTGGGCATCGGCTACGCGCCCCGGCGGCGGCCCCGGGTCGAGGTGGCCGCCGACCTCGGGGTGGAGCTGCACGCCGGGGAACTGGTCTGCCTGCTGGGGCCCAACGGCGCCGGCAAGTCCACCCTCGTGCGCACCCTGGCGGGCCTGCAGAGGCCGCTGGCGGGGCAGGTGCTGCTCCAGGGGCAAGACCTGCACGCCCTGGCCGAGGGCGAACGGGCGCGCCACCTGGGCCTGGTCCTCACCGAGCGGGTGGACACGGGCAACCTGTCGGCCTACGCCCTGGCGGCCCTCGGGCGCCATCCCTACACCCGCTGGGACGGCCGCCTGTCGCCGCACGACGAGGAGGTGGTGCGCTGGGCCATGGAGGCGGTGGGCGCCCGGGAGCTGGCGGCGCGCAGCGCCGGGGAGCTGAGCGACGGCGAGCGTCAGAAGGTGACCATCGCCCGGGCCCTGGCCCAGGAGCCGGCGGTGCTCCTCCTCGACGAGCCCACGGCCTTCCTCGACCTGCCGAGGCGGGTCGAGATCGTGCAGCTCCTGCGGCGCCTGGCCGGCGAGGAGGACCGCGCCGTGCTGCTCTCCACCCACGACCTGGAGCTGGCCCTGCGCAGCGCCGACCGCCTGTGGCTGCTGCCCCCGGGCGGACCCCTGCACACCGGGGCGCCGGAGGACCTGGTGCTGAACGGGGCCTTCCAGCGCACCTTCGGGGACTTCGACCCCGGCAGCGGCTCCTTCCGGATGTCCCGGGAGCCGGGTGAGGAGGTGGGCCTCGCCGGAGACGGGCTCCGGGCCCTGTGGACGGCCCGGGCCCTGGAGCGGGCCGGCTTCCGCGTCGACGCCGGGCGGCAGACGCCTCCTCGGGTGGAGATCGTCCGCGGCGAAGACGGCCCCGCCTGGCACCTCCACACCGCGGCGGGACAGCGTCTCTGCGGCAGCCTCTACGAGCTGGTGGGCCTCCTGCGGGACCCCCCGGCGGAACCGGCCCCCTGACGGAGTCCGGCATGCGCGTCGTCTCCCTCCTGCCGAGCAGCACCGAGATCGTCTGCGCCCTCGGCTGCCGCGACCTGCTCGTGGGCCGCTCCCACGAGTGCGACCATCCTCCAGGCGTCGAGGAGCTGCCCGCCTGCACGGCCCCCAAGTTCGACCCGGACGGCACCTCGTACCAGGTCGACCAGCGGGTCAAGGCGATCCTGCAGGAGGCCGCCTCGGTCTACCGGGTGGACGCGGACCTCCTCGACGAGTTGGCCCCGGACTGGCTGGTGACCCAGTCCCAGTGCGAGGTCTGCGCCGTCAGCCTGAAGGAGGTGGAGGAGGCGGCCTGCCGGCTGGTGCGCTCGCGGCCGTCGATCCTGTCGCTGGAGCCCAACCGCCTGGAGGATCTCTGGGCCGACATCGGGCGGGTCGCCGCGGCCCTGGAGGTGGAGGATCGGGGCCGCGCCCTGGTGGCCGGGCTGCGCGAGCGGCGTGACCGCCTCGCCGCCCGCACCGCGTCGATCCCCGGGCGCCCGAGCGTCGCCTGCATCGAGTGGTTCGAGCCGCTCATGGCCGCCGGCAACTGGATCCCCGAGCTGGTGGAAGCCGCCGGCGGCCGCTGCCTCTTCGGCGAGGCGGGGGCCCACTCCCCGTGGCTGTCCTGGGAGGCCCTGGAGGAGGCGCAGCCCGACGTCGTCCTGCTCATGCCCTGCGGCTTCGACATCCCCCGCTCGCGGCGGGAGCTGCCGGCCCTCACCCGGCAGCCGGCGTGGCCCCGGCTGCGGGCCGTGCGCGAGGGCCGGGTCTTCCTCACCGACGGCAACCAGTTCTTCAACCGCCCCGGGCCCCGCCTGGTGGAGTCGGCGGAGATCGTCGCCGAGATCCTCCATCCCGGCGAGTTCGAGGGCGCCCGCGAGCACCGGGGATGGGAGCGCCTGGAGGCCGGTTCATGAGCGCGGACGAGACCCTGGCCGCGGAAGAGGGGTATGCCGTCCGCCGGCGGGGCCGCTTCCTGATCGTCGAGCTGCTGCAACCGCACCGGGTCCTGTGCACCTCCGCCGCCGGCGGCGGCCAGCGCGAGGACCTGCGCTACCTGGTCAACCACCAGAGCTGCGAAGGCCGGGGCCACCAGGCCCGCTTCCTGCAGTTGAGGCAACTCGGCGAAGACGGGTACCACCGCGCCGTCTGCGACGAGCTCGGCCTCGACCCCGATGTTGTGGGGCTCATGGGGACCGCCGCCAACATGAACTGCGCCGCCGAGGCCAGCGAGGAGTTCGCCGGCGTCAAGGTGAGAGCCGTGGTCACCGCGGGCGTGGAAGGGAACGCCGGGCGCGCCGGCGACCCCGCCCGCTGGCACGAAGGCGAGGACGGCTGGCGCGAGGTCGATCCCCAGGCCGGCACGATCAACGTGCTGCTGCTGGTCGGCTGGCCCCTGACCCCGGCGGCCCTGGCCCGGGCCGCCATCACCCTCACCGAGGCCAAGTCCGCGGCCCTGCAGGAGCTGGCCGTCTCCAGCCGCTCCTCGGACGGCTTGGCCACCGGCACGGGCACCGACCAGTACGCCGTCGCCGCACCCCTCGACGACCGCAGACCCAAGGCCAACACCGGCCACCACGCCCGGCTCGGCGAGCTGATCGGCCGCGCCGTGCTGCGGGCGACCCGGGAGTCCCTGCGCTGGCAGAACGGCCTCGAGCCTTCCTTCACCCGCAGCATCCCCTACGCCCTGCGGCGCTTCGGCCTCGACGAGACCCGCCTCATGGAGGCGCTGCGGGAGCGGCTCGACGAGGAGGCCTTCCTCCTGCTGGATCAGAACCGGGAGGCGGTCCTGCGCGAGCCCGGGGCCGTGGCCGCGGCCTACGCCTTCGCCGCCGTCCGGGACCGGGTGCGATACGGCGGGCTGCCCCCGGACCAGGCGGCCCCGGCCCTGCGCCAGCAGGCGGCGGTCCTGGCCTCCTGCCTGGCGGCCCGTCCGGATTCCTGGCAGGACTGCTGGCGGCAGCTCGACGCCGACACGGACGAGCCCATGGGGGCGGTGGCCGACGCCGTGGCCCTGGGCTGGCGGCTCAAGTGGGAATAGAGGGCCTGGCGCCGGATCCCCTGCTGCTGCTGGCCGCCGTCGCCCTGGACGGGCTGATCGGCGACCCCGTCTACCGCCTCCACCCCGTGCGGCTGGCCGGCGGCGCCCTGTCGGGGATCGAGGCGGCCCTGCGCCGCCTGGGGCTCGACGGCCACGGCGGCGGCTGTCTGCTCTTCGCCGTCCTGGGCGCCCTGTGCGTCGGGCTGGTGGCCGGCACGGCCTGGGGCCTGGGACGCCTATCCCCTGCTCTCGCCCAGCTCCTTCACCTCTTCCTGCTCTACAGCCTGCTCGCCCTGCGCGATCTCCTGAAGCACGGTATGGCCATCGACCGGGCCGCGACCGGCGGGGACCTCGCCGGGGCCCGGCAGGCGGCCGCCCGGCTGGTGGCCCGCGACACGGCGCCCATGGACGCCGCCGGCTGCCGCCGGGCGGGCATGGAGAGCCTCGCCGAGAACGCGGTGGACGGCTTCGTCTCCCCCATCTTCTGGTACGCCCTGCTGGGCCTGCCGGGGGTGGTCCTGTTCAAGGTGGTCAGCACCATGGACTCGATGGTCGGCAACCGGAGCCCCCGCTACCTCCGCTTCGGCTGGTGCGGCGCCCGCCTGGACGACCTCCTCAACTACCTCCCGGCCCGGCTCACCTGGGGGCTGATGGCCCTGGTCGCCCTGGTGCTGCCCGGGTGCTCGGCCCGCAAGGCCCTCTCCGTCGGCTGGCGCCAGCACGGGCTCGTGCCCGGCCCCAACGCCGGCTGGAGCGAGGCCGCCGCGGCGGGGGCCCTGCAGTGCCGTCTGGCCGGACCGATCTGGCAGGGGGGCGAACGGATCACCGACCTCTGGCTGGGGCTGCCCGGGGACCCGGAGGGCGGGCGCCCCGGCGACCTGCCCCGGGCCTGCGTCTTCGTCGCGGCGACCTGCCTGGGCTTTGCCGGCGCGGCGGCGGCGGTTCTGTGGTGAGAGGTGGCAGGCTCAGCGGATCATGCAGCGCCGCGGAGACTCCCTCGCTTCATGCCTCGGCCCAGGGGTCGATCACCTCGATCCCCGTCCCCGAGAAGTCCCGAACATTCCGTGTCGCCACCGTCATGGCTCGGGACCGGGCGATGGCGGCGATCTGGCCATCGGTCTGTGAGAGCGGGCGCCCGCTGGCGCGCCGGGCCGCTGCGATATCCGCGTAGGCGAGGGCCGCGGCACGATCGAAGGGCAGGACGCGTCCGGCGAACAGACCGCCGAAGGCGCGCTCCGCAGCCTCAGCGAGCCCCCGGCGACGGGCACCCTCGGGCAGAAACGCGATGCCCGTGCGGACTTCCGCTTCGGTCACCGCCGTCACGAAGAGCTCCCGCGTCGGCCGGTTGTCAATCCAGGCCAGGACCTGCGAGCTCGGTTCGCCCTGCATCAACTCGGAGACGACATGGTATCAAGCACGACCATCGCCGTCACCCGGGTTGAAGCGCGGTGGTTCCCGCATCGGTTCGCGCGGCGGCAGTTCCAGTTCCTCTCCCCCGAAGGGCTTGAACAGTTCGTGGAGCGCTGTTCCCAGGCCCCTCGCGGGCGCGGCCTCGCGGGCGACCGCCTCGGCCAGGATCAGCCGCGCTTCCTCCTCCATCGACCGACCGCGCTCTGCCGCCCGCTTGCGGAGCCGGGTCTTTGTGTCGTCCTCGAGATTGCGGATCGTGATGCTCGCCATGCTCATGCTCCGGGTGTCCTGTTCGGCCCAAGTCACGCTGTGATTGCGATGCAATCAACCGGGTCGGTCCGGCCACCCCCGCCGCCCGCCTGACATGCGGACAGAGTTCTCTCGCATGCCAGGGGATACGCCATAGTGTCCTGCCGGACGGGGTGGGTCGCGTCAGCCGCCTCCCCGGCATCACCGGATCAGCATGCAGCGCCGGGTCTCGGCCAGATCACCCGTGGTGAGGCGGTAGAAGTAGACGCCGCTGGAGACCGGGGACCCGCGGTCGTCGGTGCCCGTCCAGCGCACCTTGTGCAGACCCTGGGGGCGCCGCTCGTCGAGGAGGCGGCGGACCCGCTGCCCGAGGAGGTTGTAGACGTCGATCTTCACCCGGCCGGGGGCCTCCAGCCGGAAGGGGATGACCGTGCCCGCGTTGAAGGGGTTGGGATAGCTCGGCATCAGCTCCGAAGTGCGCGGCACACTGGAATCCAGGGCCACCGACGTCGACGGGTTCTCCATGGAGAACAGCCCCGCGCTCGTGGCCACGTAGAGGGTTGACGGGTCGAGAGGGTCGACGGCCACGTCGTTGATCCAGGGGACCCCCGGATAGCCCCCGTCGAGGGGCCGCCAGGTCTCTCCGCGGTCGGGGCTGTGATACAGCTCGCGGCCGGCGGCCAGGTAGAGGGCGTCGGCCTCGGTCGGATGGCCGCGGAGGCGCGCCTGCCTCCACGAGCCCCGCCGGGGTTCCAGGACCCGGCGCCAGGTCCGTCCCCCGTCGCCGGAGACATAGCACCCCGCCTCAGCGGCCGCGTAGAGGACGCCGGCCTCGTGCGGATGCTGTGCCAGGTCCAGGCCCGAGGCCCCGGCCTCGAGATGGCCGGCCACCCTCCAGTCCCGGCCGGAGGTGTGTCCCACCCAGACGGAGTCGCCGAAGACGACCATCAGCGAGTCCCGCGGGCTCAGCAGGGCCCCGCCCGCCAGGGCGTTTGCGCGTTCCCAGCGCGGGAGATCCCTGAACGGACCGATCCTCTCCCAGCTCTCGCCGTGGTCCTCGCTTCGCCACACACCCGCGCCCGCCAGGAAGTACTCGCCTTCTCTGCGCGTGTGGGGGATGTACGTGGCATGGGGAGGGACCCGGGGGTAGTAGTAGTAGTCGCCGATGTCCATGGCCTCCCAGCTGGCGCCACCGGTAGTGCTCCGCTGGAAGAACTGCAGGAAGGACCAGCCGTCGAACGCGCCGTCCCCCCAGACCGGGTAGGCCTCCACGCCGTGAGCCAGGAGCAGACCCTCCACCGCGGGATCCTCCTCGATCACGCCGAACATTGACCAGGCCCAGGCCCTGGACGTCTGCCCGGCCCAAATCCAGGTCGCGCCGTCGTTCCTGTAGATTCCGATGGACCGCATCCCGTGTTCCGCCGACCACGCGGTGGACATGCCGAGGCGCCCTGCCTCATCGAACCACAACGTCCAGGCCGGCGCCGGCGCCTCGACCCGGACCGGCCCCGCCGTGCGGCCCTGATCTCTCGAGACGAACACCCCCCACCGGGTCTGGACGAGAAGGTCGGATGGGTGGGTGGCATCGGCGCTCACGCTCTCGATCCCGATCCCGATGTACTCCGGCGGGGTCATGTCCCAGGAGGCGCCGCCGTCCTCGCTGCGGTGCACGCGGTGGACGCCGTGGGTGTAGACCAGGCCGGGTGCAGATGCGGAGACGGCCAGCCCCTCGACGTGACCGCCGACCGCTCCCCGGAGCTCCCACGGCCCGCCCTCGTCCGGGCTGTGGTAGAGCGTGCTCCCGTCGACGAAGTAGAAGCCTCCCGGAGTCCACGGGTCCGCGGCAAAGGCATCGGGGTAGGCCAGGAAGCCGCCGACGGGGTAGGTGCCGAGGTGGCCGACCCTCCAGAGACTCGAGTCGGCCCGGGCGTCGGCCGCCCAGGCGTAGGTCCGGTCCGGGTCCGCCGGATGGGAAGAGGCCCACAGGGCGTCGGGCACGGGGTAGTCCGTCCAGCTCCGGCCGCCGTCCTCGCTCAGGAATACCGCCTCCGGCGCCAGGCCGTAGAGCCTCCCGGGAAGATGGAGATCGGCGTGCGCCGCGTACACGCCTTCGGGCACCGGGACGGGGGTCCAGGTGCCGCCGCCGTCACGGGTGACCAGGGCGCCGCCGAAGGGGGTGGAGGCGCCGCCGAAGCGCGTGCCGAAGGAGTGCCCGTTCTCGATGACGTAGGCGATCCGGGGGTCCTCGGGATCGCCGAAGATGACGCTGGGGCCGGCGTCCCCTGAGAGCATGAGGGCCGTGGGCTTCCAGGACCTCCCGCGGTCGTCGGAGCGCCAGACCCGCGAGTCCGTCAGGCCGTACCAGACCGTGGGACCGGCATGGATCCGGCGCATGGCGGCCTGCACGACGGTGTCCGGTCCAGCCACCCGCCAGTCCCCGGCCGGTACAGGCCCGGGCGGCACACTTCCGGGCGGCACATGCCCGGGCGGGACCTCGGACGATTCGACGATCCGGATGGACAAGGGAGCGCTCAACCCGAGGTTGCCCTGCTCGTCCTCGACGACGACGGCGACGGAGTACGAAGCGACGGGGCCCTTCCACTCGGCCTCGTACACGTCCTCCCGCTCGGCCATGGGCACCTCGGCGGCCAGGCTGGAATCGGGCAGGGAGTGGATCCTGGCCGCCGCTCCGGCAATGCGGCTTCCGTCGAGGATCCAGCGGCGGTGCACCCGCACTCTGAACCCTCCCTCCACGGGGGAGACACGTGCGCCGGTCACCCGGGGCGGGGTCAGGTCGCGGGACCGGGTGACCTGGAAGGTCGCCGTGTCCGTCCACACCTGGAAGGGGGTGCGCACCTCCAGGGCGAAGTCGACCTCCCGTCCGGCGGCTTCACTCAGGGCGAGGAACTCCGGCGTGCGGGAACTCCGGGCGCCCTGGGCGCCATCGGCGCGGAACTCGACGGTGCCGGCAGACACCCTGCGGATACCGGCGCTCCCGCTGGACAGGTACCACTTCAGGCCGGAGAGCAGCGCGGGGGCGGTCGAGGGCAGCTCCAGATCGAGATGGAAGAACGCCCCGGGGTCGATGCCGCCGGTTCCGCCCGGGTCGCGCAGGCGCCACCGCAGGCCTTCCTGCCGCGCGCTGATCAGGGGGATCTCGAGCTGGTGCCGGCCGATGGTGTCGCCGCCGGCCTCGGCGGTCAGACGCAGCCGGGCCACCCGGGAGGAGGAGAAGTCGGTGGAGGCCCGCAGCCGCGGCGGCTCGGCGAGGGCGCCGCCGAGGATGCGTTCGTCGGGCGGCAGGTCGGGCAGGGGCAGGCGGTTCGGGGTCACCGTCACCAGATCGTCAAGGGGCTCCAGCGACAGGGTCCCCCCAAGGGCCGGAAGTCCGCCCCGGTTCACCAGGTCGAGACGCAGCGCCCCTTCCTCGCCGGCCACGAGCAGGCCGTCCCCCGTCTCATCCTGCACCCTCAGGCTTTCGAACTCGATGCGCGGACCCTCGATCTCGACCCGGGCCTCGAGCCCTCTCTCCGTCACCTCGATGCCGGTGACGCTGAACGTGCTCCGGCCCTCCCGGTCCGCGGAGCTCGGGTTCGTGTGGGCGGTGAACTCCGTGCGCCCGCCGGGTCCGAAGACATCGGTGGCGTCGCCGAGGTTGCCCCCATGGGCCCGGGCGTAGGAGCCATCCCCCGCCCAGAAGTCGAGGTTGTCGCCGCCGTGGAGCGGGTCCGGCGTGCGGCCCACGGGGAACCCGCCTTCCTGCCAGCGGCCGTCGGCGCACTCCAGGTCGACGACCCAGTGAGCCTTGGAGACGTCGCCGGTGCGGTTGCCGGTGACGTGCCAGATGAGCAGCCCCTCGGCCGGGACCCCCCGGTCGTACCAGGAGGAGCGGGTCCGGTACTCGAGGAGGAAGTACTCCTCCCCGCCGGCGGGGATGCGGACCAGGTCTCCCGTCCTCGCCACGTCCCGCAGGACGATCCGCTGCGACGGTTGGTCGACCTCCGTGACCCGGGACCATCCGAGGCGGAGACGGCTCCACGCAGAGAAGCCGACAGGTCCGTCATCGCCCCCCCAGCCGAGGGCCCCCCAGCCCATGAGGCCCCAGTTGCCGATGCCCGCCGAATCGTCGGCCGGGTCCCGCGGCTCCTCCCGGCTGAGATAGGCCACGTTGTAGAGGTCTACCAGCCCGAAGAGGGTGTGCCCCAGCTCGTGGGCCACGGTGCCGGCCGCCTCGGCGAAGCTGCGGCCCTGGGCGACGAGGCCGGTGCGGTACGCGATCGGCCGGCCGTCGGCGCCGGGATCGGAGGTGACCACGGCTTCGCGGAGCCCCAGATCGCCGACCCCGGTGGCGCCCCCGAGCACGAAGTTGCGCGGCAGGGAAGGGGTGAGGATGACGATCAGGTCGACCTCTCCATCGTCGTCGCCGGAATCCGGCCGCCCGTCGGGCCCGTCGTCGTCGAACCGGGCCAGGTCCAGGTCGTCGTCGACCTGGCGCAGGATCTCCTGCACGAACTCCGAGTAGCGGCCGATCTCCGTGGGACCGGCCGCCGCGTAGTTGGCGGCGTCGCCCGAGGCGAGGTAGCGCCTTGGCGCCACGACTCCGCGGAGGGTCAGGCTCCCGAAGGACATCTCCCGGTAGAAGTGGCTGACGCTGCCGGGGCGATCCATGTCGAAGAGGGACTCGGCCCAGGAGGGCACGCCGAGTTGCTGACCCCGGAAGCCGGCGAAGACCACCAGGGCGGTGACCTGCGAGAGGGGGGTGGAGGCGGCGGCCTTGGCCCGGGGAGCCGTGATCGTCCCGGCCGGGTTCGAGGCGGACGCCAGGGCCTCGGCGCAGACGTACCGCGGGACGGCCCCGGCGGTCTGGGCGGAGACCGCCAGGATGAACGCCAGCAGCCAGGGGGATCCCCGGCGCCCCCTGCAGCCGGGGATGTCGCCCATGAGGCCCGCTCGGATCAACAGGGTTTCCGGTGGTGGACCGCCCCCGCCCAAGCCACGATGGGCCGGGAGCAGCCCCCGCCATGCGAGGCTCGGTCGCATGGCCCGGGTCGAAGATCCACCCGAAGGAACCTGGAAAGGTGGACCTTGACCAGGGCCGGTCCGGTCAGCTGCCGTCGCTCTCAGACGGTGGCGTAGTGGGCGAAGGTCGACAGTCCGGCGAAGCACAGACCGATAGCCACGGGAACGGCGATCTCTCTGGCGATGCGAAGGATCCTCATGTCGTCCTCCTCGGGCGAAGGGTCGTGTAGTTGACGCCCTCGCTGCTGCAACCGCCGTGCCAGACCGGTTTCCGGGGTGGCGGGCTCGATATGGACCTCGCTGGTGACCTGTTTCGCCACCAGGAGTGTTCGCTGTCGAACACCTCCTGCCTGGTCAGCGCACCTGTCGCCGGAGTCGCGGGCCATTGGCACCGACCACGAGGTCGCCTACCTGGATCTGGTCGGGAATGTGAGGCTCGCATTCGACGAGCGGCGCGGATGAACCTGGGGCCGGGGTACTGGCCGCGAGCGCGAGGCTGCCGTGCAAATCCGAAGCACTTCCTGTCAATCAGGGTCGCCCCCTTGATCTCCCTCTTGTACTCGTGCAATCTGCATCCGAAACTCTCGACCTCCAGCCGCTGCATATCCTGAACGAAGGACCATAGCCGACTGACGTGAATGGCGATTCCGCCGCGGACTTCATACGGCGTGTTCCTATGGTCGTGTCCACTCTCGTCGATGAAGAACAACCAAGCCATTCGTGAGCACCGATCACCCCAGGAGGCCCCGGGGGATCGAGAGAGCCTACGACCCGTCCAGGATCGCCAGCGCCGCCTTGATCCGGCTCACGGCCGCCCGGTCCGCCTCCAGGGCCTCGCCGATCAGCCGTCGGGCCTCGGCCAGCTCGTCGCCGGTGTACTCGCCCCGCTGATGGGTGGAATCGACGAGGGCGGACAGGGCCAGCAGGGCCCGGTGCTCCCGGTCGTAGTCGGCGGCGGCTGCTTCGAGCGGTCCCGCCGCTTCGGGCAGCAGTCCGGTCAGCTCGCGCATGTACTCGGCGGCCAGCTCCCGCCGCCAGGTCAGGATCTTGGCGTGGTGGCGCGAGGGCTGCTCGATGACCTCCGCCGAGTCGAAGGCCGCGGCCCAGGTCTCGTAGGCGGCCAGGCCCTGGGGCCGCGTCTGGGGGCGGCCGGCCTGCTCGAAGCGTGTCCCCTCCGCAAGAGCGACGGCGTTGCGCAGGGCCATGAGGTGCGTCGCCCTCTCGTCCGCCTCGGTGGGCGCCTCGAAGACGGTGACGTTGAACCACCCGCCGGGGTCGGCGGGCCCGAGGGCGTCGTAGGGCACGACGTAGTCCACGGAGACGAAGGGGTGTCGGATGGTGTAGGTCTCCCCCTCGGGGTCGTAGCCGACAATGAGCCCCCAGCAGTAGGCGTGGTGCCCGGGGTGGTCGCTCTGCTTCTGCTCGAGGCTCATGGGCTGCCACACCAGGGCGGGGATCCCCCGTTCCAGGCTCGCGACGGCGGCATCTCTGGCCTCGGCCTTCAACGCCGGCAGATCGGCGACCACTTTTTCCTTGTTGGTCTCGTACACACGGAACCGGGCCAGCTCGGGCAGCAGGTCCACGGCCAGGCTCCAGTCGAGGTTGTCGTGGAAGACCATGCCGCCCCCTTCCTCCATGGCGAACTGGAAGGCGTGGCCCAGGACGCCCTGGAGGCGCGCCATCGACCACTCGGTGCGGCCGGTGGCCGCCATCAGGGGATGGAGGCAGGAGGCGAGGGTGGTTCCCTTGTGGGGCTGCAGCGGCTTGACGTCGACCGTGACGTTCATGGGCTCGGGCTCCAGTTCCCCCGCAGCGTGGGCCTGACAGATGGAAGCGGCGCCCAGGACGGCGAGGACGACCCCGCCGGCCCGGGCCTTTCCGCTCCCCATGTGCTCAGCCGCCCAGTCCCCAGGTGACGGCCAGCTTGAGCCGCCGGCCCTTGGGGTCGTGGGTGAAGCCGTCGTACGCCTGCTCGATGTTGACCAGGGGCGGCCGGGTGTCGAGCAGGTTCATCCCGGAGAGGGCGATGTCGATCCCCCTCGGCCCGTTCCACAGGAAGGTGAGATCCAGGGTGACGAAGGAGTCGATGGTACCGAACAGGTCGCTGATGGCCTCGTTGCCGGAGTCCAGCGACCCCCGGTCCTCGTAGGACGAGATGTAGTTCAGGTAGCTCACGAGACCGTAGGCACTCCAGTGATAGCCGGCCGAGGCCCGCCCCTTCAGCTTGGGGAGGGACGTCGCGATCGGATTGCCGAAGTTCAGGTAACCTGCCGCGTCATCGCCGTCCTGCAGCACCAGGTCGCCCAGCATCAAGGCCTTGGTCTCGTACTCGAGGATGTAGCTGGCGTCGAGACTGGCGGAGAGCCGCCCCGATCCCGCGGGCACCTGCGAGCCGAGGTGCATGTCGACCCCCGAGGTCTTCACCCCCGGCCAGTTGACGATGTCGACCCGCACCCGCTCGAGCTCAGAGGCCGCGCAGGTGCCGGTGCCCAGCCCGTCCGGGCAGACGATGAACTGCTTCAGGGCCTCCTTGTTCGCATCATCGGCATACAGGGCGGTGATCGCTCCGTGCGGCATGGAGCCGATGACATCGCTGAAGTCGTAGCTCCAGTAGTCGAAGGTCGCATCGAGGCCGGCCTCCGTGGCAAAGACGAGGCCCGCGTTGTAGGTGAAGGCCCGTTCGGGCTTGAGGTCCTTGCTGCCGATCCGGTCCACCGTCTGGTAGGCCCCCGTCTCGTTGATCCACTCGAGCGTCGAGAGGGGGCTCTCGTTCACGTCGTCCAGCGACGGCGTCCGGAACGTCGTCTGCACCGAGCCGCGCAGGAACAGGGATTGGGTCGACGACTCGGCGATCTGGTAGCGCCACCCCAACTTGGGATCGAAGCTGCTCGCCACGTCGTGGAACTCGTAGTTGGCGGCCAGCTGGGTGTCGAAGCGCGTTCCCAGGCTCAGGGGGACCTCGGCAAAGATTCGGTGCACCGTCTGCGATACGTCATAGGGATTGTTGACGTTGGTGAACGCATAGGGACCGAACCGGTCCTCGGCCGAGCAGTTCTTATCGCCCACGACCGGACAGGGGTTGATGGTCACGTCGCCCGCGTCGTTGGGATCGCCGCTGGCATTGAGCAGGCGGAACTGGTACCCCGTGGCGTAGCTGGCCACGTCCTCGATCCAGGTGCCTGTCAGCGTGGCGTCGGCAACCAGCATGTCCGCGGTGCTCTGCAGATCGACTTCATTGTTCGCCAGCCAGTGCCGCAGCTCGGGGCTGTTGGCAAGCTTGGGCTTGTAACCAGGGTTCGCCCGGTCCGCATAGGTCGATCCGTGCTGGTCCGTGAACTCGATGGCATTGCCGAAGGGGTTGTAGTACTGGCAGTTGCCCTGGCCGGCCACCTGGCCGTTGAGCGGACCGAGCCGCATCCCCGCCAGGGACGTGTTGTCCGCCTCCACGCCGACGCCGCAGTCGGGTCCGCCAAAACCGCGGAAGCCGAGGAAGATCCGCTCGATGTAGACGCCCGGCAGGTTGTAGTTGCCCTCGGTGCTGGACCAGGAGAGGCCCAGATCGAAGTTGGCCTCGCGGCCACCGAAGGAGAGGTCGCGATTCGCCGAGGCCGCCAGGCGCATCGTGCTGGAATCGCGGCCCAGGATGCGGCCGGGACCCGAGTTCCCGAAGGGGCGGCCGTTGAAATACCAGTTCTCGCCGGCTTGGCACTCGGCGTGGTACAGGTCTCCGTCCGCCGCTCCGTACTCCTCGCAGAAGGCCTGCCGCCCCGGGTGGTCGGGGGCGACCTCCATGATGCTCGTGTCCGTCAGGGGGAAGGGAGGGTACGAAGGTGTGGTGTACCAGTTGGGGATGTCGGCCCGGGCCAGCAGGCCCTCGACGTGATACTCCGTGCCGTCGGCCAGCGAGCCGTTGACCTCGGTGAAGAGACGGAGATGACTCATCTCCTCGATCAGGTTCTCGTACTGCTGGTAGCGGAAGCGGCAGGTCCAGGACTCCCGGAAGCCGCCGAAGGACTCGCAGTCGGGGGCGTGGATGGCAGCCGTCCAGGGGGCCGGGGCTCCGACGGCGAAGGTGCCCGGGTTCCCCAGGCTCGACCATCCGAGGCGCTGGCCGCCGCCGTGCCACGGCTGCAGCAGGTAGTCCCGCTCGGTGGACGGCAGCTCGCTCCGTCCCCGCCACTCCGCGGCGACGACCGCATGGGCGCCGCCGAGCTGGCCGCCCCATATGGCGCCCACGTCGGAATCCCCCGCGCCGGCCAGGTACTCGTGCGCGGCGGAGACCTCGAACCCCGTGAAGTCGGAGCGGGTCAGGAAGTTGGCGACCCCGGCCACCGCGTCCGATCCGTAGATGGCCGCGGCCCCCTCCTTGAGGACCTCGACGCGATCCAGGGCGATGGAGGGGATGGCGTTCACGTCGACGAAGCGTCCGCCGATGAGGCGCGCCGGCACGTAGGTCTGGCGGCGGCTGTTGATCAGCACCAGGGTCCGCGAGGCCCCCAGGCCGCGCAGGTTGACGTTGGCGATGCTCTCGGAGAGGGTGGCGGCCTGGTTGGCGTTGTACCAGCTGCTGCGCTCGCCGATCACGCCGTGGCTGGCGCTCAGGTTCTTGAAGAAGTCGACCGCCTGCGGCGACCCCTGCTCGGCCATCTCCTCCCGGCCGGTGACGGCGACGGCGTAGGTCGAGCTGATGTGGGAGTCCTTGATCGCGGTGCCGGTCACCACCACTTCCTCCAACTGGACCGCGCTGGCGGCCAGCTCCACCCGGACCGCCGCGGCCTCTCCGGCGACGACCACGACGGTGGCGGTGGTCCTCTCGTAGCCGATCAGCTCTACGGCGACCACGTGCTCGCCGGCGGGCACCTTGCTCAGAGTCAACCGGCCTTCCTCGTCGGAGAACCCGCCGAGATCGATCGCCTCGATGAAGACCGCGGCCGACGGCAGGGCCTGCCCGCCGGCGTCGTCGACGACGGTGACAGCCACCTCGCCGGTCCCCTGGGCCAACGCCGGGGCCGCCCACAGCAGGGCCGCGGCGGCCACAACCGCCATGCTCGAATTCTGGAATCTCATGAGGTCCTCTCCCCTCTCGAGGGCTGCAGCAATCGCCCCGGGCCGGCGGTGGCCGGGGGGCCTCCAGAGCCGAAAGACGAGAGGGCAGCCCATCCTTCTACGCATGGGCTGCCCTTCATGGTGTCCGGAGGATGCTCCAGTGCGTCCGGTCGGCTTGAGTGTAGTCCAATCCGCAGAGGGGCACAAAAGGGCCCGTCCCCTCCCGGCCTACCAGGCCAGCATCACCACCCACACGCCGGCGGCGGCGTTCTGGAGAGCGTGGATCCCGAAGGTGACGAGGAAGGCATGTCCGAAGGAGCGCGGCCTCCAGGCCAGCCAGGCGATGGAGAGCACCAGGAAGGTCCAGAAGATGCACACTCCCCAGAGCAGGGCGCTGAGGGAGTGCAGGAAGGCCCACACCGCCGCCGAGGACAGGGCGGCGGGAAGCCGGCGCCCGCCCCACAGGCGCATGAGCACGGCCAGCATCGGCGCCATGAGCAGGGTCTCGGAGAGAGGCGCGAAGAGGACGATCGTCAGCAGGAACCCCCACTTCGAGATCGACTTCAGGGGCGCCATGGGGTCCTCGCCGAGGAAGAGGTCGTGCCCGAGCAGCTGGAACAGGGTCGACAGGACCAGGGCGATGCCAAGGGTCGGAACCATGGCCCGGGGCCATGCGCGCAGGACGTAGCGCAGGGGGTGCACGCTGGTGTCGAGGAGGGGGCCGCAGAGGTCGCGCCAGGGTCCGGAGGCCGGGAGGTTCATGACGCGATAGAGTCGCCGAAGGGAGGGATCCCGGCAAGACCGCCGGGTTGCCGGCGGCGGCGGGGGTCCGGTAGATTGCGCGCGAGCCCCCGCGTCCCCTCCCGGGCCCCGCTGCAGGAGCCCCTCATGCCCCCGTCCGACCCTTCCCGCGAACCCGCCCCCGAGCGGCGGGAGACCGCCGGCCGCCGGTTGCGCGACGGCGTCTGGCGCGGTGACCTCGCCGGCGCCGCCGAGGCCCTCGACCTGGAACCGGGGATCGTGGGCGATCCGGGATCCCACCCGGTCTGGGGCGGCCGGCCCGACGCCCTGCAACTGGCCGCCGAGCGCGGGCGGGTGGAGATCGCCCGCCTGCTGCTGGAACGCGGCGCCGATGTCGGGGGGAACGTGGAGGGCTACGGGTGGAGCCCCCTGCAGCTGGCCGCCAACGGGGGCCACCGGCCCGTGGCGGAGCTGCTGCTGGCGCGCGGCGCCCGCCTCGACATCGCCTCCGCCGCCCTGCTCGGTGATGCCGCCGCCGTGGGGCGGCTCCTGGAGGAGGACCCCGCCTTGGCCCCGGCGCCCGCCCTGGACGAGGCGCCGCCCCTGCACTATGCGGCCACCCCCGGGGTCGCGCGGCTCCTGCTGGACCGCGGCGCCGCCCCGGAGAGCGTCGATCCCCGGGGCGCCACGCCCCTGGACTCGGCCCTCGGACGCGGCCCCCGGGGCCGGTCGGTGGCGACCCTGCTGATCGAGCGCGGCGCCCGCCCCGACCCCTGCCACCTGGCCGCCCTCGGCTGGACCGAGCGCCTGCTGCGCCGCGTCGACGCCGATCCCGCGGCCCTCGCCTTCCGCGGGCGGATCGGCGTCAACGAAGTTGTGGGGACGCCGCTGCACGCCGCCGTCCACGCCGGGCACGGCGCCCTGGCGCGGATCCTCATCAGGCGGGGGGCCGACGCCAGCGCCCGCGCCGACATGGGCCAGACGCCCCTGCACCTGTGCGCCACGGCCGGCCTGGCGCGCCTCCTCGTCGAGGCCGGAGCCGACCCGGCGGCGGTGGACGACGAGCACGGGACCACCCCCCTCACCTGGGCTCGGGTGGGTCTCGAGCTCCACGGGGACAGCCCGGCGCGCCGGCGTCTGGCGGAGTACCTGGAACAGGTGACGCCCGGGGCCCGCTGAGAGCGGCCGCGCGCCTACAACCCGGCCGGCAGGAGCACCAGCTCGGGCACCCGCGCCCGGCCCGGTGTGGCGGCCACGTACAGGCAGGCGTCGGCCACGTCCTCCGGCTGCAGGGCCTTCGCCATGACCTCGGGCGGGGTCGGCGTGGGCCGCCGCAGGACCAGGGGAGTGTCGCACAGGCCGGGGAAGATCACGGTGGTGCGGATGCCGTTCTCGCGCTCCTCCTCGAAGGTCCCGTGGGCGAGGCCGGAGAGGCCGCACTTGGTGGCCTGGTAGGCGACGCCGGAGACGTCCGGTTTCTGCACGCACCCCGACGAGAGGTAGATGATCAGCCCGGAGCCCCGGGCGCGCATCGCCGGCAGCACCGCCTGGGTGCAGTGGAAGGCGCCGGTGAGATTGGTGGCGATCATGTCGTTCCAGGTCTCGCGGGAGAGCACCTGGAGGCTGCGCTCCGGGATGTTGGTCCCCGTGGCGTAGAGGAGCACGTCGATGCGGCCGAAGGCGTCGAGGGCGGTGTCGACGAGGCTCTCCACCCGGGCCGGATCGGTCACGTCGGTGGGACAGGCGAGGGCCCCGTCGCCGATCTCGGCGGCCAGCGCCTCCAGCTCGCCGGCGCTGCGCGCGGCCAGCACCACCTTGGCCCCGGCTCCGGCACAGGCCCGCGCCGCCGCCCTCCCCATCCCCGAGCTGCTGCCCACGACCACGACCACCTGGCCGCTCAGGTCTGCCATCGCGTCACCTCCGGTCAGCGGACGTTGTAGTAGGTGGCGTAGAAGTCGCGGCTCTCGCGGCGCACCCATTCGGGGTCGCGGCCTCGCTCGCCGAAGCGCCCGAGACCGAACTCCGCCAGGTCCTCCCCCGGATCCCCGTCGATCACCCAGGCCGCGAGCCAGCGGCCCACGGCGGCGGACCCGGCGATGCCGAGGGCGGCGCAGGCCGAGGCCACGTAGAGCCCCTCCACCGCCGGCACCGGCCCGAGCAGGTAGCCGCCGTCGGGGGCGAAGGCGGTGACCCCCTGGGAGTACTCGGCCACCTCCAGCCCGGGCAGGGACGGGAAGAGGGGGGCCAGCCGGTCCGCGGCCTCGGCGATGGTGCCGCGCGGCTCGTCCAGGTCGGAGGTGGAGAAGCCCTCGGGCAGGTCGTCGAAGTCGACGAGATGGGGTTCGGGCTCGAAGAAGCCGTATAGGTAGCCGCCGCGCTCCGGGCGGACGTAGCAGCTCACCTCGGTGACGCGGACCACGGGGTGGCCGGCGGAGATCCCGGCGGCGGCGGTGCGGGCGCGCTGGTGGCGGATCGTCTGCAGGGGCAGCTCATCGGCGCCGAAGCGGCGCAGGAGCCGGCTGCTCCAGGGGCCGGCGGTGAGGACCACGCGGTCGGCGGGGACGGTCTCGCCCGCGGTGCGCACGCCGCGCACGGCGCCCCCCTCGACATCGAGACCCGTCACCTCGGCGGAGCAATCGATGCGGACTCCCAGGTCGCCGGCGGCGGCGGCATAGGCGCGGGCGCAGCGGCCGGGGTCGACGTAGCCGTCGCCGGTGATGTAGCAGCCGCCCTCGAGGCGGGCGATGTCCAGGCCCGGGCAGAGCCGCTCCATCTCGCCCCGGGAGACGAAGGCGGCCTCGACCCCGCTGGCCCCGGCCCGCTCCAGGAGTCCCTCGTAGGCGGCCATCCGCTCCGGCGTCAGGGCCACGAGCAGGCTCCCCGGCCGGCGCAGGCCCGGGTCGTGGCCGGACCGCTCGCCGAACCCGGAGAGCAGGTCGAGGGCATAGCGGACCGCCCGGCACATGGCCGCCGAGCTGCGCACCTGGCCCACCAGACCCGCGGCGCGGGGGGTGGTCTCGGCCGCCACCTCGGAGTTGCGCTCGAGGACCCGCACCGGCCCGGCGCCGCGCTCGGCGAGGTGAAACGCCGTGCTCAGGCCCCAGATGCCGCCGCCGACGATGACGGTTTCCGCGCCGCTGCTCATGCCGGAAGACTACCTTGGCGGAGAGCAGGTGGCAATCGCCCGCGGGCTCGGTCGGCAAGTCGAGGCGGTTCTGCTTGACTCCCGTCCGGTGCACCTCTATAAGCCTGAGAGGCCCCCTTCCCCCGACCGCACGAGGCCGACCATGGACCCTCGACCGTTGCGCGGACCGCGCGCTCCTGTGCTGGCCGGCTTCCTGCTTGCCGGGGTACTGGCCGCGGATGCTTCACCCCCCCAGTCTGCCGGCGGGCATGCCCCCTTCGGCCGGGTCATCAACCACGGGGAGTCCGGCCAGGCCCCCTCCGCTTCCAAGGCGGCGGCCCTGAAGGACTGGCCGCAGCGCACCGTGAGGATGATCTACTTCCGGCCCGAGGACCGCCCCTTCCGCGCCGAGGTGGTCGATTCGATGAAGACCGCGATCGTGCAGATCCAGGCGTTCTTCGCGCAGCAGATGCGGGAGCACGGGCATGGGGACCTGACATTCCAGTATGAGACCGACGCCCAGGGGGAGCCGCTCGTCCACCGTGTGGTTGGAGAGCTTGCCGACGAGCACTATGTCGAGCAAGGGGGAGCCGTGCAGGAGGTCTCACAAGCCGTCCTCAGGGGAGGACGGGACATCGACCTCGTCGTCATCGACCAGAGCTCGCCGGTACTGCCCTCCCCCAGTGGAGGCGCAGGAGGCCTGGCCTTCATCAGACAGGTGAATCGTCAACCCTTCGGGACGGCCCTGGTTCCGGCCTCGGCCCACTGGACCACGGCTGCCCACGAGCTCGGCCATGTCTTTGGACTGGACCACGACTTCAGGGATGGCACGTACATCATGTCCTACGGTTTCCAGTCCCCGCTTCGCCTGTCCCCATGCAGCGCCGGGCTCCTGACCGTGCATCCCTACTTCAACCCCGATGTCCCCGGGGCGCCGGGTCCGCCGCCGACGACCATCGACTTCACCTCCCCTCCCGGCTATCGGGCCGGTTCGAGCAGCCACCCCGTGCGACTCACCGTCGGTGGCTCGACGGGGCTTCATCAGTTGCTCTTCGTCGCAGCGACAAACCCCCCCCACTTCGCTGCCGGATCCCTCGAAGTACTGGGGTGCAGCTCCTACTCGGGGGAGAGCGCGGCGGACGTCGAGTTCGACTACGACGGCGCCGTTCCGTCCGAGCCCCTCACGAGTCTCTCGGATCCCGTCGTTCACCCCCTTGGCGTGCGGGCCGTCGACCAGTACGGCAGATGGGTCGTAGAGGGCTTCGTCGTGCATCAGCTCTCCCCCCTGCACATCGGCTCGCTGGAAGAGCCCGGGGCGGTCTCTGCCCTGGCCTTCGCACCGGTGGGAACCTCGGTGGCCGCGGCGGGGGACCCTCTCCTGGGTCTCTGGGACGTGCAGACGCGGGAGATGGTGGCCAGCTTCGGGGATGTCCCCGCAGCGTCGGTGGCGTTTTCGCCGGACGGCGCCACCCTGGCCACCGGGTCGTACGACGGCAAGGTCAGGCTGTGGGACGTGTCCGCTCGAACGATCACCGGCACCCTGGAAGGTCGACCGGGAATCTCCGCCGCCCTGGCCTTCTCCCCCGATGGCGCCACCCTGGCCTCCGTGTCATCGAGAAGGACGGTCACCCTCTGGAACCTGGAGACGGAGACGGAGACCGCGGTCCTCGGTCATGATGCCCCGCCCTCCTTCGTGGCCTTCTCTCCCGACGGCTCCACCATCGCCACCGCCACATGGAGTCCCCGGGTCCACCTGTGGGACGCAGCCGGGACCCACATGGCCGTCCTCGCCGGACACGGCGAGTGGACCAACGGGCTGACCTTCTCGCCCGACGGCGCCACCCTGGCCGCCTCGGGGACGGACGGTCTCGTCAAGCTCTGGGACGTGGCGGCCCGAAGGGATGTCGCCGTCCTGGAGCACAGGCGGATCGTCAGGTCCATGGCGTTCTCTCCCGACGGCGCCACCCTCGCCTGCGCCGCGGGATACGTCGTCAGGCTCTGGGACGCGGGGACGCGGCTTCCGATCGACGTCCTCCCGGACGGCCGGTTCGCCGAGGCCGTCGACTTCTCGGCCGATGGCCGGACCCTGGTCTCCGGGACCCGGAAGGGGCTCGAGGTGTGGGATGCCTCGGAGTGGCTGCAGCCTCGGCCCCATGGGCTGGTGATGATCTCGGGAGACGGACAGGAGGCTGCTCCCGGCGCCGTCCTCGAGGATCCCCTGGTGGTGGAAGCGCAGGATCAGTACGGGAACGCCATGGCGGGACAACCCGTCGTGTTCACCCTCGCCCAGGGCGATGGAAGGCTCGGCGGCAGGTTCACCGTGGAGAACACGGAGACCGATGCCAACGGCCGTGCAGAGAGCCGCCTCACCCTCGGCCTCGGCCCGGGAGCGGTCACCGTCGAGGCGAGGCTCTTCGCTTCCGACCCCGTGGTCTTCGGAGCCGCCGCCGTCGGGGAACCTCCCGGCGGGGATGGAGATCCTCTGAAGTGGCACCTGCCCGACCGTGCGACGGCGCGCCTGGGCAAGGGCGCCACGGGACTGGGATTCGGCTCTCCCGTGGCCTTCACCCCCGATGGCCAGCGCTTCGCCGTGGCCACCAGCATCGGCATCTGGGTCTATGGCTCGACGACCGCCCGTGAGCTCGCCCTGATCGCCGATGCCTCGGCGACCACCCTGGACTTCTCCCCCGACGGGGCCACCCTCGCCGCCGGAGCGGGTGGGACGATCCGGCTGTGGGACGTGGCCAGTGGTGAGAGCAGGGCCAGTCTGAGAGGACATGACTCGGTATGGTCGGTCGCCTTCTCTCCCGACGGCAGCATGCTCGCCTCCGCCTCCGGGACCATGGTCAAGCTGTGGGATGTGGCGACGCGCCAGAACACGGCCACTCTCGACGGGCCTGGCGGCACGGTGATGTTCCTCCCCGGCGGCGCCACCGTCGGCGTCCTGAGCTGGGATGGCATCCTGACGCTGTGGGATGCCACCAGCGAACCGATCCGGTCTCTCTTCGAGGCGCAACTCGGATGGGGTCCGTCTACGTCCTTCCCCATGACCCAGATGGCCTTCTCCCCCGACGGTGTCACCCTCGCCGCCGGTTGGGGAGACACGATCAGGCTGTGGGATGTCGTGGCGGGAACCTCCCTCCCTTCTCTGGACAATGAGACCGGCATAACCTCGGTGGCCTTCTCTCCGCAGGGCACGACCCTGGCCGTCGGCTCACTAGGCGAGATCAAGCTGTGGGACATGGCGGCGGGGAGCATCGTCACCACCTTCGAGGTACGGACAGGCTGGATGGGCCACCTGGTCTTTTCCTCTGACGGGTCCACCCTCGCCTCGGCATCGTCGACCACGA
Organism: Gemmatimonadaceae bacterium; assembly: GCA_026706075.1. Taxonomy (GTDB): domain Bacteria; phylum Latescibacterota; class UBA2968; order UBA8231; family UBA8231; genus UBA8231. The sequence goes on from JAPOZM010000087.1 coordinate 77,767, forward strand.
TCAACTTGTGGGACGTGGCGTCCGGGACCGAGCTCGCCACCGTCGATCACTCCACCGAGGTCTATCCCGTGGAGTTCTCTCCGGGCGATGCCTCCCTCGTGGTCAGGTCCACCGACGGCGTCCTGCTCCTGGAGGTCTCCACCGCGAATCTCGCCCGCCTTCGGGGCCATACGCACGCGACCGGAGTCAATTCCGTGGCCTATTCCCGCGATGGCGCCACCCTCGCCACCGGTTCGATCTTCGTAGCAAACGTGTGGGACATCATCACCGGGAGAAGCGTGGCCACCGCCACTCATCCAGCCGAGGTCAGCGCCGTGGCCTTTTCCCCCGTCGACGACGTCCTCGCCTTTGGCTCCTATGACGACACCATCAGGCTGTGGGATGTCGAGAGGCGCGGCGACATCGCCAGCCTCGTAGGAGGGTTCGACGGCGTCCTCTCCCTGGCGTTCTCCCCGGAGGGAGCTACTCTCGCCGCGGGATACCAGGAGGGCATCGTCAAGCTGTGGGACGTGGCCAGGGCCCGGCCGGGCCTTACCCTCGAGGGCCACATGGGCGTGGTGCAGTCCGTGGCCTTCTCCCCCGATGGCGCCACCCTCGCCAGCGGATCCACGGACCAGACCCTCCGGCTGTGGGATGTGGAGACCGGGACGGAGACCGCCCTTCTCGAAGGCCACGATGGTTGGGTCAATTCCGTGGCCTTCTCCCGGGACGGAACCCTCGCCGCCGCATGGGGGCCCACAGTCCGGGTATGGGATGGGGGGACCTGGGAAGAGGCCGCCGATCCCATGAGGCATGGGGGTTGGTTCCATGCCGTAGCCTTTTCCCCCGATGGCACCAGACTCGCCGCCGGATCCGGGAACACCGTTCTGCTGAGAGAGACCGGGACCTGGAGGACGCTCGCGACCTTCGAGGGGCACACCAACAGGGTCAATTCCCTGGCCTTCTCACCCGACGGCGCCACCCTCGCCAGTGGATCCCGGGACGGCACCGTCCTGCTTTGGGACATCGCTCCGGAGCCCGGGGCTCTGAGGAGGGTTTCGGGCGACCGCCAGGAGGGGCTCCCGGGGGCGCTCCTGCCCGACTCCCTCGTCGTCGAGGTGCGCGATCAGTACGGCGACCTGCTGGAAGGGGCCCGGGTGACCTTCACGGTGACCACGGGTGATGGAACCTTGACCGCGGCTACCGTGATGACGGATGCCCTGGGGAGGGCCGCCACCCTCCTGACCCTGGGGAGCCGACAAGGCCGCAACACCGTGAAGGCCACCGTGGCGGACGTCTGGGCGGTGACTTTCCGAGCCACCGGGCTGCCCATTCCCGGGACCCTGGCCATACTCTCCGGAGAAGAGCTGGATGGGCCGGCCGGCTCCGCCCTGGCCGAGCCGTTCGTCGTCGAGGTCAGAGACCAGGTCGGCTCCCCGCTGGCCGGGACCGTCGTCACCTTTTCCGTCACCGCCGGCGGAGGGACGCTCTCCGTTGCCACCGACACCACCGACGCCGAGGGCCAGGCGGCCACCATCCTGACCCTGGGCGAGGAACTGGGGGCCAACTCCATCGTGGCAACCGTAGCCGGACTCGAGCCGGTGACCTTCACGGCCACGGCCAGGGCCACCCCCGACTTCGACGGCGACGGGGAGGTCGGCTTCGCCGACTTCTTCCTCTTCGCCGAGGCCTTCGGCGGCAGCGATCCCCGCTTCGACCTGGACGCCAGCGGCGAGGTCGACTTCGCCGACTTCTTCCTCTTCGCCGAGAGCTTCGCCCAGCCGGCGCGGACCAAACTGATGACCCTGGCCCGGGAGCGGATCGGCCTGCCCGACGGTCCGCTGCTGCAGCAGAACGCGCCCAATCCCTTCAACAGCGAGACCGTCCTCTCGTGGTTCCTGCTTTCCCCTCGCCCGGCGCGGCTGGAGGTGTTCGCGCTGAACGGGCAGCGGGTGGCGGTCCTGGCCTCGGGAGACCACGAGGCCGGCCTCCACCGCCTGCGCTGGGACGGCCGGGACGACCAGGGACGGCCCCTGGCCAGCGGCGTCTACCTCTACCGTCTGGTCACCGCGGAGGGAATGTGGGGGCGCAAGCTGGTTCTGCTCAGGTAGACGGGCCTGATCGGCGATGCCCTCTTCTTCGGCGGTGGCGCGCGGGACCACCGCCTGGCGTAGCGACCTGACCGTCGACTACACCATGGACAAGCCGGGAGAGCCGACCTGCCCGATGGGCATCCACCGGCGCCTCGGCGGCGGCGGCTGAGCCGCCCGCAAGCAAGGAGCATCCTTTGGCAAGAGCCCAACCCTTCGCCGTATCCAACGATCTGCTGGCACATCCGCACCAGCTTCAGGACCGTGCCCGCCGGGACGGCTACCTCTTCTTCCGCCGCCTGATCGACGCCGATTCCGTCCTCGGCCTGCGCCGCGATTTCCTGGAGATCTGCCACCGCCACGGATGGGCCCGGGGCGGGGAGAGACTGATGGACGGCCTCCGCGCCGGCGGCCCCTTCGTCGAGGGCGACGACGGCTACTGGCCGGTGCTGGACGAGTTCCAGCGCCTGGAGTCGTTCCATGCCTTCGCCCATCATCCGGCGATCCTGGAGATGTGCGACAGGCTCTTCGGCGAGCGGACGCTCGTCCATCCGCGGAACATCGGCCGGATCATGTTCCCGGAGAACGCCAGCTACACGACGCCGGCGCACCAGGACTTCATCCATATCCGGGGGACGCCGGAAACGTATACCGCGTGGATCCCCCTCGGCGCCTGTCCGCGGGACCTGGGCGGACTGTCGGTGCTCGCGGGATCACACAAGGGCGGACTGTATCCGGTGGAGCCGGCCCTCGGCGCCGGCAAGGTCGGCATCGACACGGCTCCCCTCGAAGCCGAGGGACTGCGCTGGGCGGCGGCGGACTTCGAGATCGGCGATGCCCTCTTCTTTCACAGCCACGCCGTGCACAAGGCCCTGCCGAACCGCAGCCCCGACCGCATCCGCCTCTCCGTGGACTACCGCTACCAGGGATGCTCGCAGCCGGTCACCGAGGGATCGCTGCTTCCGCACTTCAACCGCATGGGCTGGGACGAGATCTACGCCGGGTGGAGGTCGAGCAAGTTCCAGTACTACTGGAACGCCTTCGACCTGAACACCGTCCCGCACCCCGGAACATCCGCCGCGGCGCGGGCGTCGGCGAAGGGATGACACCACGACAGGAGGCGAAACGATGAGACGGACCTTCGCACTACTGGTGGCGGCGCTGCCGGCTGCCGCCGGCGCCGGGGAACCGGCCAAGGCCACCTTTGCCGGCGGTTGCTTCTGGTGCCTGGAGCCGCCCTTCGAGAAGCTGGAGGGGGTGAGCTCCGTCGTCTCCGGGTACATCGGCGGCCCGGAGGTGAACCCCACGTACCGCGCGGTGGCCGGGGGCCAGACCGGTCACCTGGAGGCGGTGCAGGTCACCTTCGACCCGGAGACGATCAGCTACGAGCGGCTTCTCGAGATCTACTGGATGCAGTTCGACCCCACCGACGCCGGCGGCTCCTTCGTCGACCGCGGGCACCAGTACACCTCGGCGATCTTCGTCCACGACGAGGAGCAGCGGCGGCTGGCCGAGGCCTCGAGGGCGGACCTGGCCGCCTCGGGCCGCTTCGAGGACCCCATCGTCACGCCGGTGAGGGACGCCGACGTGTTCTACCCGGCCGAGGAGTACCACCAGGACTTCTACCGCAAGGACCCGTCCCACTACAAGCGCTACCGCTCCGGCTCCGGACGCGACCAGTTCATCCGCGCCCACTGGGGCGGCGGCGGCGGGACCGAGACGCGCTACCTCAAGCCGCCGGAGAAGGAGCTGCGCAGCCGCCTGACCCGCCTCCAGTACGAGGTCACCCAGGAGGAGGGCACCGAGCCGCCCTTCCGCAACGAGTACTGGGACAACAAGAAGGAGGGGATCTACGTGGACATCGTCTCGGGCGAGCCTCTCTTCCTCTCCGTCGACAAGTACGTCTCGGGCACCGGGTGGCCGAGCTTCACGCGCCCCCTGGTGGCGGAGAACATCGTCGAGAAGAGGGACTTCAAGCTGATCTACCCGCGCACCGAGGTGCGCAGCAAGCACGGCGACTCCCACCTGGGCCACCTCTTCGACGACGGACCCGAGCCCACCGGGCTGCGCTACTGCATCAACTCGGCGGCCCTGCGCTTCGTGCCGCGGGAGCAGATGGAGGAGGCCGGCTACGGGGAGTACCTGGACCGCTTCGAGGCGCAGGCGGGAGAGAGCCCGTGACCCGGGACGAAGCCCTGGCGCTGATGCACGAGCACACGGCCTCGGAGGCCCTGCGCCGGCACATGTACGCCGTGGAGACCGCCATGGGCGCCTGCGCCCGCCGCCTCGGGGAGGACGAGGAGGCCTGGGCCACCGTGGGCCTGCTCCACGACTTCGACTACGAGAGCCACCCCAACGAGGCGCGCTCCCCCACCGAGGGGCACCCCGCCTTCGGCGTGGCCCTGCTGCGCGAGCGCGGCTACCCCGAGCCCCTGTGCCGGGCGATCCTCGGACACGCCACGTACAGCGGCGTTCCGCGGGACACTCCCGTGGCCCGGGCGCTCTTCGCCGTGGACGAGCTGTGCGGCTTTCTGGTGGCCTGCGCCCTGGTGCGGCCCTCGAAGAGCCTCGCCGACCTGAGCGTTCGCAGCGTCCGGAAGAAGCTCAAGGACCGGGGCTTCGCCCGCGCCGTCGACCGCGACGAGATCCGCCAGGGGGCCGAGGAATTCGGCGTGGACCTGGACGAGCACATCGACTTCGTCATCCAGGCCCTGCGCCCCGAGGAGGGGCGTCTGGGGCTCGGCCACGCGTGAGGCGCATCCGAGCCCCTCTCGCTGATCAGGCGCCGACAAAGAACGGACCGAGGAAGCAGACGACGATGGCGACGGGAGCTGCGATCTCTGCGGCGCGGCGGAAGGTCTGCATGGCTGTCCTCCTTGCGGAAGGTGGTGAGTCGTCGCCCTCACCACTGCAACCTCCATGCCAGACCGTGCTCTCCCGGGTGCCTGCCCGAGGGCGGGCCTCCGGGTGAACGTTGCCGCACACCCGGTGTCCGGCGGCGGACGCCCTTGGCTCAGGGCAACGCCTCGATGAGGCGGGTCACGTCGTCCTGGTTGTTGTAGACCGAGGGCGACAGCCGCAGCTTGTCGCCGAAGCGCATGGCCACGTGGACGCCGGCCTCGCGGGTGCGCTCCACGGCCGCCTTCGGGTCGGGGACGCCGAAAGCGAGGATGGGGCTCTCGTTGCCGCGGGGCGTAATCGGCCGGTAGCCCCTGGCGGGCAGCTCCTCCTGCAGGCGGTCGGTGAGGCCCCGCACGTGGCCGCGGATGTTCTCCACCCCCAGGTCGAGGATGTAGCGCAGGCTCTGCTGGGCGGCGATCAGGCCCTCGTAGGAGGCATAGCTCACCTCCCAGGCCGTGGCATCGTCGCGGGTGGAGACGCTGACTTCGGGCCGCCCGTCATCCCCATCCGTCCAGGGCGGGTAGTTGAGGCGGACCGAGCCCGAGGGCTGCGACGCCTTGACCACCGTGTGCTGCAGGTCCCGCCGCACGTAGAGGAAGCCGAAGCCCTTCACCCCCATGAGCCACTTGAAGGTCGAGCAGGCGGCCATGTCGATGCCCATGGCGCCCACGTCGATCGGCACGGCGCCGGCGGCCTGCATGATGTCGGCGTAGAGGAAGGCGCCGCGGGCGTGGGCCAGCTCGCTGAGGGCGGCCACGTCGGCGAGGAGGCCGTTGACGTTGGAGACCAGGGCAATCGAGACCAGGCGCGTGTCAGCGTCGATGGCCGCGGCCATGGCGTCCATGTCGATGCGCCAGTCGCGGTTGCGAACGATGCGCACCTCCAGGCCCGCGGCCTCCCTCACCTTGTAGTTGCAGAGGCACGCGGAGAAGGCCAGGTCGTTGGTGACCACGTTGCCGCCGGCCAGGTGATCGGCCAAGCCGTTGAGCAGGTTGCTCTCGGCCTCCACGGTGCTGCGGGCGAAGGCGATCTCGGCCGGGTCGGCGTGGATCAGGCGCGCGAAGAGGCGGCGGGCCTCGTCGCGGGGCGGCGCCCAGTCGGGCCACCAGGGGTCACCCACATTGTGCGTGACCCAGTCCACGTAGCGGTGCAGGGCCGCGGAGGTGTGGACGCTGACGGGGTGGGAGGAGGCGTTGTCGAAGTAGGCGGCGGAGCGCGCCCGGGGGAAGTCGTCGCGCACGCGCTCGAAGTCCGGAACGGTCATGGGATGAATCCCGGGGGTTACGGGTCATGCTGACAAGGGGACAGGTCGAGAGCTTCCGGGAGGACGGGTTCCTCATCGTGCGGGGACTGCTCGGCCCGGCGGAGGTGGAGGCGATGAAGGTCCGCGCCGAGCTGGTGTCGCGGGGCGAGGCGGGCCACGTCGACCCAGCCCAGCTCCAGGTCGAGCCCGCGGTGGCCGCCGGCGAGGCCGAGGCCGACGGCCGCGCCGACTCCCTGAGGAAGATGAGCCACGTCGCCTTCGTGGACGACGTCTTCCGCGCCCACGCCATGAACCCCCACATCCTCGACTGCGTGGAGGCCCTCCTCGGGCCTGACATCAAGCTCTACCAGGACCAGCTGTTCATGAAGCCGCCCCGCATCGGCTCGCGGCAGGCCTACCACCAGGACCAGCCCCTCGGCTTCCACGTGGACCCGCCCGACCGCATGGTCACATGCTGGGCGGCGCTGGACGAGGCCACCATCCCCAACGGCTGTCTGTGGATGCTGCCGGGCACCCACCGCCACGGCTGGATCGAGCAGGAGCGCTGGCGGGAGTTCGAGCGCCGTTCCCTGGCCGGCGAGCTTCCCGCGGAACGGCCGGTGGAGTTGGCCGCGGGCGACTGCAGCTTCCATCACGGACACATCCTCCACAGCAGCCGGCCCAACATGACCAACCGGCGCCGCTGGGGCTACGCCACCCACTACGTCAGCGCCCGTTGCCGCTTCACCGGCGAGGGCAGAAGCGACGCCATCCTCGCCCGGGGCCGCTCGACCCCCGGGTGCATCTGAAGCCGAAGCGGGACTCTCACGGGGCGGCCTCCCCGGCCGCGTCCAGCAGGGCCTGCACCTCCGGTGTCAACCGCGGCCGGCCACCGATGACGCCGGTCCCCTCCATGCGCGCCCGCACCACGGACTCGCCCTCGGGCAGCCGGAAGATCTCCTGGTCGAAGATCCAGCGGACGCGGCCCCCGCGCCCCAGGCGCGAACCGACGACGAAGCGGTCCCCCGACCTGAGCGGAGAGAGGTAGTCGACCTCCGAGCGCATGAGCACCAGGTCGCAGCCCTGCTCGTGGAGGCGGGCGAAGTCCAGCCCCGCGTCCCGCAGGTAGCGGTGGCGGGCGTGCTCGAGGTAGTTCAGGTAGACGGCGTTGTTGACCACCCCCTGCAGGTCGCACTCGTAGTCCCGCACCTCGAGCTCTATCTCGAAGGGGTAGTCCTGGCGGCGGCTCACGCTCAACGGACGAGGGCGAGCCTGCGGGTCAGGACGGCATCGGCGGTGGTCAGGCGGTAGACGTAGACGCCGCTGGCCAGGGTCTCCGCGGGCTGCCAGGGGACGCTGTAGGGGCCGGGGGCCTGGACCTTGTCGACGAGGGTCCGGACCGGCTGGCCGAGGGTGTTGTAGATGACCAGGGAGACCGGGCCGGGGGCCGCGAGGGTGTAGGAGATCAGGGCGGAGCCGTTGAAGGGGTTCGGGTAGCTGGAGCGGAGGGTGGTGGAGAGGGGAGCGCTGGTTCCGGCGGATACCGCGGTCCGGCGGGACAGGTCCAGGGCCAGGGAGTGGCCCATGACATCAGGAGGCCAGACCTTGAGCCCAATTTGCCCCTCCCCTCTCCAGCCCCCCCCGGGGGGCACTCTCTCCGCGACCGACCCGTCAAGGTCGGCTCGGAAAGCAAACGACCCCCACGAGGGCCATTCACCGAAAGACGTCGGTGGATTGTACATGGACATCCAGTAGATCTTTCCGCCAGCCGGGTCCAGGGCCACGGCCCTGAAATCGTGGTACCAGAGATCACCCCAGAGATGCAAGAGATCCGGGTTGTCGATGTCACCGGAGAGATTCTCCACCTCCGTACCGTCCAAGTTGCAGCGACCGATCCCCGTTGGACCACCCCAGCCGCCTGTGGTCCATGTCCAATACACCTTCCCGCCGGCAACGTCCAGGGCGATTCCCTTTGGGGCCGACTCGACCGGATAATCCTCGACGTGAGTTCCATCCAGATCGGCTCGGCGGATCAGGGATCTTCCCTGCTCTGTCCAGTAGATGCGACGCGCCGGATCCACGGCCACTTTGTCTGGACCACTCAGTTCCGCAGCTATGTCCATCACATGGGAACCATCCAGGTCGGCCGACTGAATCTTCCCGGTCCCGGAATCCGCCCAGTAGAGTCTGCCTCCATCGAGGCAGATGCCCTTGGGGCTCTTCAATCCCCCCACGACGATCTCAAGGCCGGAGCCATCCATGCCTGCCCTCTGGAGAGAACCTGTCAGCAAGTCACTCCAGTAGATCCTCCCGTCCCCCGGGTCCAACGCCACGGAGTAAGGCGCCCTCACCATGGGGGCGAGGAGATCCTCGACGCCGGTGCCGTCGACATTGGCTCGATGAATGGTGCCTCGGGCGTCGGTCCAATAGATCTTGCGCCCCTGTAGATCGAGGTCGAAGCCAACGACCTCCCCCTGCTCCACAACATGCTCCCTCCCGGAACCGTCAAGGTTTGCCCGCAGGAGTGCTCCGTAGCGAGGCCAGTAGTAGCGGCCTTCTGTGACTGCCCAGTAGACTTTGCCCTCCTCGGGATCGAGGGCGATGGCTCCCGCAGAAACGTCCAGCCCCGGCAGGACAACTTCTACATCTGAGCCGTCCGGGTTCGATCTCCGAATGACACCATCCGTTGTTGTCCAATAGAGCTTGTTTCCTGCCCAGTCCAATGCAACATCTGCAACATCAACAGGGTATGTTGCCGAGACAACCTCCTTGGCGCCAGAACCACTCAGATCAACACGGTAGATCCCTCCAGAGGCCAAGTAGATGAAGCCTCTCGCCGTATCCAAGGCCAGGGATGTGGCGGGCCACCTCTCCACGATCTCAGGATCGGAGCCATCCAGATTGGCTCGATAGATTTCCCCGAAGGTGTAGTCACCCGCATTGACGATCCCCGCGCAGTAGACCCTTCCCCGCTCCAGGTCCAGGGCGATGTCGATCGTTACGATTCCACCCGACCAGGACCAGGACCGGAGTACGTTGTTGATCCCTTCGGTCTCTCCGGGCAGCGGTTCACTGTTCGAGCCATCCAGATCCGACCACTGGATCGTATTGCCCCTCTTGTCGACCCAGTAGATCTTCCGTCCAGAAGCATCGACCGCGATCTGGCCGGGGCGCCTCGTATCGGCGGTGATGATTCGCTGCGGGGTGCTGCCTTCCTGCCAGTTGGACCAAGAGATCCCGCCCGGGTCCGCCCAGTAGATCCTGTCCCCTCCGGTCTCGGCGAAGCCGGGGACCAGTCCTCGGAGGATCAGCGTCGCCAGGAAAACGGCTGCGATCCAGCAGCTACGTGTGCTCGGCACTCCTGCTCCCTCCGCGGAACACGACACTCGCCGGGGATCGGGCGTCACCAGACGCCGGGGTTGCGGAGAAGCCCCGGGCTCCCATTATTCCGCCGCCGACGTTGACCCCAACCGGACTGGCACCATGATACGTATCTCCGTCTGGCACGGCGACCTCTCCGACAGCTACCTGCGGCTGGTGACCCAGCTCGGCGCCGACTGCCTCGACTTCGGGCAGGGGAGCTTCTGGCCGGGGGTGAAAGAGCAGGGCTACCCGGACGCCGGGCAGGTGCGGGCCATCCGCCGCCGAGTCCGCGACTTCGGCCTCGACATCAACCGCGTGAGCCTGCCCGACATCACCGAGGAGTTCTTCTCCGGGGGCCCCGGCGCCGAGCGCGAGCTGGACAACACCTGCCGGGCCCTGGAGGCCTTCGCCGAGGCCGGCGCGCCGATCGCACGGCAGCGGGTGGCGGGCGACACCTTCCCGTGGCTCATGAGCCGCTATCGCGCCGTGCACCGGGGCGGCTACCGCTCCCGCGGCGAGACCCTGGCGCGGGACCCCGAGCCGGCGCCCGACCGCGAGGCCCTGGACCGCTGGTGGGAGCGGTTCCTCGTCCTCTACGGGCGCCTCGTGCCGATCGCCGAGGAGCGCGGCATCCGCCTGGCCATGCACCCCTCGGACGTGCCCAACGTGGACACCCCCTTCGGCGGCCTGGGCTTCCACCGCATCATCGACGCCTTCCCGTCGCGGCAGGTGGGCTACCTCTACTGCTGCGGCACCCGCGCCCAGGCCGGCGGCGGCCCCCTCGTGCTCGACGAGATCCACAACTACGGCCGCAAGGGCCGCCTCTTCACCCTGCACATGCGCAACGTCCGCGGCTCCCTGGCCACGGCGGGCGCCTTCGAGGAGACCCTGCTCGACGACGGCGACATCAACATGTTCAAGGTCCTCCTCGAGCTGCGCCGGGTCGGCTTCGACGGCTGCATCAACCCCGACCACATCCCCCGCGTGGAGGGGGACGGCGAGGGCGTGCACCAGGGCCTGGCCTACTCCATCGGCTACCTGCGCGCCCTGCTGGCCGCGCTCGCCGCTTCCTGACACCAAGAGAGGACCGCCCGTGAGCGAAGGCACCGAGAGCCCCAAGATCGCCGCTGTCGTCACCGAGTACCGGCCGCGGTCCCACGCCGACGTCATCGTCGGCAAGTACCTGCGCGGCTTCCCCACCGACGACGGGTTCGTCGAGCCGCGCTCGCGGATCGTCTCCCTCTACATGGACCAGGTGGCGGAGAACGACATCGGCCTGGCCACGGCCGAGGCCTTCGGCGTGCCCGTGAGCCGCAGCATCGTCCAGGCCCTGACCCTCGGCACCGGCGAGCTGGCCGTGGACGGGGTCCTGCTCATCGGCGAGCACGGCGACTACGCCTTCAACGAGAAGGAGCAGCACCTCTACCCCCGGCGGCACTTCATGGAGCAGATCACGGGGGTGTTCTCCACCAGCGGCCGGGCGGCGCCGGTCTTCAACGACAAGCACCTGTCGTGGCGCTGGCAGGACGCCCTGTGGATGCGCGACCGCGCCGCCGAGCTGGGGGCGCCGTTCATGGCCGGATCCTCCCTGCCCGTCTGCTGGCGCGACCCCTTCCTCGAGCACGAGCTCGACGCGCCGCTGCGGGAGGCGGTGGCCGTGGGCTTCTCCGGCCTCGACATCTACGGCTTCCACACCCTCGAGGTGCTGCAGTGCATGGCCGAGCGCCGCGCCGGCGGCGAGAGCGGGGTCGCCGCCGTCACCTGCGTGGAGGGCGAGGCGGCCTGGGCCCACGGCCGCGGCGAGGGCGCCTGGTGGCGGGAGCTGGCCGGGGCGGCGTGCGCCACCGTGGACCAGAGCGGACGGAAGAAGGAGGGCGAGATGGAGGACCACTGCGAGAACCCCGCCCTCTTTCTATTGGAGTACCGCGACGGCTTCCGCGGCGCCGTGGTCATGCTCAACGGCTATCTCTCGGAGCTGGCCTACGCCTCGAGGCGCACCGGCGGCGGGGTGGAGGCGACCTGGTTCAAGTGCCAGGGCCACGGCGGCTCGGAGGGCGCCTACGCTCACTTCAGCTACCTGGGCCTCAACGTGGAGGAGATGTTCCTCAGCGGCCGGCCCCAGTACCCCGTGGAGCGCACCCTGCTCACCAGCGGAGTGCTTGAGGCGGCCCTGACCTCTCGATACGAGGGCCACGTCCGCCTCGAGACTCCCTGGCTCGACGTGGCCTACCAATCCTTCGACGAGCTGCGCTGGCGGCCCACCGCGCCCTCGCCCGGCGGCGCCTGCCTCGACCCGTGGCCGCCGGAGGGCTCGCCGTGAGGGGCCCGGTCACCATCACCGGCTTCGCCGACGAGATCGCCGCCGACGGCGGGGAGCAGATCGACGGCCTGCTGGCGGCCGGGGTGCGCCACGTGGAGGTCCGGGCCCTCGGCGGGACCAACGTCCTGGACCTGTCCGACGACGAGACCGCGGCCTTCCGCCGCCGGCTGGAGGACGCCGGCATCGCCGTGTCGAGCGTGGGCTCGCCCATCGGCAAGACGCCGATCCGCTCCGACCTGGAGGCCCATTTCGCCCGCTTCCGGATCGCCCTGCGCCGCGCCGACCAGCTCGGCTGCCGCTTCGTGCGCGTCTTCTCCTTCCGCCACGAGGGCGAGGAGGCGGAGCAGGTACGCGGCGAGGTCCTCGGCCAGATGCGGCGCATGACGGACGCCGCGGCCGAGGCCGGAATCACCCTGGTCCTCGAGAACGAGAGCAGGATCTACGGCGACGTGCCGGAGCGCTGCGCCGACCTGATCGAGTCGGTGGGCAGCCCTCACCTGCGCGGCCTCGTCGACCCGGCGAACTTCGTCACCTGCGGCTGCGATCCGCTGCAGGCCTGGGAGCGGCTGGCCGACCACGTGGTCTGGTTCCACATCAAGGACAAGGTCGCCGCCAGCGACCGCGTGGTCCCCGCCGGACACGGCGACGGCGAGGTGGAAGCGATCCTCGGAGACGCCCTCGACCGCGGCTTCAGCGGCTTCCTGTCGATCGAGCCCCACCTGAGGGCGAACGACCCCGACTTCGGGGGCACCGGCGCCGAGCGCTTCGCCATTGCCACGGCGGCCCTGCGCCGGGTGCTCGACCGGCTCGGAGCGCGGGAGGCCTGATGCCTCGCCGCCGCGGGGGACCGCAGCCGCCCTCGGGGATGGCCGCATCCGCTCGGCAGCATTTCCGGACGGCGGATCCACCGCCGGGCGCCGGCCCCGATGCGCGCCGCCGGGGATCGCCGCCAGACCTCCGGCACCGCCGCCCCTGCTCTTCAACATCCGCCGGACGGCGGGTTCACCGCCCAGGCGCCGGCCCCGATGCGCGCCGGCTCAAGGAGTCTTCCTCATGACACGATCACTACTCGCCAGAACATCCCTGCTCGCGGGGCTGCTCGCCCTCGCCGCTCCCGACGCCTTTGCGCAGGAAACCCTCTCAAGAAACCCGGACATGCTTGACGCCCGGACCAGTATGGACCTCTACGCAGGAGACCCGGACATCCTGCTCGCCGAGGCCCGTCTCGAGGTCCTCTACGACGGCGCCTTCTTCAGCGAAGGGCCGGCGGTGGCCCCCGACGGCCGGGTCTACTTCAGCGACATCACCTTCACCCACGTCTCCGGCGACCCGCCCCAGGCCGGTCACATCATGCGCTACGACCCGGAGACCGGCCGCACCGAGGTCTTCCGCTCGCCGAGCGGCATGTCCAACGGTCTGAAGTTCGACGCCCGGGGGCGGCTGGTGGCCTGCGAGGGCGCCGACCACGGCGGCCGCCGGGTGACGCGCACCGACATGGCCACCGGTAAGTCGGTGATCCTCGCCAGCCACTACAACGGCTACCGCCTGAACGCACCCAACGACCTCTCCATCGACGAGAAGGGCCGCATCTACTTCTCCGACCCCAAGTACCTCGGCCACGAGCCGATGGAGCAGGAGGTCTTCGGCGTCTACCGCATCGACCCCGATGGCTCGATCACGCGCATCATCACCGACGCCGGCAAGCCCAACGGCGTCGCCGTGTCGCCGGACCAGAAGAGCCTCTACGTCGTCTCCAACGACAACGGCAGCCCCGCCTTCGACCGCTTTCCGCCGGGCACCCCGCCGCCGCCCAAGGGCCGCATGGCGCTGCTGGCCTACGACCTGGCCGAGGACGGCTCCGCCACCTTCCGCGAGGTGCTGGTCGACTACGCTCCCCAGGACGGCCCCGACGGCCTGGTCTGCGACGTCGAGGGCAACCTCTACGTGGCGGTGCGCGACATGACCCGCCCCGGGATCTACGTCTACTCGCCCGAGGGCAGGGAACGGGCCTGGATCCCGACGCCGACCCTGCCCACCAACGTCGGCTTCGGCCGCGGCGATCGGTCACGCACGCTCTACGTGACCTACGGGGACCGGTCCCAGGGAGAGGCCTCGGTGCTGGCGAAGATCGAGGTGATGAAGGAGGGGTACCAGCTGCCGGAGGAGTAGCGGCGGGCGGGCGGGGACTCAGGCCGGGGTCTGCAGCCGCGCACGGGGCAATCCCGCCGTGCGGGGGCGTCGCGTCTTTACAAAAAAGGATCTCGATTCCTATTTTGTAAAGAATGCGCGTTCGACGTCATCTCGGCCATCACCTCGAGAAGCTGGCCCGCCTCTACCCGATCCTCTCGGTCTCCGGACCGCGCCAGTCGGGCAAGACCACCCTTGTGCGCGGCGTCTTCCCCGGTTACGCCTACGTCAATCTTGAGCGGCTCGACGATCGTTCCGCCGCGGAGGAAGATCCGCGCCGTTTCCTGGACCAATACGGGGACCGGGGGCTGATCATCGACGAGGCGCAGAAGGTGCCGGCCCTGTTCTCCTACCTGCAGGTCCTGGTGGACGAGCGCGGCACCATGGGGCAGTTCGTCCTCACCGGCTCGCAGAACTTCCTGCTCATGGAGCAGGTCGGCCAATCCCTGGCCGGCCGCGTGGCACCCATGACGCTGCTGCCCTTCTCCCGGCAGGAGCTGGCAGCCGGCGCCCCCGCCAGCCTGGACGAGAGCCTGTTCAAAGGGGGTTACCCGGTCCTCTACGACCGCGGCATCGACCCTCCGGACTACTACCCTGCCTACATCCAGACCTACGTCGAGCGCGACGTGAGGAGCCTGCGCAACATCGGCGACCTGGGCGCCTTCCAGCGCTTCCTGATGGCCTGCGCCGGACGGGTCGGACAGTTGCTCGACCTGAGCGGCCTCGGCAACGACCTGGGGATCAACTACAAGACGGTGCGCGCCTGGATCTCGGTCCTCGAAGCCAGCTACATCGCCTTCCTGCTGCCCCCGCACCACGAGAATTTCTCCAAGCGCCTCATCAAGTCGCCCAAGCTCTACTTCCACGACACGGGCCTGCTCTGCTCGCTCCTGCGTCTGGAGTCCGCCGCACAGCTCGCCACCCACTACCTGCGCGGGGCGATCTTCGAGAACTGGGTCATCTCCGAGATCATCAAGGAGCACGTCAACGTGGGGCGCCGTCCCGACCTCCGCTTCTGGCGGGACAACACCGGCAACGAGCTGGACCTGCTCTACGAACGGGGCGGCCGGCGACAGGTGGTGGAGATCAAGGCGGGGACGACCCTGGGGACGGACCAGTTCAAGGGCCTGCGCTACTACCGGAAGCTGGCAGCGGGTCTGCCGGTGGAGCAGGACTACTACCTCGTCTATGGAGGCGAGGAGCGCCAGGACCGCGCCCACGGCGCCGTCCTGGGATGGCGGGACATCGGGACGCTGGTGGAGTAGCCGGAGAGTTCTCTACCCCGGGATCTGCAGCGGTGCGCAGGGCAGCACGGCCACCCGCAGATTGTCCGCGGGAAGATCCGCGGCCAGGGCATCCCACGACCGGTAGAGCCCCGCCTTCGGAAACTGGATCCGCCGCTTCCACTCCGGGAAGCCCTCCGAGCAAAGCACCAGCGGACCCCGCCGGGCCATGACCCGCTTGGCCGCGGTGTTGCGGCGGATCGTGCCCCTCACCTCCTCGTAGGCGCGGTAGCTGACGTCGGTGCGCTGCGCCTCGCGGCGCAGCCGCCGGTGGCCCAGGTCGCGCAAGGGGGCCAGCCCGAGGAGGGCTCCCACCAGACCGGGGCAACAGCCGTCGGTGCGCGCCTGGCTGATGGCGCCGCAGAGCATGTTCAGCACCGAGGCCTTCTGAAACTCGCTCCAGCCGTGGTAGGCGATGCCGTCGCAGGCGGCGTCGTGGAGGACCAGCCGCGCCTTGGGGAAGACCCGCCGCGGCCACTGGGACTTGGAGACCTGCACGGGATCGGCGTCGAGGGGGTAGGCGTTGGCGATGACCAGGTCGGCCTCCCGCCGCAGTTCCTCCGGGATCCCGGTGCGGTAGATGCGTCTGGCCCGCTCCACGGCGGCGGCGTGGGCGGCGGCCGGCTCTCCGGCGGAGGCGGCGGCGATCTGCCGCCGGGAGTTGACCACCACGTTCACGGAGAAATCAAGGCCGGCGCGCCCGGCGAAAGCCTCGATCACCTCGCGGGCGTCCGGGCCGCGCGTGGCCGGCTCGGTGCCGCCCCGGGGACGCTTGGCCTCGAAGCTGTGCAGCTCGGCGATGCTGAGGATCCCGGCGCACCCGGGCAGCAGGATCTTGCATCCGCCGCTGAAGCCGGTCATGGTGTGGGGCAGGACGCAGCTGACGCCGATGACGAGGCCGGCGTCCACCACCCGGCCGTTGACGATGACCGGCATGCCGGAGGGCAGCCGCCCGAGTTCGCGCAGGTCCGGGCCGAAGGCGTCGTGGCAGTGGACGGGATAGCGGCGGCAGACCTCGGCCCCCAGCTTGCGCTCCTTCTCCTCGTCCGTGAGCGGCCGGTGGGAGCCGGTGGCCACCAGGAAGGAGATGCCTCCCTCGGGCACCCCCGCCTCGGCCAGGGTCCGCAGCAGGTGGGGCACGATGCGGTGGGCCGGCGTCGGCCGGCCGAGGTCGTCGACGACGATCAGCGCCGTCCCCTTGCCGCGGGCGGCTTCTTCCAGGGGCGGGCCGGCGGTGGGCTCGCGCAGGGCCCGGACCAGCTCCTCCTCGCCCAGCTCGGGGGCGTCCGCCGGCGGCAGGACGTCGACGCTCCAGGCGTCGGGCACGGCCAGCTCGACGTCGGTGTCGCCGTGCCAGGCGCGGGAGCGCAGGGAGATCCTTGCCATTGAGTGAATGGGCGGTCGCAGAAGGCTTGATGAGGGAGGCCGCGGCAGCCGGGTCGCGGCCGGCGGTGGCACTCCGGCGGCTGGGAGGCGCCGGACCGCGACGGGAACCTCGCCGAATGTAGCCATGGCCCCGGTCCCTGTCACGGAGTCCGGGGGCTCTGTCCGGGGCCCTCGGGGCTCCGTAGCTTCAGGGCTTCCACGCCGATCCGGCCAACCGAAGGACCTCCTCCACATGTCCCGTTCCCAGACGAATTCCGCCTCCCTCTACGACCGCGCCGCCCGCGTGATCCCCGGCGGCGTCAACAGCCCCGTGCGCGCCTTCCAGGCCGTCGGCGGCGAGCCCCTCTTCATCCGCGAGGGGGACGGCGCCGAGATCGTCGACGCCGACGGCAACAGCTACATCGACTACGTCGGCTCCTGGGGCCCCCTGATCCTCGGCCACCGGCCGCCCGTGGTCGTCGAGGCCCTGCGGGGCGTCCTCGAGCGCGGCACCAGCTTCGGCGCGCCCACCGACATCGAGGTGGAGATGGCCGAGCTGATCTGCGAGGTGGTCCCCTCGGTGGAGATGGTGCGCATGGTGAACTCCGGCACCGAGGCGTGCATGACATCCCTGCGCCTGGCCCGGGGCGTCACCGGACGCGACCACGTGATCAAGTTCAACGGCTGCTACCACGGCCACTCCGACGGCCTGCTGGTGGAGGCCGGCTCGGGCGTGGCCACCTTCGGCATCTCCGGCTCCCCCGGCGTGCCCGGCGACGTGGCCCGCTGCACGGCGAGCATCGAGTTCAACGACCTCGACCTGCTGCGCCGCACCGTCGACGGCATCGGCCCCGGCAAGGTGGCGGCCGTCATCCTCGAGCCGGTGCCCGGCAACATGGGCCTCGTGCCCCCGGCGGAGGGCTTCCTCCAGGGCGTGCGCGACCTGTGCACCGAGCACGGCATCCTGCTGATCTTCGACGAGGTCATGACCGGCTTCCGCGTCGCCCTCGGCGGCGCCCAGGAGCGCTTCGGCATCACCCCCGACCTGAGCACCTACTCGAAGGTCATCGGCGGCGGCCTGCCGGTGGGCGCCTTCGGCGGCCGGGCGGAGCTGATGTCGCAGCTGGCCCCGGCCGGTCCCGTGTACCAGGCCGGCACCCTGTCCGGCAACCCCCTGGCCATGACCGCGGGCTTGGCCACCCTGCGCCACCTGCGCGACACCGACCCCTACGACGGCCTCGAGGACCTCGGCCGGCGCTGGGTCGAGGGCATGCGCTCGGCCGCGGCCTCCGCCGGGGTGCCGGCCACCGTGGCCCACTGCGGATCCATGGTGGGGATGTTCTTCCACCCGGGGCCGGTGCGCAGCTACGCCGAGGCGCGCCAGACCGACACCGAGCTGTTCCAGCGCTACTTCCGGGGCATGCTCGACGAGGGCATCTACCTCGCCCCCTCCGCCTTCGAGGCCGGCTTCCTGTCGACGCGGCACACCGAGGAGATGGTGGACCGCACCGTCGAGGCCGCGGGCCGGGTCCTCGGCCGCATCTCGTGATGAACACCGCCGAGGCCGAGCGCCGCATCCGCCACGACGGCTTCACCCTCCTGCCCGGGGTCATCCCCGCCGCCGACGTCGCCGCCATCCGCGACGCCGTGGTCGAGGCCCAGGGCCGCCGCCGCGCCGAGTCGGAGGCGATGCTGGCCGCCATCCGCGCCAAGGGGCACCGCGTCAGCGTCACCGGCGTCGACAGCCTGCGCGGGGTCATCAACGAGACCCGGCTCTTCGCCCCCTACCTGGCCGACGAACGGCTCCTGGCGATCTGCCGGGCCTTCTTCGGCGAGCACTTCCGCATCACCACCACCGACTGCGTCATCAATCGCCCCGGGTGCGGCCGCGGCTACTGGCACTCCGACTGGCCCTACAACCAGACCAACGCCAGCCACATCCCGGCGCCCTACCCCGACACCCTGCTGCACCTGTCCACGATCTGGATGCTCACCGACTTCACGCCCGAGAACGGGGGCACCCTGCTGGTCCCCGGCAGCCACCGCTTCGGGACCAACCCCTCGGCGGGGACCCTGCCCGGCGTCGACCGCGACGCCCCGTACCCGACGGAGACCCACGCCGTGGGGGCCGCCGGCAGCGTCCTCGTCTACGACAGCCGCCTGTGGCACGCCGTGCCGCCGAACCGCTCCGACGAGGACCGCGTGGCCCTGGTCGTGCGCTACGCCCCGTGGTGGCTCAACCTCGAGCCGGCGCGGGAAGGGGGGGCCGAGCACACGGCCATGGTGGTGGAGACGAACGGCAAGAACTACGCCTCGCCCGAGATCCGGCCCGAGGTCTGGGCCGAACTGCCCAAGGCGGTGAAGCCCCTCTACCGGCACTGGGTGGCCGCCGGCTGACCTTGGCGGCCCCTCCGGCGCCGCCCTATCCTGTGACGCGTTCCCCCCCTCCTTATACAAGGATGCCGCGAACCGTGACCGACCGCCCCAACATCCTCCTGGTGATGACCGACCAGCAGCGCGGCGACTGCGTGGCCGCCGACCCCGTGGCCCCGGCGCCGCTGCAGACCCCGAACCTCGACTTCCTCGCCCGCTCCGGCGCCCACTTCCTGCACGCCTACGCCGAGAGCCCGAGCTGCATCCCGGCGCGGCGCAGCCTCATGTCGGGCACGGCGCCGGCGGCCAACGGCGCCGTCGGCTTCCGCGGCGGCGTCGAGTGGAACCCGCCCGCCACCCTGGCCGGGGAGCTGTCGCGGGCCGGCTACCAGACCGAGATGATCGGCAAGCTGCACCTGCACCCGGACCGCCGGCGCTACGGCTTCGACCACATGCAGCTGGCCAACTCCACCCGGGGCGGGGACAACGAGTACGTGCAGTGGCTGCGGGAGATCCACGGCCGCCGCGATGTCGACCCGGGCATGGCCCACGGCGTCTCCTCCAACGGCTGGGTGGGACGCCCCCATCACCTGCCCGAGGAGCAGATGCACACCTTCTGGGTGATCGACCGGGCCATGGAGTTCCTCCAGCGCCGCGACCCGAGCTGCCCCTTCTTCCTCAACCTTTCCTTCATCGATCCCCACCCGCCCCTGACGCCGCCGCGCTTCTACTACGACCGCTACATCGACCGCGACCTGCCGCCCCCCGACGTGGGCGACTGGGCCGACGACCTGGGCGGACCCCGGCGGGGGCTGAGCCCCGACGCCTCGCGCATCCATCTCGACGACGACCAGATGCGCTGCGCCCGGGCCGCCTACTACGGCATGATCAACTTCATCGACGACCAGCTCGGCCGCCTCTTCCAGCACTCCGGCGGCGTGCTGCGCGACACCCTGATCGTGTTCACCTCCGACCACGGCGAGATGCTGGGGGACCACCACCTCTTCCGGAAGACCTGGCCCTACGAGTCCTCGGCGCGCATTCCCTTCCTGCTGCGGGCGCCGGGCAACTGGAATCTGGAGGGAGGGCTCCAGCCCACGGCGCCGGTGGGCCTGCAGGACGTCATGCCAACCCTGCTCGACGCCGCGGGAGTGGAGGTGCCGGAGTCGTGCACCGGCCGGAGCCTGCTGCCCGTCCTGCGCGGCGAAGCCAGCGGCGTGCGGGAGGTCCTCCACGGCGAGCACTCCGGCTGCTACGCCTACGAGGAAGGCAACCACTTCCTGGTGGATGGGAGCCACAAGTACATCTGGTATTCCCAGACCGGGCGCGAGCACCTCTTCGACCTCGACGCCGACCCCCGGGAGCTGCACGACCTCGCCCTCGACGATGGCGCCGAGGCGCGACTCGCCCCGTGGCGGGAGCGGCTGGTCGAGGTGCTGCGCGGGCGGCCGGAGGGGTGCGTGGAGGGGGACCGGCTGGTGGCGGGACAGCGGCATGATACGCTGTTGCCGGGGTATGATCCGGACAGGACATGGCCGTTTCTGTGATGCCCTTCACCGACGCCCAGATCGAGCACTACAAGGCCAGGGGCTACGTCGCCGGCCCGCGCGTGCTCTCCGACGGGCAGATCGAAGAGCTGAAAGAGCGCATCGAGGACATCCTCCACGGCCGCGTGGCCTTCCCCAAACATTTGATGGGCGAGACCGTGGAGCAGTCCCGGGCCAAGGGGCAGCTGCCCTCGGTGAAGGTCGTCAACATCTTCCGCCGCGACCCCCTGTTCGCCTCCCTCGTACGCAACGCGGCCATCGGCGCCCTGGCGCACCAGCTCATGCCAGGACCCGTGCGCATGTGGGAGGACCAGATGATCTACAAGCCTCCCCACGACGAGGAGACGGCCCTGGCCTGGCACCAGGACTACACCTTCTGGGACCACGTGGGGCCCGCCGACCTGGGCACCTGCTGGATCGCCCTCGACGACGCCACCGTCGACAACGGCTGCATGCACGTCATCCCCGGCAGCCACCTGTGGCCCATGCGCTACGACCGCGAGGACGCCGTCGTCGACGACCCCCACTGGCTGCTGCGCCAAGAGGGGATCCCCGCCGGCGCCGACCTGACCCCCGTGCCCTGCGAGGTCCCCGCCGGGCACTGCCACTTCCATCACTGCAAGACCTTCCACGGCTCCTACGGAAACAGCACCGGCAACCCCCGCCGCAGCTACATCATGCACCTCATGCCCGGCCACACCCGGCGCCTGGGGCACAACTGGAACGAGCGGATGGGGAACGTGGAGACGGTGGGCGTGGGTGAGGTGCTGCGGGGGGAGGAGTATCCGGAGTTAGTGGGATGTGAGAGTCTCGCTCCTGATGGGAAGGGTCCTCGGGGTCACGGAGCGCACCCGGGCTAGTGTCTATCCAAGGAAAGGAGAACCCTGCCATGTCCCACGAATTGGATAACCGCCAGGATACGGAGAGACAGATAGCTTTCTTCTGTAGAGCCAAACCCCAGGATGCGGACGCCCTAGAGTTGTTCATGCAGGTCAAACGCGTCTTCATAGGCTATCCCCTCTTGCGAAAGGGGAGGAGGTACAACCCTCGTGCCTTGACAAGGTGCCTGGTTGACCCGACCTGTGACGATGAGGAGTGGGCCCGTCAAATCGCCAGTCAGAGGAGCACCCGCTCCTTCAGTCGAAACCGCAACTTTATCCCTTGCGTTACCCCGGGATCTATCGTTGTAATCCCACGACCAGAACATGGTGCTGCCTATGTAGCTCGCATTGTCGATCAATTTGAGATCGTCGACTCCCCACCGTGGGCAGAAGCCTACTTGAATCTCCGTGCTGACCAGCAACTCCACTTTGGAGATGGGGAACGCCACCATATCGCCGATGTAGCTCAGGGCTGGCCGGTAGACGGCTACAAGAGAGTCGATCTATCTCGCCTACCAGGCTGGTTGCGGAACTCGATGTTTGGCCGCTCCACCTTTGGCCAATTCAAGGATCATCCGCTCAATCCCGATACCGTGACCGCCCACAAGACGCTTTCTCGACTCCTGGACGGACAATCCCTCATTCCGACCTCTTGGACGCTCGAGCCGGAGGAAATCCGACGTCGACTGGTCGACACTCTCAACCCAAGCGCGTTTGAGAATCTCGTAGTCTCCCTCCTGCAACTGGAAAACCCCAAGGAGATTTGGCACCAGACGGGCGGGCCGGGAGATGGCGGAATCGATGGGATCGGAAGCAATGAAGATGGTGAGATTACCGGCCTGATGCAGGCCAAACTAAACGCTTGGGATACACCAGAACTAACGCAGGGCGCCAATGGCGACTATCAGGCTAATTACTATGCAGCTGTCCTGATCCCCGACCAACCCATCCCCCCGACCGACGGTACAATACTCCTCGACCTTCAATGGATCACAGCTGCAGTTCGACGGCATTACCGTTCTCTACCACAAGCACGCGCGATGCGCATAGGACCAGCAAAGTAGCGTAGCCTCACACAGAAAGGATTCCATCACTTAACGCCCTCTAGTTCACAATACGGAGTACCCGGACGAGGCCGGCCTGCTGACTGAACTCCGCCCTCACACCCGCTCCACCCTCGGCTCCGCTCTCCCGTGCGTGTGGTCCCACAGATGCCCCCGCCGCCTCTCCCCCTCCATGGTGGTCTCGAAGTAGACGGCCCGCACCGGTTCGTGGACAACCGGGAAGTCGTGGTGATGCCCCATGCCGGTGGCCACGCAGTCGCCTGAGGCGACCTCGTAGCGCTTCCCCTCCGAGACGGCGGCCCCGCTGCCGGCGAAGAGGATCCAGTACTCGTCGCAGTCGTGGAAGTGGCAATCGAAGCGGGTCCGCTTCTCGTAGGGGACGGGGTCGCCCCGATCCTCGCGCTCGCCATCCGCCACCTCCTCCACCGAGAACAGCCCGGAGCCGCCGACCTCGTCGCCCCAGTGGCCGGCCATGCGGATCAGGGTGGTGTCCTCGGCGACCTCGAGGATGCTGAACCCGCCTTCCCCGGCCGGCAGATCGATGTTGGCCCCCGCGGCGGCGGCCTGTTCGCGGCCGGCCGCGGCGATGGTGCAGGCCCCCTCTCCGACGATCAGCTTCTCCCTGGGGCCGGCGCGGCCGAAGTCGTAGCGGGCGGCGCCGGCGGGCCGGCGGACGATGTCGAACTGACGCATCTCGCACCAGGCGGGCGCCTGGCCGGGTCCCGCGCGAAAGACCGGCATGCTCTCTATTTCCTTCCTCGTGAACCTGCGCCGGATTCCCGGATCTACAGGGTGTGAGGCAATGGGGTGATCTCGGACCAGGAACTCGTCGCCGCGTGCAGGCAGGGGAGTCAGGACGCCTACCGCCGGCTGGTGGACCGGCACTGGGCGGGCGTCGTCAGGACTGTCGCGCCCCTTCTGGACGATCCCGACGACGTCGAGGACGCCGCCCAGGAGGCGTTCATCCGGGCCTGCCGGCGCCTCGACGAGCTGAAGGATCCGGACCGGCTCCCGGCCTGGCTCCACGCCATCGCCCGCAACGCCGCCCGGAAGATGCTGCGCCAGAGGCGGCTCGAGCAACAACGGCTGCCCGGGCACGAGCTGAGCCGCGGCGTAGGCGATCCGGACCTGGGGTCGCTCCTGGGGTACCGGGACCTCAAGGCCCTGGTCAACACGCTGGCGCCGCCGGACCGGGCCGTGGTCACCCTGTTCTACCTGGCCGGCATGGAGCTGAAACGGATTGCGGAGCGGCTGGACATACCCGTCGGCACCGCCAAGAGCCGGCTTCACAGATCGCGCAGACTGATGCGAGAAAGGATCCGCCACATGTCACGGCAAACTTCCGAACGCACCGAACGCACCGACTCCCCCGAGAGCTCTCCACGCGACGTCATCGGGGGCATGCGGGGCCTCATCAACTGGCAGGTGGTTCCGGCCGACGAGGAACTCTCCTCCTGGCGTCCGCCCGCGTGGTCGGACCGGGAGGCCCTGCACAAGACCTGGAGGATGGAGGGCAACGCCATCGTCGGCAGCGGAGAGGCCGGCGAGGACCCGCCCTCGCTGATCGCCGGCGAGCCGACCTGGACCGACTACGAGCTCTCCTTCCTGATGACGCCGATCTCCGGAGGAAACGCCCAGGCGGCCTTCAGCATCTCCGCGGACGACCGCAGCTACTACCTCTTCGACTTCCTCCTTGGATGGCAGGCGGTCGGCATCTACCGGGTGATCGAGGGCCGGCTCACCAAGCTGAGCGTGGTCAACCACGCCCTCCACAGGGGCCAGGAGTACGAGGTCCAGGTCGCCGCCCGGGGCGCCTCGCTCACCTCCTACGTCGACGGCAAGCTGGTCAACCAGCTCACCGACGAGACCTTCCGCATGGGCGCCTTCGGTCTGATGGTGTGGGAGTGCAGCACGGCCTTCCGGGACGTGCGCTACCGCCTGCTGCACTAAGCCGGGGCGCCCCTCACGGCCACAGGGCCTCGCATTTCGACCACCTTGTCGTCATTTTTCGCGGAAAAGTGACGACAAGGCTACCCCCGGTCGGCGATCGTCACGCCGCCCACGGCCCAGTCCTCCTTGGCGTGGTCCTCGATGACGACCATCGTGCCCTCGCGCTTGGCGCCGCAGATCTCGACGATGGCGTCGGTGAGGGCCTTGGCCAGCTGGCGCTTCTGCTCGGTGGTGCGGCCTTCGATCATCTTGACGTTGATGAAGGGCATGGCTCCGTCCTTTCGTTGCGGGGTCCGTTTTCCGAAAGGTATGCCATGACCGCGCCCGTTGCCCTTGGCTCCCGCCGGGAGCTGTTCGTCGACCGCTTTCTCATCGACCGCCTCGAGGGGGCGGCCCTGCACCTGCACCCGCCGGAGCGCAAGGAGGTCGTCTTCCAGGTCTCCCAGCCCTGGGAGAGCGCCTGCACCGCCTGCTACAACCTCGTGCAGGAAAGCGACCGGGTCCTGCTCTACTACCGGGGCTTCTACCCCATCGGCCAGGACTACGCCGACGGCGCCGCCAGCCAGACGACCAACCTGGCGGTCAGCCGCGACGGGATCGGCTTCGATCACCCGGACCTGGGGCTGGTGGAGTTCGAGGGCACCCGCCGGAACAACGTCCTCATCCAGGGCCACGAGAGCCACAACTTCTGCGTCTTCCTCGACGCCAACCCGGCCGCCGGCCCGGAGCAGCGCTTCAAGGCCGTGGGCGGCACGGGCCGGTCGAACCTCCACGGTTTCGCCTCCCCCGACGGCCTGCGCTGGACCCCGGTGAAGGAGGGCCCCCTGGAGGTCACGGGCGCCTTCGACTCCCTCAACGTCCCCCTGTGGGATCCCCACGTCGGGCGCTACCGCCTCTTCAGCCGCTACTCCGAGACCAAGGGGGGCCGGGTGCGGGCGATCCAGAGCTGCACCTCCGAGGACTTCGTCCACTGGACCGATCCGGAGCCCCACCAGTACGGCGACGGCGTGCCCCTGGAGCACTTCTACACCAACGCCACCACGCCCTGCCCCGGCGCCGAGCACATCCTCCTCTCCTTCCCCATGCGCTTCCTGCCCGAGCGCGAGCTCGACACCGCGGGCATGCCCTACCCTGGCAGCGGCCTCTCCGACGCCGTCTTCATGACCAGCCGCGACGGCGTCCACTGGGACCGGACCTTCCTGGAGGCGTGGCTGCGGCCCGGCACCGATCAGCGCAACTGGTCCCACCGCAGCTGCACCCCCGCCCCCGGCCTGGTGCCGACGGCCGACGACGAGTGGTCGATCTACATCTCGGAGCACTACGGGTGGTCGACGAACCGCCTGCGCCGCGTGGTCGTGCGGCCCCACGGGCTCGCCTCGGTGCGGGCCGGGTACGGAGGGGGTGAGCTGGTCACGCGGCCGCTGCTGCTCGAAGGTGACGCCCTGCGTCTGAACTACGCTACCTCGGCGGCCGGATCGCTGCGGGTGGAGATCCAGGACGAGTCGGGGCAGCCTCTGCCCGGATTCCGCCTGGAGGAGATGGACCCGGTCTTCGGCGACCAACTCGACGCGCCGGTGGGTTGGAAGGCCGGGGGCGATCTCTCCGGCCTGCGGGGGCGCCCGGTGCGCCTGCGGGTGGCGCTGCAGGACGCCGATCTGTTCGCGGTGCGGAGCGTCTGAGACGCGGTGGGACCCTCGCGGCGCGATACGGAAGCGCTACTTCAGGTAGCCGAGCTGCCGCGCCTCCATGCCGCCGGGGTGGTGCATGCGCACCAGGTAGACCCCCGTCACCACATCAGCCCCACGCACAGCATGGAGCCGATCAGGCGAAGGACGAACCTCGACATCCGCCGGAGGCTCTCGCACAGGCGGTCGGTGGTGGATAGCTGCTTGCGATTCATCGGGGAATCCTCCAATAGACGGGTCGGAGTCGGATGGAGGCCCGGGGGACCGGGGCGCGATCAGCATAGGCCATCGCGGCCCTCTGGACAACGCACGGGTCAGACCCTGCTCGCCCACGACCCGACGCAGCCTCTCTATAGTCAGGCACATGCCGGCCAAATCGCGGTCCGGGGCCGGCCTCGAGCGGTGGCGGCCTTGCCCGAGGTGGCGGCTCCAACCATCCTGTAACCACCATGTCCAGACGATCAGCTGACGCAGCGGGAGAAAGGCCGAGAAGGCGGCGGCGAAGGGAGACGGCCGCGGGACAGCCCCTCCCGGGCGCTGCCGGGGGCCCGAAGCTGGGAGAGGATGTACCCTGGGGGATCGGCTTCCCGGTTCTCTGCATCCCCCTCTGGCTGCTGCAGATCGACGGATTCGAGAAGGCGCTTCGGGCCCTGGATGCGGCCTTCCACAATCGCGCAACAGAATTCCTGGTGATCGAGAGAGCCTGGGTGGCCATGGCGGGCATCGCCACGATGGTCGAGATCGGCCTCTTCTGCGCGGTGTGGTACAAGTGCAATGTCGAGAAGGTCACCGGCCTGGTACCCGGCCGCTGGTTGCACTACCTCTTTCCCGCCGCCCTCTGCGGAGTGTCCCTCACGGCCATGAGCGCAACGATCTACTTTGCCTTCATCGGCGGAGGCGCCTATCGGCTCCACCATACCCCCATGGAGGCCGTGGCGGCCCATTTCTTCGTCTCCTGCCTCCAAACCGACCTGGTAACGGCCGTCATCGAGGAGTTGCTCTTCCGAGGCATCCTCTACTCCTGGCTGCGGCGGCACTTGTCATGCGCCCCCAGCGTGCTTCTGTCGTCCTCGCTGTTCGCCTTCGTACATGGCTATAGCTGGACGGACACCACCATCCTGCACTTTCTCTCCGGAGCGGTCTTTGCCCTCTCCTACGAGAGGACCCGGGCCCTTGCGTTTCCCATCATTGTGCACGGGATCGGGAATCTCTCGACCACCCTCCTCTCGATACTTCTTTCCGAAGTCGGGTACCCCGCATGAGCTGGCCGCCATACCGCCTGCCGACAACGGCAACCGTATCCTGCGTCTATGCCGCCGGCATGCTCCTTTCCATCGGATCCCTGTATCTCGTGCCATCCGTCTTCGACTACCGGGGTCCTGCCCGCGAGGCCTACGAGGCCGGTGACTTCGCGGCAGCGGCCGAGTACTACGGAAGAATCGTCGCGTTGCGTCCGATGGATTCGGAGGCTCACTTCTTTCGAGGCCAATCCCTGGGCTTCCGGGGCGACCTTCACGGCGCCCTCGCCTCCATCGATGCGGCCCTGGAGATCGCCCCGCGGGCTGCGCCTGCCCTGACCGGCAAGACACTCCTCCTGCTTCATCTGTCGAGATTCCAGGAGGCGGTGGACGTGGCTGCCCAACTCCGCAGCGACGAATCCCACTACTCGTTCGTCCAGTATGCCGTCGTCCGTCACCTGATCGTATCAGGAGAGCTGGAGCAGGCGGAGGCGATGCTCCGCCAGGCCCTTGCCGTCGACAGCGAATGGGCTCCCGGTTACCTCAGTCTGGGATGCGTGCTCAACCGCAGCGGACGCCCTCGCCAGGCCCTGGAAGCCCTCGGCCGCGCAAGGGCCCTGGATCCAACCATCGACGTCGACTACGCGTCGCTCTGGCTGGAGGACCCGTTCCCGGACTGGCCAATGAGAGACGACGCCACGATCCCTGCGCGGATCTGCCGGGAAGAGTGATGCCGGTACCGGGTTGATCAGGGCCCGGCGAGTCTGCCGACGCGGGTCCTCCCCCCCACGGGCCCTCATTGCCGCGAGGGGCCGCCGCCCTCAGGGCAGCGGCAGATGCACCTCCTGCACGTGGCCGTATCCCGCCGGCGCCCGGACCGGCTGCCTCCGGGTCTCCACGTCCACGCCTGCACCCTCGCAGGTGAAGCGGTAGGCCCCCGCCTCGGGCAGTACGTACCACGCCGTGCCCTGAAGGTCCGCCCGCACGGCGTGGGGCGGGACCGCCTGCCCCTCCAGCGGAGCGGCGAGAACGCAGGCCCGGGGGACCGGCTCTCCGCCGCGGGTCACGCGCACGAGCACCTCGGGCACGCGCTCGCTCGCCAGCGGGCCCACGTCGCCGCCGGAGAAGCGGCGGAAGAGACGCCGCGACCAGGCGGCCGTGCCCGTGGGGCGCGAGACCGGCGCCGCCGGGTCGCACCAGTTGAGGCTCAGGCGGCGCTTGCCGCGGGCCTCGGGCGTGCCCTCGGAGAAGGGATCGATGCGGGCGTCGGCCCCCGACTGGGAGGGCCAGCTCACCTCGAAGTCGAAGTCCGCGGCGAGCATGCCGGGCACCGAGTCGGTGAAGCCGCGGTAGTCCATGTCGGCGAAGAAGAAGGTCTGCAGGCCGTGGATGTCGCGCTCCCCCATGGCCGGGAGGAAGTCCTCCCAGCCTTCATGCAGAGGCGGCTGCTCCTCCTCCTTCTCGTCCCAGTGACTCGTGGCGAAGATGCCGGCCTCGCCGACGCGGACCGGCTTCACCGGCAGTTCCCGGCGGATCGTCTCGATGCTCTGCTCGATGCTCTGCAGGCTGCTGAAGAGACGGTAGCAGTCGATCAGCTCGATCATCTCGTCGTCGGCGGTGGAGGGATCGAAGGTGACCTCGGCGATGCGGCTGCGGTCCAGCTCCTTCACCTTGCGCAGCAGGGGCACGCAGTAGGCCGGGTCGCGGGCGTCGGTGATGTCCCAGAACAGGATCGAGGGATGGTTGCGGACCCGGCGGATCCAGTCGTCGGCCACCGCCAGGTGGTGCTCCATGACCAGGGCCTTCTCGCCGGCCTCCATCTCCGGGGGGAAGACCTGTCCCGTGCCGACGCAGAAGTTGGCGCCCACCACGAAAACGCCCAGCTCGTCGGCCACGTCGTAGAGCACGGAGGGCGGATCGTAGCGGTGGTGCTCGACGATGCTGACGTTGGCGTCGGCCAGGTCGACGAACTTCCGCGTCAGCCACTGGCGCTCGTACACGTAGGGCACGGTGTGATCGCCCCAGGGCATGAGCCGCGTGCCGTTGAGCAGCAGCCGGTCGCCCTCGGTCCAGATCTCGCGGAAGCCGAAGCGGGTCGCCTCGGCGTGCGCGGCCGGTCCCGAGGAGCCGGACTCGTGGAGGGAGGACTCCAGGAAGTAGAGGACGGGCTCGCCGTAGGGCGGCCGGCCCCAGATCACGGGGTCCTTCCACGGGGCGGACGCGCTCACGCGCTGAGCCGCCCCCGGCGGCACCTCCACGGCGCAAGCCGGCAGCTCCAGCACGGTCCCGCCCTCGCGGCGCACGCGCAGGTGGACCTTGCCCGCGAAGGGCGTCTCCCGGCCGTTGCGAACCGTCAGGGCGACGCTGATCTCGCCATCGCGCACCGAGGTGGTCACGTGCACGTCCTCGATCCGCACCCGGGACTCCAGGCTCAGCAGGACATCCGACTCCAGGCCGACGGTGGCCGCGCTCGTTCGCCAGAACAGGGTGTCGAGGGCCTTCAGCGCGTCCTCGCTGAGGGAGGTCTCCCGCGGATGGGCGTAGGCGCCTGTGCAGTTGTGCGTGAAGAGCAGCAGGTCGTGCGTGGAGCCCGGGGCGGCGAGGGAGGTGAGATCGAGGCGCCAGGGCAGGCGCATGCCGTGGTGCTCGCCCAGGGACTGCCCGTCGAGGTGGAGGCGGCCGAAGTGGCGCACCCGCCCCGGGTCGAGGACGAGGCGGCGGTCCCCGGCCTCCCAGTCGGCGGGGACCTCGAGGCGGGTGCGGTACCAGCCCGAGGCCGGCGGGTCGTCCTCGAACTCGCGGGAGCGGTGGGGCACGCGGACCCGCCCCCAGCCGGCGGACGGGGGATCTCCGTCCGGGCCCTCGGCGAACTCCCACTCGCCGTTGAGGAGCAGGCGGAGGTCGCTGGAGTGGAGGGCTTGCATTATCGTAAGCAGCTTACGATAATCCTCGACAACAGGCAATGGAAAAGCCCCCGGAAAGAGTCAGCGCCTGGTTGGCGGAGATCGGCCGCAAGGGCGGCCGGAAGAGCCGCCGGCACCTGTCCAGGGAGGACGCCCTCGACATGGTCCGGGTCCGCGAGGCCCGCCGCGCCTTCCGCGAGTTTCACGCCCAATGCTTCTGGTACATGCCACGCGACATGAAGATCACCCTGGAGGACGTGCCGGAGGTGGCCCGCGGTCTGCGCCAGCACGGAGGCCGCCGCGGGTTCCTGCTCGCGGCCAGACTGTGCCCCTGACCCCGATCCAGGCGCTGGCGCTCCGAACCATCGCCGCGAACCGCGGTCCGGACAGCTACCTGGCCGGCGCCACGGTCCTCCATCGAGGGCCGGATTCGCCCCGCTTCTCCCAGGACCTCGATCTCTTCCACGATCTCGCCGACAGCGTGGCCCTGAGCGCGGAGACGGACGCCGCCACCCTGGGCGACGCGGGTTTCGAGCTGACCTGGCTCCTGCGCGCGCCTGCCTTGTTCCGGGCGGTCCTGTCGAGGGAAGGAGAGCAACTGCGGGTCGAGTGGGCCCAGGACAGCGCCTTCCGCTTCTTCCCGGTGGAGGCCGACGACGAGTGCGGGTACCGCCTGCACCATGCCGACGCGGCGGTGAACAAGATGCTGGCGCTGGCGGGCCGGCAGGAGGTCCGGGACTACGTCGACATCCTCCACCTCCACGGTTCCTACCTGCACCTCGGAGCCCTCGCCTGGGCGGCCTGCGGAAAGGACCCGGGATTCACGCCCGGGTTCCTGCTGGAGCAGGCGGGGCGCCACACCGCCTATTCTCAGGCCGACGTCGATCGTCTCAGCCTGCGGGAACCCCTGGATCTGCGGTCCCTCAAGAGGAAGTGGCTCAAGGCCCTCGAAGAGGCGCGGGAACTGGTGGAGGCCCTGCCTCCCGGGGAGGTGGGTATGCTCTATCTCGATGGAGAGAGGCCGGTCACACCCGATCCGGAGTCAACCCGCTTCGAGGACCTGGTGCGGCACGAGGGCAGCATCCGGGGCGCCTGGCCGGACGTCGGCTGAAGGCGCACCCGGGGGAGACTCCGGGAGCCGGGATCATCAGCGGCCCCCGGCCGGCTCGGCCACGGTCAGTCCGAGACTGAGTACAGCGTCAGTCTCGCTTTCGCGCCCGCCCCTTCATCGGCGATGATCAGGGTGTTGTCGGCGGCGAAGGTGATCCCCTCGGCCTGACGGTGCCACCGGGCGGGGAACCGCCTGACCGCGAGGACCCGGCCCTCGGGCGTGATCTCCGCGACCGCCTTCTGTCTGGCGGCGACGACGAAGTAGTGCCCCGACACGGGGTGCCGCTCTATTCCCGAGGGCTGGAACTTCGCTTCCCCGATGGGTCCGGAGAATTCAACGACGGGGATCACCGTTCGGGGGGGATCGCTCAGCCGCTTCTCGTCGATCGACCAGTGGTATATCGCCAGCTTTCCCTTCAGCTCCGCACTACGCGACCCCTTGCACATCAACAGCAGGACCCGACGGCTGCCGTCATACGCCAGGCCTTCCATCTCGCAATCCCTGCCAATCCCGGTCGTGTAGACGTTGTAGAGAACGGACTCCCCGTCGGCACCCTCGCTGAACTCGTAGAGTCGCCCTGAACTGGTGACCAGGTAGATCCGCTCGTCCGTTACCGCAATGCCCTCGAAGTCGCCGGCAACGGGGTTCGCTATGTCCGCCAGTTGGAACCCCTTCGTGATGGAACCATCCCGAGGATCGATCTCGTAGACGACTCCCCATTCATCGTTGTGCGCCAGGAGGCGGCCGTCCGTGGTCATGGCCAGACCCGAGATCTCCCTGAGTCGTCCGGGGAGCTTCCACTGCGACGCTGTCTCCGCTTTCAGCTCGTAGCTTCCGAGCGACACCTCCCCTTGGGAAACCGGCCCCGCGTCCACCACGGCGGGAGCTGGAGTGGCATCCGAATCCTGGGCCGAGAGATTCCCGCTCGAATCCGTGGGAGGATTCCCCCCATAGCTGATCGAGAACAGGAAGACGAGAATGGCGAATCCGAGGAATCCCAACAGGGGTTTGTCTCCGCGACCCAGCATCTGCAAATCACCCGGCTGCGGGCGTGTCCCTCTGTATCTGCACCTTGTCGATCCCCTTCTTTCGGACCCCCTCGATGTCCCTGACGATCGACCCCGGATCCACGGATTGCTTCAGCCAGACGTCAAAGGCGACGACGGCCGTTCCATCCGGATTCCTGGCCACGTCGGCCAACTGCCAATGCCTGGCGCTGGAGTCCAGGACCAGGGCCACCGCCTTCCGAGCCGCATTCGCTTTCCTGGCATGGACCTCGATGCGGGCGTCACGGGGCCTCCCGGGAACAGTGGATTCGCTGGCGGCGGTACCGACGCCCTCCTCCTCCTTGTCGGGGACGATCCTCCATCCGGAGAGCACGGCCGGCTTCGCTCCGAAGTCGAGTCTCCAGACAGCGAGGGACACGGCGACGAAGGAGAGCGACGCGAGGTAGGCCACCGTGGTGAGCTGGGTGCCCGCGGCCAGCCCTATGCCGATGGCCATGAACATGTAGACGGCATCGATCGGCTCGTCGAGGGAGGTCCGGAAGCGGACCGCGGCGACGATGCCGGCCAGGCTGAAGGCGAGGGCCAGGCTGCCCTTGACGAGGAACACGACCAGGGCGATGGAGATGGGAACCACGAGCAAGGTCTGGGCAAAGGACTGGTTGTACTTCTTGCGGGGCCGTGTCCAGCGGTAGACCCAGGCGATCGGGAGGGTGACGGCGAAAGCCAGCACCATGGCGACCATGACGGGAATGGTGTGTGCCGGATGGACGAGGCGGGCTACCCCATCCTGGATGTCCCCCAGTGGAAAGGGTACGGTGTCGGTCCCGGGGTCCAGACCCTTGGCGATGAAGATGCGTTCGCGCTCCTGGGCGACGTAGTAGAGGATCTCGGGGTAGAGGTGGAAGAGCCCGCTGAGGGCCAGAAGCCAGGCGGCGTAGTAGATGACGAGCCGTACGATGATGTTGCGGAGCATGTGAGGTCTCCTCGAATAGCTGGAACATGAGGCCGCCGCCGCTGTCGAGGTCGCCAGAAGCCGAAGTCAAGTCAGTCGCAGACCTGCCTCCGCAAGAGGGCCATGCTCTCCGCAGGACGAGCGGCTCGACGCGCCTGCACGGAGATCCGCTGTCAGGTGAGCAACGCCGCCGAGAGCTCGGTCACCCCCAGCGGCTGGGCCCGACGCCGGCCGCGTCGCGGGCCATGCCGTCGGGGCGGTTGGGCAGGTCGAACTCGATCTCGCGCGTGTTCAGGCTGCGGAAGAAGGGCTGGATGTGCTCGGGCAGGGTGGCCACCTGGTCCGGGTCGTAGTCCTCGACCTCGCCGATGGGCCCGGCCCAGTCGGGCCGGTAGGCGATGGCGAACATGCGGCGCACCGAGTCGGAGTGGTTGGGGTAGTTGCCGTGGAACAGCTTCTGGTTGATGACCACCGCCGAGCCCGCCTTGCAGCAGACCATCACCTCCTCGGGGTGGCTCAGGTAGCGCAGGT
Organism: Gemmatimonadaceae bacterium; assembly: GCA_026706075.1. Classification (GTDB taxonomy): domain Bacteria; phylum Latescibacterota; class UBA2968; order UBA8231; family UBA8231; genus UBA8231. The sequence goes on from JAPOZM010000087.1 coordinate 111,740, forward strand.
AGGGGTTGGCGTTGCGGTGCATCGACAGGTGGGAACGCGGGATCGCCTTGAAGGGGGAGCGCTCCGGGGTCTGGTCGTCGAGGTAGTAGAGGACCCGCGCCAGCACCGGCGCGCTCGACTGGACGCCGAAGATCTTGGAGCCGTAGGGCTGGGCGTCGGTGTGCACGGCGATGCCCGGATGTCCGGGCTCCGACACTCCGAACCCGCAGGAGGTGCAGATCATGTCGTCGCCGAAGAGGTCGCGCAGGAACTCCACCGTCGGCGGATGGCCGATCGTCTCGATCGCGGTGGGTGAGTCCGTCCATTGCACGTCGCGGGCGCCGCGCTGGTGGCGGCTGTAGTCGACGCCCCGGGTCGGCAGGCGGGAGAACTCCTGGCGCAGGCTCTCCACCGTCTCCGGCGGCAGCAGGTCGGGCAGCACCACGTAGCCCTCCAGCTCGATGCAGCGGATCTGCTCGGCCCGGGTCAGGCTGGCGTAGTCGCGCTCGTCCCGGCGCGCCTCGGCCAGGCTCTCCTTTGGATTGGTGAAGGAAGTGTCCATCGCTCTCGCTCCTGTGTGAGGCCGGCCCCGGCGCCGGGGCGCCGATCAGGCCGGCGGGTTGTCTCCCTCGAATACCCGGCGCATCGGCTCCGTGATCCGCCCCGCCGCCTCCTGGCGCTCGGCCCAGTGGGCCGGGACGCCCTCGTTCCAGTGGGCCGGCTCCGCCTCGTCCGGGTCGGGCGTGCGGTAGGCCATCAGCAGCCCCCAGCGGGTGGGGGCGTCGTCGTCGCGGAAGCCGACGCGGTGGGGCATGTGGTGGACGAAGGAGACCATGCTGCCCGGGTTCAGGGAGAGGACCTCGATGCGCAGGGGCTCCCCGGTGAAGGCGTGGAAGCGGCCCCGCATCCAGCCGGCCTGGAACTGCTCGTCGAACTCGCTGCGCCCGGTGTTCCACAGGTAGGGGCTGCGGTAGAGGTGGGCGCCGGGGACCACCGCCAGCTCGCCGCCCCCGTCGTCGACGCCCATGCCTTCGGGATAGCACAGGGTGCGCACGCACTGGTGCGGAAAGTACTCCCGGCTCGGCGGGCGGTCGTTGTCGCGGCCGTAGACGTCCTCGGTCTCGTACTGGCCCTGGCGGTAGCCGTGGGCGTGCCAGCGCCGGCCGGTCGACCCCGGCGGGCGGTTCAGCATAAGGATGTGGTCCAGCAGGAACCGCGGCCCGAGGAGCCGGGCGAAGAGCTCCATCATCTGCGGGTGGGTGGTGGCGACGTCGAGGATGAAGCCGTCGTAGGCGGGGGAGAAGTACTCGGGCATGACCCCCTCCCACCGGCGGCCGTCGGCCGCGGGGACGGTCCCGGGCCCGAAGAGGCCGTGGTCCTTCATGTAGTCGCGCAGGCCGGGGGTCATCTGGATGACCCGCATCTGCTCGGAGCCGCCGCAGCAGGAGGCCAGGAACCCGGGGGCATGGACCTCCGGATCGGGAGCCGTCAGGCCCATGCCGGCGTAGTCGAGGGCGCCCCAGTCGGTGCGCTGGAGGAAGGAGTCGTTCAGCTCCTGGAGACGCTGCAGGGTGGCCGTCCAGCGGCGGCGGCCCTCGTCCGTGAGGACTCCGTCCCAGACCCAGTACCCCTCGCGTTCGAAGAAGCCGCGGTCGAAGGCGGCCAGGACCTCGGGCCGCAGGAGCGCCTCGGGGGCGGTCCCGGCCCGGCTGCTCTGTTCCTCTGTGGTCATCCGTCCCGGTTCGTTGCAGGGTGGACCGCAAAGATACGGCCGCCACCCGCGGCGGCGCACCAGCGACCGGGCGAGCGGGAGTCCTGGCGGTCCTGCATTCCCCGTTCTGCTCTCGAGTCCTTTCCGGGGGCGGTCCTCAGCCCCCTTACTCGGCCATCCCCAGGCGATACCCGACCTTGGACTCGTTGAAGATGTAGGTGGGGTTCCTGGCTTCGTCTCCCAGCTTGCGGCGGATGCTCTTGACGGTCGAGCGCAAGGTCCGCCGGTCGGAGAAGGCCTCCAGGCCCAGATGCGGTGCAGCAGCTCGTCGTAGGTCACCGGCGTTCCCGGATCACCTGCATGACGATCTCCTCGGCGCACCGTCTCCCCGGTGCTCAACGCCTGGGTCACGGGGAACCCGCAGGGAGACTTCCCCCCCGTCGCCGCGCCGGAAGGTAAGGATCCGGAGCAGATCCTCCGGTGACTGGTCCGCCTT
>JAPOZM010000087.1:113935-114559 GCA_026706075.1 Gemmatimonadaceae bacterium
CCTGCATGACGATCTCCTCGGCGCGCACCGTCTCCCCGGCGCTCAACGCACGGGCCATGGGAAACTCTTGCAGAGAGACCTCCCGGCCGTCCCCTCGCCGGAAGGTCAGGATCCGGAGCAGGTCCTCCGGGGACTGGTCCGCACTCCGCAGGGAATCGACGATCCTCTTCGCCTCCCGGTTGAGGGATTTGGGGGCGCCGGTCTGTGCGTCGAAGACCACCACTCCCACCGGGGAAGTGTGGATCAGGGTCTCCAGGTCCGCCCGGGCCCGCTGCTCGTCCCGGTACTTGCGGGCGTTGGCGATCACCAGGGCGGCCTGGGAGGCGAACATGACCAGGGTCTCCTCGTCTTCCCGGGTGAACTCCCCGCCGGCTTCCCTGCCGGCCAGGTAGAGGTTTCCTGCCCGCTCGTTCCGGTGGAAGACCGGCGCCGCCAGAAAGGAGAGAACCGGCCCCAACGGCAGGGCCTGGCGCAGCTCCGGCAGGCCCTGCGAGCGAAGGTGGCCGAGCAGGTCCGGGAGCCGGAGGGGGGAGGGAATGCTGCCGAGGTACTCGTAGAGCCGCACCCCATCGGGCAGGTCCCAGAGCCGCCGGTCCTCTTCGGCCGTCATCCCGGAGGAGAGGA
>JAPOZM010000050.1 GCA_026706075.1 Gemmatimonadaceae bacterium
AGGTCCGCGGTCAGCCGCTCCACCATCTCCTCGGTCTCCTGGTAGTAGGAGGCGCGCACGTTCACCACGTAGCGCTGGTCGTCCCCCCGGAGCAGCTCGGCGCCGGTGAAGGGGCCGATGTAAGGGACCGACGCGCCGCTGGCGATCGGCTCGGCGGCGTTGGAGGTGGGCGTGCCGACGGCGCCGATGAGGCCGAAGACGCCGCGGGCGATCAACTCCCTGGTGTTGGCGACGGCGGCCTCGGGCTCGTACCCGTCGTCGCGGACCAGGAGCTTCAGCTGGCGGCCGTGGATGCCGCCGGACCGGTTGGCCTCTTCGAAGGCGGCGCGGACGCCCAGGTTCATGTTGCGGCCCAGTTCGGCAGCCGGGCCGCTCAACGCCGCCGACTGGCCGAAGAGGATGGAGTCGGCATGGACCCCGTCGCCGCCTCCCTGGGCCTCCTGCCCGTCCGCCGCCGCCGGGGCCAGCCCGAGCGCCGCGGCGGCGAGGAGGGCCAGCCGGGTCATCTCAGGAGCCATCTCCCAGGTAACGGAGGGTCACGCAGGTGATGTCGTCGGACTGGGGGGCCTCGCCGGCGTGGGCGTGCACGGCCTCCACCATCCGCTGACTGAGGTCGGCGGCGCTCGATCCGGCGGCTTCGGCCAGGACCCGGGTCAACCTCTCGTCGCCGAACTCCTCGCCGTTCTCGTCCATTGCCTCGTTGACACCGTCGGTGTAGAAGAACAGCACGTCTCCCGGCTCGAGGTCGAGGCTCCCGCCGGGGAAGTCGAACTCCGGAAGCACGCCGAGGACGAGACCCGGAGGGCAGTCGATCTGCCGAACCTCGCCGGAGGGCTTGACCACGTACGGCAGATTGTGCCCCGCATTGGCGTACTCCAGGTGCCCCGTCTCCGGGTTGAAGCTGGAGTAGAAGACGGTGACGAACATCGACTCCTCGTTGGACTCCGTGAGGAGCTGGTTCACCTCGGTGAGGCAGGCCGCCGGGTCGCCCTCCCCGATGGCGGTGCCCTTCATGAGGGTCCGGCTCACCATCATGAAGAGGGCCGCCGGCACCCCCTTTCCGGAGACATCCGCCACAACGATCCCCAGGCGCTCGTCCTCGAGCCGGAAGAAGTCGTAGAAGTCGCCGCCCACCTCGCGCGCCGGGGTCATGGAGGCGTGAAGCTCGAACCGGGGATCCCTGGGAAAGTCGGTGGGCAGGATTGACTCCTGCATCTGCGCCGCTACCCCCAGCTCCTGGCGCAGGGCCACCAGTTCGTCCCGGGACCGCAGGGCCTCGCGCATGATCGTCAGGTGCTCCAGGGTCTTGTCGATCGTCGCCTCGAGATCGTCGAAGTCGATGGGCTTGGTGACGAAATCGAAGGCGCCCCGGTTCATGGCGGTGCGGATGTTCTTCATGTCCCCGTAGGCGGTGACCATCACCGCCCGCAGGTCGTAGTCCAGACTGCCGAGCTGCTTCAGGAGGGTGAGACCGTCCATCTCGGGCATGTTGATGTCGGACAGGACCAGATCGACATCGTCGTGATCCTCGAGCTGCTTGAGGGCCTCGACCCCGTTCTGCGCGAAGATGAGGCTGATCTGTCCGGATCGGGTCTTGCGGCGGAACTTCTGCCGGAGCAGCAACTCCAGGTCCGGCTCGTCGTCCACCACGAGGATCTTCGGTACCATCGTCGCTGCAAGGTTGGACATCGGTCACTGGCCTTTCAACGGCACCTCACGAGAGCGGTAAGGTACGCACGGTGATGAGTGTAGCGCACGGGATATCTGACCCGCAAGCCCGTCCCGGGGCGGGCAAAACCGGTCAGATCGGCAGCGTGCCTTCCCGCCGCAAGCGGCTTGTCATGGGCGGAAGGGGCGGCGGCGTGCACGCCGGGGAGGCGGTATATTCCAGAGCATTGGAGCGCGACCGGAATTGGGAGGAGATGGCAGATGAGTTCTGAGACTGGAGGCACTGGGCGGAGGGACGGGTCTTCCGACCTGTCCAGGGAGTCACCCACCCCGACAGAAGCCGGGGTTCGGCAGGCTTCCAGGTCACCAGAACCGATAGCGATCGTGGGCATGGCGTGTCGATTCCCCGGCGCCACGGGCATCCCCGCCTTCTGGCGTCTGCTCGAAGAGGGGCGAAACGCTGTCCGAGAAAGGGTCCCGGGTTCGGCGGCAGCCCGGTGGGAGCAGCTCTTTCCGGAGGGGACGGTTCAGAGCGAAGGCTGCCGCTTCGGCGCTCTCATCGACGACATCGACCTCTTCGACGCGGAGTTCTTCCGCATATCGCCAGTCGAGGCGGAACTGCTCGATCCCCAACAGCGGCTCATGCTCGAGACGAGCTGGCAAGCCCTCGAGGACGCGGGTATCGATCCCGACGGTCTCAAGGGAAGCCTGACCGGGGTCTACACCGGAATCAGCAACGACGAGTACCGCATGCTGGTTCTCGAGTCGAGCCGACCCGCAGAGGCGGCGGGGTGCCTCTACGCCCTCAGCGGCACCAACCTCAACGGGGCCGCCGGACGGGTCTCCTTCGTGATGGGTCTCATGGGGCCGGCCAAGGCGGTGGACGCCGCCTGCGCCTCCTCCCTGGTCTCGGTCCACGACGCCGTGGCCGACCTGCAGCAGGGCAAGGCGGACCTGGCCATCGCCGGCGGCGTGCAGGC
>JAPOZM010000030.1 GCA_026706075.1 Gemmatimonadaceae bacterium
GCGTCAGTCTAGGGCCGCCTCGATGTGCGTGAGAAAGGGGCACGCCGGGGCACGCTCCGGGCGGTGCGGCAGGGTCCGGGCCTCCCCCCGCCGCCGGCCGCCGGCCACCGGCCACTAGCTGCCGCACGTGCCGGCTGGCGGCGTGTGTGTTTCGGCCCCCTAGTTTACATAACGGACATTTCCGGCGGTATGTTCAGAAGTATGTCGTCGTTGGGAGGTCTACTCCCGCGCGTCCCTACTGTCGGCCTCCTACTCGGCGATGGTGTCGAGAGTGGTCAGGTGCTCGGCGAATTGCGCGAGCGGGACGGCGGCGCCGGCGGTGCGGTGCTGGCGCTCGGTGCCGCCGTAGACCAGGACAGCCGCCGAGACATCGGGGATCTCTCTCCTTATGCGCTCCAGGCGGGAGAACCAGGATGTGTGGAGTGTTGCGCCGGACTTGACCTCGACGGCGGCCAGGCCCGAGGGCGTCGGGTACAACAGGTCGCACTCGAGGCCCGCCTGGGTCCGGAAGAAGGACAGTCGGGGATGCCGCACGGCGGCGTTGTAGGCGTGCTTGAGGGCCTCGCCGACCACGGCGTTCTCGAACAGATTGCCCCGCAGAGGGTGGGTGGCGACCTGCTCGGCGGTGCGGATCCCGATGAGGTAGCTCGCCAGGCCGACGTCGATGAAGTAGAGCTTCGGCGACTTGGTGAGGCGCTTGCGGATGTTCGGCAGGTGGGGCTCCAGTAGGAACACGATGTCGCTGGCCTGCAGGACCGACAGCCACGAGCGGGCGGTGCCGGGAGCCACGCCGGCGTCGTTCGCGAGGTTCGTGACGTTCAGGAGTTGGCCGACGCGACCGGCAGCGAGGCGCATGAAGCGAGCGAACGCGGCAAGGTCCTGGACTGCGCCTATCCGGCGGACGTCGCGCTCCACGTAGGTCGTGACGTAGTCGCCGAGCGCCTCGGCGGGGGCGCGGCCCTGGGCGTGGATGTTCGGATAGCCGCCGGTGAACAGCACCTCGTTGACATCGCCGGACGCGCCGGCCAGAGCACACTCCCCCAGCGTGAATGGCAACAGGCGCAGGACGGCGGTACGGCCCGCCAGCGACTGGCTGATCGAGTCGGTCCAACCGAACTGCTCGCTGCCGGTGAGGACGAACCGGAACCGCTGGGGGTCCTCGTCGACGAGGACCTGGAGGTACGACGGCAGATCCGGGGCACGCTGGATCTCATCGAACACAGCCCCGTCGGGGAACTGCGCCAGGAACGCCCGCGGGTCCGATGTCGCGAAGTCGCGCACGTCGGGATCCTCCAGGTTTGCGTAGTGCAGATCCCCGAAGGCGCGGCGACACAGGGTCGTCTTGCCGGACTGGCGCGGTCCGGTGATCGTCAGGACCGGGTACTGGTTGATCAGACGCCGCAGATGCGGTGTGATTTCCCGCTCGATCACCCCCACACTCTACCGCACTACCTTGTATATAACTAATCCCACTGCCGATTTACAAGGTGTTCACTTGCTGGAAGCCCGGCAAACCGGAAACGCCACCTTCCATCCGCCGGCGCTCGTCCGGCCTCGGAGTGGTCGTCGGCCGCCTGCGGATCGGGTTCATCGGCGCCGCTAGGCCTCGCGGCGATGGGCGATGCGGACGACGTGAATCACCAGGCGATCATCGATGACCTCGTAGAGGATCCGGTAGTCGCCGACGCGGACCCGGTACACGGACTCCTCCCCTGCCAGAGCGAGGTTGCGGGGCTCAACCTGACAGGTGGCGACTACAGAATCCGCCACCAGGGAGCGGCGAGGACGTCGGGGGCGAGCCACTCGACCGCCGTGCCGGTATGGAGCAATAGCCCGGGTCGACTCACCTCGGGGTATTCCGCCCGGAAGGCGCGAAGGTGCCTGATGTCGCGAAGGCTCGGACGTTGCGTCGTCTTGACCTCGATGGGGAGCAGTTGGTTGCCCGCCTCCAGGACGAAGTCGACCTCTTCCCCACCGGTCGTGCGCCAGTAGCACACCTCCGCGTGATCGGTGCGTGTGGCCCGCCAGGCGAGCAGATCAGCCAGGACGATGTTCTCGAGGTGGGTGCCGCTGGGAGCCGTCTGCGCCAGATGCAGAGCAAGTCCGGTGTCGGCCCAGAAGAGCTTCGGTGACTTGATGAGGCGCTTGTTGCGGTTGACCGCGTACGCGGGAATGCGTGCGAGCAGGAGAGATGCCTCGAGCAGGTTGAGATAACGATGCACGGTCGTCTGCGGCAGCGCGACGTCACGTCCGAGATCGGCTTTGTTGACCATCCCGCCCAGCCGCAGGCAGGCCGCCCGCATCAGCCGCCGGAAGTCCGGTAGCGCCGAAACGGCCGAGAGATCCTGCAGATCCCGCTCCAAGTACGTCGTGACGTACCCGTCGAACCAGATCGCCCGCTCCTCCGGCGCCCCGAGTTCCAGAGCCGGCACAGGGAAACCACCCCGGAGCGCCAACTCCTTCCAGTCGGCGGGTTCGTCGGGCTGCGTCGCCACGATCTCGGGCCAATGCTGCTCGTCGGTGTCCAGCAGGTCACCCCAGATGCCGCCCCGTCCTCTCCCCTGCTGCTCGCGCCTGGTCATCGGAGAGAGCAGGAGATAGCTCGCCCGGCCAGCGAG